>NZ_JBFULY010000026.1:0-63558 GCF_054049655.1 Cellulomonas sp. P5_C5 | reverse complement strand
TGCCCAGGTAGAGCTCGATCACCTTGGGGTCGTGCATGAGCTGGCGACCGGGGCCCGAGTAGGCGTTGCGGCCCTGGTCGAGCACGTAGCCGCGGTCGCAGATCTGCAGGGCGCGACGTGCGTTCTGCTCGACGATCACGACGGACACACCGGCCTTATTGATCTTGCGCGTCCGCAGGAACGTCTCGTCCTGCTTCACCGGGGACAGGCCCGCGGAGGGCTCGTCCAGCAGCAGGACCGACGGCTCCATCATGAGCGCCCGGGCCATCGCGACCATCTGACGCTCACCGCCCGACAGCGAGCCGGCCCGCTGCCGGCGCCGCTCCGCGAGGGTCGGGAAGAGGTCCGCGACGAACGCGAACCGCTCCGCGAACTTCCTCGGCGCCTGGAACGCGCCCATCTGCAGGTTCTCCTCGATCGTGAGCGAGGGGAACACGTTGTTGTTCTGCGGGACGAAGCCGACGCCGCGCTGGACCAGGTGGTCCGCGCGCAGGTTGGTGATGTCCTCGCCGCCCAGCGTGACCGAGCCGGACCGGACGTTGACCAGCCCGAACAGGGCCTTGAGCAGGGTCGACTTGCCGGCGCCGTTCGGGCCGATGATCCCGATGAGCTCGCCGGGGTGCAGGACGAGGTCGCACCCGTTGAGGATGTTCACCCCGGGCAGGTAACCGGCCACCAGGTCCGTCGCGGCGAGCAGGGGCTCACCGGTCGGTGCCCCGCGGTGCAGGCCCGCCCTGTCGCCGAGCGCGACCGATGTCGTGCCCGCGGGAGTCCCGTGGTCGTCGCGGGTGACCGCGTCCATCGCCTCCTCGCTCATCGTGCCTCCTCCTCCTCGGTGCGCAGCTGCTCGAGCACGGCGTCGTCCAGCAGGGCGTCGTCGCCGAGGTCGGTGTCGTGGTGCGCCCCGAGGTACGCRTCGATCACCGCCGGGTTGTTCATCACCGAGTCGGGCGGACCCTCGGCCACGATCCGGCCCTCCGTCATGACGATCACCCAGTCCGAGATGTGCCGGACCATGTGCATGTCGTGCTCGACGAACAGGACGGTCGTACCGTCGTCGCGCAGCGCCTGGATGTGGCCGAGGAGCGACTGGGTCAGCGCGGGGTTCACGCCGGCCATGGGCTCGTCGAGCATGATCATCTGCGGCTTCGCCATGAGGGCGCGGGCCATCTCGAGCAGCTTGCGCTGACCGCCGGACAGGCTGCCGGCGAAGTCGTCGCGCTTGGTGTCAAGCTTGAAGCGCGCGAGGAGCTCCTCCGCCTGCTCCGTGATCGCCTTCTCCCGCGGGCGCCACACCGCGGGCACGAGCGCGGCGAACAGGTTCTCGCCCGGCTGGGACGTGGCGCCGAGCCGCATGTTCTCCATGACGGTCATGCGGTTGAGGGCCTTGGTGAGCTGRAAGGTGCGGACCATCCCGGCGCGTGCCACCCGGGCGGCTGCGACGCCGCCGAGCGACCGGCCGTCGAACGTCCACTTCCCGCTGTTGGGCTTGTCGAACCCGGTCAGCAGGTTGAAGAACGTCGTCTTGCCGGCGCCGTTGGGCCCGATGAGGGCTGTGATGGCTCCGCGCTGCACCTCGACGTGGTCGACGTCGACGGCGTTGACGCCACCGAACATCCGGCGGACGTCGTCGGCGATGAGCACCGGGTCGGGCTTGGGTGCGCCGGGGACGTGCGGGACGTCCTTGAGGGCGGCCGCGACTGCCGCGCGGGCGTCGACGGTGGCGGGCGAGGGCTCAGTGGGCATTGATCGCCAGCTCCTTCTTGTCGCCGAGGATGCCTTGTGGTCGGAAGATGATCAGCAGCATCAGGGCGACTCCCACGATGATCCAGCCGAACTGCTCGATCTGCTCGCTGCGCAGGATCGTGGTGGGCACGACGTCGCGCAGCGTCAGCTTCACCAGGGCGAGGACCGCCCAGAAGATGATCGAGCCGAGCACCGGGCCGAACACGGTCGCCGCCCCACCCAGCAGCAGGATCGTCCAGATGAAGAACGTCATGGACCTGCCCATGGAGTCGGGTTGGACCGCTCGGGGCAGCACGTAGAGGATCCCGGCCAGGGAACCGATGACGCCACCGAGCACGAGCGCCTGCATCTTGTAGCTGTAGACGTTCTTGCCGAGGGAGCGCACGGCGTCCTCGTCCTCCCGGATGCCCTTGAGCACGCGGCCCCACGGGCTGCGGATGAGGAGCCAGACGAGCCAGCAGGCGAGTCCGACGACGACCCAGCCGACGATCCGGATCCACCAGCTGTTCGACGCGTTCACGGCGTACTCGAACGGGCCGAGGGCCCAGTTGCCGTCGTCGAACGGTGACGCGTCCTGGAACGTGTCCTTGTACTGGTTGCCGCGCAGACCGCTCGAGGCGCCCGTGAGCTCCGTGAGAGCGGTCGAGCGGCCGACGAGGCGGACGATCTCCGCCGCGGCGATCGTCACGATCGCGAGGTAGTCACCGCGCAGCTTCAGGGTCGGGATGCCGAGGATGAGCGCGAAGATCGTCGCCGCCGCGATGGCGATGAGGACCGCGGCCCACAGCGGCCAGCCGGCGATCGTCGCGATGGCGAAGCCGTAGGCGCCGAGCAGCATGAAGCCTGCCTGGCCCATGTTGAGCAGGCCCGTCAGGCCGAAGTGGATGTTGAGCCCGACCGCGGCGAGCGCGTAGGCGGCGGTCGTCGGGGCGAAGAACTCGCCCGCGACGTTGGTGAGGATGCGTGTCCAGTCCATGAGGGGTCTCCGTTATCCGACGCGCGTCGCTCGGCCGAGGATGCCCTGCGGTCGTACCAGCAGGACGAGGATGAGGATCACGAGCGCGGACGCGTACCGCATGTCCGTCGGGATCCAGAGGCTCGAGATCTCGACCACCAGGCCGATCACGATCGAGCCGGCGAGCGCACCGAAGGCGGCCCCGAGGCCACCGAGCGTCACCGCGGCGAACATCAGCAGCAGGAGCGCGCCGCCCGAGTACCAGGACGTCGCGCCGAAGTAGAGGCCGATGAGGACGCCGCCGAGCGCGGCCAGACCGGCCCCGAGCGTCCAGACGATCCGGATCATGCCGTTCACCGAGATGCCGGACGCGGCGGCCAGCGCCGGGTTGTCCGCGACCGCGCGGGTGGCACGTCCTGCCCGGGTGCCGAGCAGGAAGTAGGCGACCCCGCCGAGCACGATGGCCGCGATCGCCATCGACCAGAGCGTCGTCGTCGTGATCCGGACCGGGCCGAGGGCCACGGACGTGGGGGTGTCCGTGACGATGCGCAGCGGGCCGGCGCCGAAGAAGAACTGGAAGACGTACGAGATGGCCATCGACAGACCGATCGTCACGATCATCTGCTGGATCATCCCGACGCCTCGACGCCGCAGCGGCTTCCACAGCCCGGCGTCCTGCAGCCACCCGGTGGCCGCGCCGAGCACGACCGCGATGATCGCCGACGGGATGAGCGGCAGGCCGACCAGCTGCGTGCCGACGTAGGCGAGGATGCCGCCGAGCGACACCTGCTCGCCGTGCGCGAAGTTGCTCAGGCCCGTCGTGCCGTAGATCAGGGAGAGTCCGACGCTCGCCAGTGCGAGGAGCGTGCCGAACACCAGACCGTTGACGGTGAGCTGGGCGACGCGCGCGGAGGTGACACCGGAACCGGTGGAGCCCTGGGTCGTGGGGACCGCGGCACCGTCCTCGGCGTCGGTGGTCGGCGAGCCGCTCGGCTCGTCGCCCGTGTCATCGCCACCGCCACCGCCGGCGGGAGCGCCGAGCGGGAACAGCGCGGCCGCCGACGCCCCCAGGCCCACCGTGACGGTGCGCGGGTTGTTGGCGGGGTCACGCAGCGACTCGCCGGCGGGGATCGTGGCGACGTCGAGCGTGACCTCGTACTCCCCGGGCTCGGTGACGGCGACCGACCAGCGGCCGGTCGCGTCGCTCGTGGCGGTGAGGTCACCCTCGGGTCCGACGATGCTCAGGGCGGCGCCGACGACGGGTTGTCCGTCCGCCGTGCGCAGCGTGCCGACGATGCATCCGGTCGCGGCGTCCGCGACGCACGCGGCCGTGGCCGATGCGACGGGGCCCTGCGCGCGCGCAGGGGTGGCGACGAGCAGCAGGGTGATGGACGCCAGGGCGAGCAGGAGCAGGGCGGCGACGCGTCGGGCAAGTGGCGGCATGGTGGTGCCGCCGGGGTCCAGGACGGCTGATCGCACCTGGGACCTCCGTCCGTCTGTTCGGGTGTGGCGTGTCGTGCGCTACGGCGTCGTTGCCGCACACGTTCGACGTCTGCCGGGTGGCAGGACGATAGGCAGGGATTGTGTCGCGTTCATTTCGTGAACGCGAGACCTCGGGGCCGAAGATCGACCGCGTGTCGGAGTTTTCTGGTCGTACGTCCAGATTGCACGCCTGTCATTCGGATGAGCGATGCCCCAGGACTAGCCTGTCGCACCAGGCTGGTCCATGATCGAGGACGGCGCCATCCCCGAACCGGGCGATGCGTCATCCTGACCGGATCCCCCTCGTCCCGTCTGGAGGTACTGCTGCCGTGCGACTCGGAGTGCAGGTCCGCGAAGCCCTACCGGGCGACATGGAGAGCCTCGTCGCGCTCTGCCTCGCTGCGCGGCGGGAGGCCGCGGTTGGCGCTCAGCTGTGCACCGACGACGCCGACCGCCTCCGAGACCAGTTGGGAGCGCTCCTGGCTGCGCGCGGCGGACGTGTCCTGGTGGCCCTGCTCGACGACGAGCCCGCCGGCCTGCTGCTGGCCCGGGTCGTCGGACCCGGTCCCTTCACCGACCTGGTGAGCCTCGACATCGAGGCTGTCTACGTCCTTCCTGCGGCGCGCCGCAGGGGTCTGGGGCACGCGCTGCTGGTGGGCGCGACCACGGTCGCGGACGAGGCGGGCGCGACCGAGATGTACTCCTCACCCCTGCCCGGGGCGCGCGGGATGCAGAGGTTCCTGGCGCGGCTGGGCTTCGCGCCCGCAGCGTCCCACCGGGTGGTCACGACGGCAGCCCTGCAGCGCAAGCTCACGCACGAGCAGGGGCACGGGCACGCCGGGGCATCGGTGCGCCGCTCCGGCCCGCGCGGGCTCGAGGACCTCATCGCCCGGCGTCGCCAGGCCCGCGCCGCGCGCCAGCCTGTGGTCGACGACCCGGCGACGCCTGCGCGGGCATCCGGTGCGGATCAGGGCCGGGCGTCGATCACCATGCAGGTCAGCCGCGCGGTGCAGACCGGTCGGCCGTCCTCGTCCTCGACCACCACCTGGTAGGTCGCCAGGCGCCCACCGAGGTGCAGCGCCGTCGCGGTCCCGGTGACGATGCCGGAGCGCGCGGAGCGATGGTGCGTCGCGTTGAGCTCGATCCCGACCGCGGCCCGCCCCTCGCCGGCATGGGCCATCGCCGCGATCGACCCGAGCGTCTCTGCCAGGACGGCGGACGCGCCTCCGTGCAGCAGGCCGTAGGGCTGGGTGTTCCCCGCCACGGGCATGGTGCCGACGACGCGCTGCGCGGACGCCTCGATCACCTCGATGCCCATGCGCTCGATGAGGGTGCCTGCGTACTGGGGGACCGGTGGGGTCGTGTCGGACATGGCAGATAGGTTGGCACCCGTGAGCGACGCACTGCCAGCGGTTCCGCCGGCCACCCCCGGAACGCCTGCCCGACTTCTCCTGATCGACGGTCACTCGATGGCCTACCGGGCGTTCTTCGCGCTCCCGGTGGACAAGTTCGCCACCTCGGCGGGCGAGCCCACGAACGCCGTCTTCGGGTTCTTCTCGATGATCGCGAACCTGCTGCGCGACGAGGAGCCGACGCACGTCGCCGTCGCGTTCGACGCCGGCCGGACCACCTTCCGGACCGAGGTCTACGAGGCCTACAAGGGCAACCGGGACGCGACGCCCGCACCGTTCAAGGGGCAGGTGGCGGTGATCGAGCGGGTCCTGGAGACCATGCACATCCCGTCGCTGAGCAAGCCGCAGTTCGAGGCCGACGACATCCTGGCCACGCTGTCCGTCCAGGCGCGGGCGCAGGGGATGCAGGTCCTCATCTGCACCGGCGACCGCGACGCGCTCCAGCTGGTCAACGAGGACGTGACGGTGCTGTACCCCGTCAAGGGGGTCTCCGAGCTCGCGCGCATGACCCCGGCCGCCGTCGAGGCGAAGTACGGCGTGCCGCCGCACCGCTACCCGGACCTCGCGGCGCTCGTCGGGGAGTCCAGCGACAACCTGCCGGGCATCCCCGGGGTCGGCCCGAAGACGGCCGCCAAGTGGATCGGGCAGTACGACGGGCTCCAGGGGATCCTCGACTCCGCGGACCAGGTGCCGGGCAAGGCGGGGGAGTCGCTGCGGGACAACCTCGACCAGGTGCGCCTCAACCGCCAGCTGAACGCGCTGCTCACGGACCTGGAGCTGCCGCTGGGCCCCGAGGACCTCGCGGCGCGGCCGTGGGACCGGCCCGCCCTGCACGCGATCCTGGAGGAGCTGGAGTTCCGGGCCATCCGTGACCGCCTGTTCGCGATGCTGCCCGACGAGAACGGCGAGGGACCCGGGACGGTCGCGGCGGCCCAGATCGACCACACGGTGCTCGGCGCCGGCGAGCTCGCCGGGTGGCTCGACGCCCGGACGGGACGGGCGCTGGGTGTCGACGTGCGCGGCTCGGGAGCGCCCGCCAGCGGTGACGCGTGGGGGATCGCGCTGGCGGACCCCGACGGCCAGGCGGCGTCCTTCGACMTGCAGGAGATCCAGCCGGCGGACGAGGCCGCACTGGCGGCGTGGCTCGCTGACCCGGCCGCCCCCAAGATCGTGCACGCGTCCAAGGAGGCGTGGCACGCGCTGACCGGGCGTGGGCTGCCGATCGCGGGCGTCGTGCTGGACACCGAGCTCGCGGCGTACCTCTGCCAGCCCGACCGGCGCGCCTACGACCTGACCGACCTCGCGATCGGCTACCTGCACCGCGAGCTGGGTGCCGACGAGGTGTCCAGCAGCGGGCAGGGTGCCCTCGACCTCGAGCTGGACGGCACCGACGAGGGCCGACGGGCCGCCGTGCGGGCTGCGGCGGTCCGGGACCTCGCGGAGGTGCTCAGCGGTGAGCTGTCCGACCGTGGCGCMACCGGTCTGCTGGAGAACCTCGAGCTGCCGTTGGTCGACGTGCTGGCGCGCATGGAGCGCACGGGCATCGCGATCGACTCGGGCTACCTGTCGAGCCTGGAGAAGTCGTTCGACGGCCAGGTGCAGAACGCGGCCGCCGAGGCGTACGCGGTGATCGGTCGCGAGGTGAACCTCGGTTCCCCGAAGCAGCTCCAGGAGGTGCTGTTCGACCAGCTCGGCATGCCGAAGACCAAGAAGATCAAGACGGGCTACACCACGGACGCGGCCGCGCTCACGGACCTGTTCGCGCGGACGCAGCACCCGTTCCTCGAGCACCTGCTCGCGCACCGCGACGCCATCCGCCTGCGCCAGACGGTCGAGGGTCTGCTGCGGTCCGTCGCCCCGGACGGTCGCATCCACACCACGTTCCAGCAGACGATCGCGGCGACCGGGCGGCTGTCGTCGGCGGACCCGAACCTGCAGAACATCCCGATCCGCACCGAGGCGGGCCGGCAGATCCGGCGCGCGTTCGTGGTCGGCAACGGCTACGAGACGCTGCTGACCGCCGACTACTCGCAGATCGAGATGCGGATCATGGCGCACCTCTCGGGCGACGAGGGCCTGATCGAGGCCTTCCGCTCGGGCGAGGACCTGCACAGCTACGTCGGCTCGCGCGTGTTCGGCGTGCCCACGGACGAGGTCACCCCGGCCATGCGGTCCAAGATCAAGGCGATGAGCTACGGCCTGGCCTACGGGTTGTCGCCGTTCGGGCTCTCGCAGCAGCTCTCGATCGAGGTGTCCGAGGCCGCCGTGCTCATGCAGGACTACTTCTCGCGGTTCGGCGGCGTGCGTGACTACCTCACGGGTGTCGTCGACGTCGCGCGGCAGACCGGGTACACGGCCACGATCCTGGGTCGTCGGCGGTACCTGCCCGACCTGACGAGCGACAACCGGCAGCGTCGCGAGATGGCGGAGCGGATGGCCCTCAACGCGCCGATCCAGGGCAGCGCCGCGGACCTGATCAAGGTGGCCATGCTCGGCGTCGACCGCGAGCTGACCCGCCGCGGGCTGGGGTCGCGCGTGCTCCTGCAGGTGCACGACGAGCTCGTTCTCGAGGTGGCGCCGGGGGAGCGGGTCGAGCTGGAGGCCCTCGTGCGGGAGCAGATGGGCGCCGCCGGGGACGCGGCCACGGACGGCCCGCTCGACGTGCCGCTCGACGTCACGGTCGGCGCAGGGGCCTCCTGGCACGACGCCGGGCACTGAGTCTGTCGCCCGATCGCGGGAATTGCCTGGGTATCGACAAGTTGGTCGGAAGTTTCGGGTGCGCTTTGGGGTGATCTACGCCACAGTGTCGGGCACACAGTGGCGACGGAGCCACTGACATCCCCACCCGGGAGGCGCTGATGACCGACACCGTCGGAGAACCTGAGACCGATTACCAACGCGTGCAGAACAGCGAGGAGTTCCAGGCGCTCAAGCGCCGGTTCCGTCGCTTCGTCTTCCCCATGACGGCGTTCTTCCTGTCCTGGTACTTCCTGTACGTCCTGCTCGCCGACTACGCCCACGACTTCATGTCCACCAAGGTCTGGGGCAACGTCAACGTCGGGCTGCTGCTCGGGCTGGGCCAGTTCGTCAGCACGTTCGCGATCACGATGATCTACGCGCGGTGGGCCAACAACCGGCAGGACCCGGTGGCCGAACAGCTCCGTCTGCACATCGAGAACGGTGACCCGCTGGACGGTGGTCGCGCATGAGCGCCTCGCTGAGCGGCCTGCTGCGCGCCGCGGAGACCGAGGACATCGGCAACCCGTGGGTCAACATCGCCATCTTCGGCGGCTTCGTCGCCATCACCCTCGTGATCGTGTTCCGCGCCTCGCGGAACAACAAGACGGCCGCGGACTACTACGCGGCCGGCCGCTCGTTCACCGGCCCCCAGAACGGCACCGCGATCGCGGGCGACTACCTGTCGGCAGCATCGTTCCTCGGTATCTGCGGCGCGATCGCGGTCAACGGGTACGACGGCTTCCTGTACTCGATCGGCTTCCTGGTCGCGTGGCTCGTCGCCCTCCTTCTCGTCGCGGAGCTGCTGCGCAACACCGGTCGCTTCACCATGGCCGACGTCCTGTCCTTCCGGCTCAAGCAGCGCCCGGTCCGCATGGCCGCGGCGCTGGCGACCCTGACGGTCGTCTTCTTCTACCTGCTCGCCCAGATGGCAGGCGCAGGCGGCCTGGTGGCGCTCCTGCTCGGCGTCGACGGCGCCTTCGCCCAGGGGATCGTGATCGCGGTCGTGGGCGCGTTGATGATCCTGTACGTCCTGGTGGGCGGCATGAAGGGCACCACCTGGGTGCAGATCATCAAGGCGGTGCTGCTGATCGCCGGCGCGGCCGTGATGACGATCTGGGTCCTGGCTCAGTTCGGCTTCAACTTCTCCGACCTCCTGCAGGGCGCCATCGACATGGCCGGTGAGGGCGGCGAGGCGGTCATCGAGCCCGGCAAGCAGTACGGCGTCAGCACGATGAGCCAGCTCAACTTCCTCTCGCTCGCCCTCGCGCTGGTGCTCGGCACCGCCGGTCTGCCGCACGTGCTCATGCGTTTCTACACGGTCCCGACGGCCAAGGAGGCGCGCCGCTCGGTGGTCTGGGCGATCTGGCTGATCGGGATCTTCTACCTGTTCACGCTCGTGCTCGGTTACGGCGCCGCGGCGCTGGTCGGTCCGGAGGCGATCAAGGCGGCACCGGGCGGCGTGAACTCCGCGGCCCCGCTGCTGGCCTTCGAGCTGGGCGGCACGATCCTGCTCGGCCTCATCTCGGCGGTCGCGTTCGCCACGATCCTCGCGGTGGTTGCCGGCCTGACGATCACGGCGGCGGCGTCGTTCGCGCACGACATCTACGCCTCGGTGATCAAGCACGGCGAGGTCAAGCCCGACGGCGAGGTGCGGGTCGCGCGGATCACGGTGGTGGTCATCGGGATCCTGGCGATCATCGGCGGCATCTTCGCCAACGGTCAGAACGTGGCGTTCCTCGTCGCGCTGGCCTTCGCGGTCGCCGCGAGCGCCAACCTCCCGACGATCCTCTACTCGCTGTTCTGGAAGAGGTTCAACACCTCGGGTGCGTTGTGGAGCATGTACGGCGGGCTGATCTCCTGCCTGGTGCTCATCACGTTCTCGCCGGTCGTGTCGGGCAAGGTCGACCCGGTCACGGGCGCGAGCCTGTCGATGATCAAGAACACGGACGTCGACTTCGCGATCATCCCGCTGGAGAACCCGGGCCTGATCTCGATCCCGCTCGCGTTCCTGCTCGGCATCCTCGGCACGTTCCTCAGCAAGGACGGGAGCAGCCCCGAGAAGTACGCGGAGATGGAGGTCCGGTCCCTGACCGGCGCCGGCTCCGAGAAGGCGACGGTCGCGCACTGACGACCTGATCTCGGGCGGCCACTCTCAGACGGGTGGCCGCCCGAGGTGCGTCACGAATATCGCCGTGCCGGGCAACCGCGCCCCGCGGACGGGCCCCCACCCGCCCCAGGTCCGGTCGTGCCCGGCGGGCCACTCGGGCTCGACGAGCCGGTCGAGGACGAACCCGGCCGCGACCAGCTCGGAGACGTGGTCCCCGAGCGTCCGGTGGTACTCGGCGTACAGGACGCCGCCCGACTCCCCGAGCTCCGCGTAGGGCGTCCGGTCGAAGTACGAGCGCGTCGCGGTGAGACCGGCCTCGCCGGGGTCGTCGGGGAACGCCCAGCGGACGGGGTGGGTCACGGCGAACACCCACCGGCCGCCGGGACGCAGGACGCGGGCGACCTCGGCGTGCACGCGGTCGGCATCGGGGACGAACGGGAGCGCGCCGAACGCGGTGAAGGCGACGTCGAACGAGCCGTCGGCGAACGGCAGCACGCGGGCATCCGCCTGGACCAGCGGTGTCGCACGACCGAGGGCGGCGTCGTAGCGCGCGCCCGCCTCGAGCATCCCGCCGGACACGTCCGTCGCGACGACGTCGACGCCCTCGCCGACGAGCCACCGCGCGCACTGCGCCGCCCCGGCACCGACCTCCAGCACGCGGCGGCCGGACAGGTCGCCGAGGAGGCGGGCGTCCTTCTCCCGCAGCCCTTCGGGGCACCAGCAGAAGTCCGCCGGCCCGAGGAACGTGCCGTGCTCGTCGAGGTACTCGTCCGCGTTGGCGTCCCACCAGCGACGGCCCGCCGCGCCGCCGGCCGATGCCGGTACGTCGAGGTAGCCGGCCTCGGCCAGGGGATCGTCAGACACAGGACCAGTGTCCCCTCCCACGGCCCGTGCGCGCCGATACGCTGGGCCCACGGCAGCCCGACGATGCGCTCCGATCCCTGCCCCCGCGATCAAGGAGTGCCAGCGTGCGAGTCGGTCTGCTCACGGGCGGCGGCGACGTCCCCGGCCTGAATGCCGCGATCCGCGCCGTCGTCAAGCGCGGTGAGGGTGAGTACGGGCACACGGTCATCGGGTTCCGGAACGGCTGGCGTGGCGTCGTCGACGGGTTCAGCCTCCCGCTCACCCGCCAGCACATCCGCAACCAGCTCGCCGTGGGCGGCACGCTCCTCGGGACCGCGCGCTACCACCCGCACGCGTCGGACGGCGGGCTGGACGCGGTCCTGTCCACGCTGGAGTCGGAGCGGATCGAGGCGCTCATCTGCATCGGCGGTGACGGCACGCTGCACGCGGCCAGCAAGGTCGCCGAGGCGGGCGTGCGGATCGTGGCCATCCCCAAGACGATCGACAACGACGTCTGGGGCACGGACCAGTCCATCGGCTTCGACACCGCCGTGGCGATCGCGACGGAGGCCATCGACCGGATCCACACCACCGCGGAGAGCCACAACCGGGTGATGATCGTCGAGGTCATGGGCCGGCACGCGGGCTGGATCGCCGCGACGTCCGGCATCGCCGGGGGAGCGGAGCTCGTCCTCGTCCCCGAGGCGCCGTTCGACATCGACAAGATCGAGCGGTTCCTCAAGCACCGCCACCGCGCGCACGCCAGCTTCTCGATCATCGTCGTCGCCGAGGGTGCGATCCCCGCCGAGGGGACGTCGATGGACTACGAGACGCCGGTCGGGAAGTTCGGCGACATCGTCGCCGGGGCCATCGGCGAGCGGCTCAAGGCCGAGATCGAGCGGCGCACGGGGTTCGACACGCGTGTGGTCGTCCTCGGGCACGTGCAGCGCGGGGGCATCCCGACGCACGTCGACCGGATCCTCGGCTCGCGCTTCGGCGTCGCGGCGATCGACGCCGCCAGCGGCGGGCAGTCGAACGTCATGACCGCGCTGCGCGGGGAACGCGTGGAGATGGTGCCGCTCAGCGAGGTGGCGGGCAAGGTCAAGTTCGTGCCCGACGAGCTGCTCGCGGTGGCGCGGGCCCTCGCCTGATCAGTGGGATCGGCTTTGACCTGCCCATCGTCACCCCGATAGGGTAGACGGCGGTGCCGCGCGCCTTCTTGCGTCGGCGATACCCACGCGTGCTGCTCGCACGTGGTCGGCCTCCGTGCCGACCGGGGGCGTCCCCACGGATCGTGGTCACCACCATGCATGTCACGTGCCGCCGGCACACACGTTCAGTCCTCACAACTTCCCTGTCCGCATCGGAGCCCATCCCTACATGAGCATCACCACCCCCGCGAAGCCCGCCACCCCGCAGGTCGCGATCAACGACATCGGCTCGGCCGAGGACTTCCTCGCCGCGATCGACGCCACCATCAAGTACTTCAACGATGGCGACATCGTCGAGGGCACCATCGTCAAGGTCGACCGCGACGAGGTCCTGCTCGACATCGGTTACAAGACCGAGGGCGTCATCCCCTCCCGTGAGCTGTCCATCAAGCACGACGTGGACCCCGGTGAGGTTGTCAAGGTCGGCGACGCAGTCGAGGCCCTCGTTCTCCAGAAGGAGGACAAGGAAGGCCGGCTGATCCTGTCCAAGAAGCGCGCACAGTACGAGCGCGCCTGGGGCACGATCGAGAAGATCAAGGAAGAGGACGGCGTCGTCACCGGCACCGTCATCGAGGTCGTCAAGGGCGGCCTCATCCTCGACATCGGGCTGCGCGGCTTCCTGCCCGCGTCGCTGGTGGAGATGCGTCGTGTCCGCGACCTCCAGCCGTACGTCGGCAAGGAGATCGAGGCCAAGATCATCGAGCTCGACAAGAACCGCAACAACGTGGTCCTGTCGCGCCGTGCCTGGCTCGAGCAGACGCAGTCCGAGGTGCGCTCCACCTTCCTGCAGACGCTGCAGAAGGGCCAGGTCCGCCCCGGTGTCGTGTCCTCGATCGTCAACTTCGGTGCGTTCGTGGACCTGGGTGGCRTGGACGGGCTCGTGCACGTCTCCGAGCTGTCCTGGAAGCACATCGACCACCCGTCCGAGGTCGTCGAGGTCGGCCAGGAGGTCACCGTCGAGGTTCTCGACGTCGACTTCGACCGCGAGCGTGTCTCCCTGTCGCTGAAGGCGACGCAGGAGGACCCGTGGCAGGCCTTCGCCCGCACGCACGCCATCGGCCAGGTCGTCCCCGGCAAGGTCACCAAGCTGGTTCCGTTCGGTGCGTTCGTGCGCGTCGAGGACGGCATCGAGGGCCTGGTGCACATCTCGGAGCTGGCCGTGCGCCACGTCGAGATCCCGGAGCAGGTCGTCCAGGTCGGCGACGACGTCTTCGTCAAGGTCATCGACATCGACCTGGAGCGTCGCCGCATCTCGCTGTCGCTCAAGCAGGCGAACGAGGGCTTCGACCCGGCCAGCGAGGACTTCGACCCCGCGCTCTACGGCATGGCGGCGGAGTACGACGAGGCCGGCAACTACAAGTACCCCGAGGGCTTCGACCCGGCCACGAACGAGTGGCTCGAGGGCTTCGAGGCTCAGCGCGAGGTGTGGGAGGCGCAGTACGCGCAGGCCCACGAGCGCTGGGAGGCGCACCGCAAGCAGGTCGCCGACGCCGCGAAGGCCGACGCGGAGGCCGCCAGCGGCGCCGCCGAGGGTGCGACGGCTTCGTCCTCGTCGTCGAGCTCGTCGGCCGGCCCGGTGCCGTCGTCGTACTCGTCGTCCACCGAGGAGGCCGCGGGCACGCTCGCGTCCGACGAGGCGCTCGCCGCTCTGCGCGAGAAGCTCACGGGTAACTGAACCCACCCGCTCGATGGCCGGTCACCTTCCGAGGTGGCCGGCCATCGGCGTCCCCGGGCTGTGCCTGACGTGGGAGCAGGGCAGGATGGGCAGATGCAACGCATCGGTCTGACAGGCGGGATCGCGGCCGSCAAGTCCGTCGCGGCACGGCGACTGGCGGAGCTCGGGGCGGTGGTGATCGACTCCGACGTCCTGGCACGGGAGGCGGTCGCGCCCGGCTCGGCGGGGCTGGACGCCGTGGTCGACGAGTTCGGCCGGGGCGTCCTCGCCGGGGACGGATCCCTGGACCGCGCGGCCCTCGCCTCGATCGTGTTCGCCGACGAGGCGGCACGTGCTCGGCTCGACGGCATCGTGCACCCGATCGTCCGTCGGCTCTCCGCCGAGCGTGAGGCTGCGTCCGCGACGACGGACCACGGCGCCGTGGTCGTGCACGACATCCCGTTGCTGGTCGAGACCGGCCAGGCGGACGCGTTCCACGTCCTCGTCGTCGTGCACACCCCCGCGGTGCTGCGCGTCGAGCGGCTGGTGCGGCTGCGCGGCATGGACCGGCTCGAGGCGGAGGCACGCGTGTCCGCGCAGGCGACCGACGACGCGCGCCTCGCGGTTGCGGACGTGGTCCTCGACGGGACGGGCAGCGACGAGGACCTGCGCGCGCAGGTGGACGAGCTCTGGGACCGGCTGTCCGTGGAGCGCGCCGACGAGCTCGCCGCCGAGACCCCGTGACGCGGGTCCTGCTCACGGGCTTCGGTCCGTTCGACGGTCAGGCCGTCAACGCGTCGTCGCTCGCCGTGCAGGAGGTCGCCTCGCGGTGGACCGGTCCGGCGGAGCTCGTCGTGCGCGAGCTCCCGGTGTCCTTCCGCGGCGCCCGGCACCAGCTGCGCGTCGCGATCGCCGAGCTCGAGCCCGACCTGGTCGTGTGCGTCGGTGAGGCAGGCGGGCGCGCCGCGGTCGGCGTCGAGCGCGTGGCCGTCAACGTGATCGACGCCCGCATCCCCGACGTCGACGGGTCCGCGCCGGTCGACGTCCCGGTGATCGCGGGGGCGCCCGCCGCGTTCTTCTCCACGCTCCCCGTCAAGGCGTGCGCCGCGGCGGTGCGGGACGCGGGCGTGCCGGTCGAGGTGTCCAACACCGCGGGCCTGTACGTCTGCAACGCCACGTTCTACGCGCTGCAGCACCTGCTCGCCGCCCGGCCCGAGGTGCGCAGCGGGTTCGTGCACGTGCCGCGGACACCGGTACAGGTGGAGCTCGGCGCGCCGGCGATGTCCGTCGACGACGCCGCGGCGGCCCTGCAGGGGATAGTGCGCGCCGCGCTGTCGACCACGACGGACGTGAGGGAGTCGGCCGGGACCCTCGCCTGACGACACGGGTGTCAGTGGTGCCACGTACGGTTGTGGCATGCGTCCTGTCACCGACCTCCAGCGGACCGTCGCGCCCTTCGAGGTGATCTCCGAGTACACGCCGTCGGGTGACCAGCCGAAGGCGATCAAGGAGCTGACGGCGCGGATCCAGGCGGGGGAGAAGGACGTCGTCCTGCTCGGCGCCACCGGCACGGGCAAGTCGGCGACGACGGCCTGGCTCATCGAGCAGGTGCAGCGGCCGACGCTCGTCATGGCGCCCAACAAGACGCTCGCCGCGCAGCTGGCCACGGAGTTCCGGGAGCTGCTGCCCAACAACGCCGTCGAGTACTTCGTCTCGTACTACGACTACTACCAGCCCGAGGCGTACATCGCGCAGACGGACACCTACATCGAGAAGGACTCGTCGATCAACGACGAGGTCGAGCGGCTGCGGCACTCCGCCACCAGCTCGCTGCTCACCCGTCGGGACGTCATCGTCGTGGCCTCGGTGAGCTGCATCTACGGCCTGGGCACGCCGCAGGAGTACGTCGACCGGATGGTGACGCTGTCCGTCGGGGACCAGGTGGACCGCGACCAGCTGCTGCGCAAGTTCGTCACCATGCAGTACACCCGCAACGACATGGCCTTCACGCGCGGCACGTTCCGCGTCCGCGGGGACACCGTCGAGATCATCCCGGTGTACGAGGAGCTGGCCATCCGGATCGAGTTCTTCGGCGATGAGATCGAGGCGATCKCCACCCTGCACCCGCTGACGGGTGACGTCGTCCACTCCGAGCAGCAGATGCACATCTTCCCGGCCACCCACTACGTCGCGGGCCCGGAGCGCATGGAGCGGGCGATCACCGGGATCGAGCTGGAGCTCGAGGACCGGCTGGCGGAGCTGGAGCGGCAGAACAAGCTGCTCGAGGCCCAGCGCCTGCGCATGCGCACGACGTACGACATCGAGATGATGCGCCAGATCGGCTCGTGCTCCGGGATCGAGAACTACTCGCGGCACATCGACGGGCGCAGCCCCGGCTCCGCGCCGAACACGCTCATCGACTACTTCCCCGAGGACTTCCTGCTCGTCATCGACGAGTCGCACGTGACCGTCCCGCAGATCGGGGCGATGTTCGAGGGGGACATGTCGCGCAAGCGGGCGCTGGTGGACCACGGGTTCCGCCTGCCCAGCGCGACCGACAACCGCCCGCTGCGGTGGGAGGAGTTCGTCGAGCGGATCGGCCAGACCGTCTACCTGTCGGCGACGCCCGGCAACTACGAGCTGTCCATCTCGGACGGGGTGGTCGAGCAGATCATCCGGCCGACCGGTCTGGTGGACCCCGAGGTCGTCGTGAAGCCGACCACGGGGCAGATCGACGACCTGCTCGGGGAGATCCACGACCGGGTGGAGAAGGACGAGCGCGTCCTCGTCACCACGCTCACCAAGAAGATGGCCGAGGACCTGACGGACTACTTCCTGGAGAAGGGCGTCCGCGTCCGCTACCTGCACTCCGAGGTGGACACGCTGCGGCGCGTGGAGCTCCTGCGCGAGCTGCGGATGGGCGAGTACGACGTCCTGGTCGGCATCAACCTGCTGCGCGAGGGTCTCGACCTGCCCGAGGTGTCGCTGGTCGCCATCCTCGACGCGGACAAGGAAGGCTTCCTGCGCTCGGGCCGGTCGCTGATCCAGACGATCGGCCGTGCTGCCCGCAACGTCTCCGGCCAGGTGCACATGTACGCGGACCGGATCACCGACGGGATGGCGCAGGCCATCGACGAGACGTCGCGTCGCCGCGCGAAGCAGGTGGCCTACAACCTCGAGAACGGCATCGACCCCACCCCGCTGCGCAAGAAGATCGGCGACATCACCGACCTGCTGGCCCGCGAGGACGCCGACACCGCGGAGCTGCTCGGCGGTGCGGGACGGCAGGCCAGCCGCGGGAAGGCGCCGGTGCCCGGGTTCGGGTCGAAGGGGGCGCCGCGCGACGAGCGGACGCGGCTCACGGGTGCGGCAGCGGGCGAGCTCGCGGACCTCATCCAGCAGCTCTCGGACCAGATGCACGCGGCTGCCGGCGAGCTGCAGTTCGAGCTGGCCGCACGCCTGCGCGACGAGATCTCGGGCATGAAGAAGGAGCTCCGGCAGATGCAGGCCGCCACGGCCTGAGCCTGCCGGGGCGGACACGACACGTGCCCGACACGTGCGTGGCTTATGCTTGCGCGCGTTGAAGGGGAGTACCCCAGTCACGATCCTGTCGTCATCACGGACCTGCTAGCGCGGGGCCCGGTGGGATCGGTCCGCAGCGGTTCACCGTGCGGGCGGGGGAGACCTTCGGTACCGAAGCACATCTCGTACCGGAGGTTTCTGCATGGACGTGTCCGGCTGGGTCTGGGCAGCGACGGCGGTCTTCGTCGTCGGACTGATCTTCTTCGACTTCTTCGCGCACGTGCGCACGCCGCACGCTCCGACCTTCCAGGAGTCCGCGCGCTGGTCGATCTTCTACATCGTCCTCGCGCTGGTGTTCGGCGTGGTGATGGGGTTCGTCTGGGGTTGGGGACCGGGCACCGAGTACTTCGCGGGGTACATCACCGAGAAGAGCCTCTCGGTCGACAACCTGTTCGTCTTCCTCATCATCATGACCAAGTTCGCCGTACCGCGGGAGTACCAGCAGAAGGTCCTGCTGGTCGGCGTGGTGATCGCGCTGATCCTGCGGACCGTGTTCATCCTGGCGGGCGCCGCGGCGATCGCGCAGTTCTCCTGGGTCTTCTACATCTTCGGTGGCTTCCTGGTCTACACCGCCATCAAGCTGGCGCGCGAGCACCACGACCCCGACCACCCGGACCCCCGCGAGCAGCGCGACGGGATAGCGGTGCGGATGCTCAAGCGCGTGGTGCCGACGACGGACGAGTACCACGGCGACCGCCTGTCGGTGAAGATCGACGGCAAGCGGTTCCTGACGCCGATGCTCGTGGTGATGGTGGCCATCGGGTCGACCGACGTGCTCTTCGCGCTGGACTCGATCCCCGCGATCTACGGCCTGACCGAGGAGCCGTACATCGTCTTCACGGCCAACGCCTTCGCGCTGCTGGGTCTGCGCCAGCTCTACTTCCTCATTGGCGGCCTGCTCGAGCGGCTCATCTACCTGTCGCAGGGCCTCGCGATCATCCTCGGGTTCATCGGCGTCAAGCTGGTGCTCCACGCCCTGCACGTGAACGAGCTGCCGTTCATCAACAACGGCGAGCCCGTCGAGTGGGCTCCCGAGATCCCCATCTGGCTGTCMCTCACCGTCATCCTCGGCACGCTCGTCGTGGCCACGGTGCTGAGCCTGCTGAAGACCCGAAGCGACGCGAACATCGCGTCGTCGACCGAGAGCTGAGGACCCCCCGTTGGACATCGACCCCCTTGTCTGGGCCGTCTCGCTCGGTCTGGCCGGTGCGCTGCTGCTCGTCGACGTCGCCGTCGTCGCCCGCCGGCCGCACGTGCCGTCGACCGCCGAGTGCGTGCGCTACCTGGCGTTCTACATCGGCCTGGCCGTGCTCTTCGGGATCGGCATCTGGCTCACGAACGGCGCCGAGTACGCCGGCCAGTTCTACGCCGGCTGGCTGACGGAGTACTCGCTGTCGGTCGACAACCTCTTCGTGTTCCTGCTGATCATGAGCAAGTTCGCGGTGCCCAAGGCGTACCAGCAGACGGCCCTGCTCATCGGGATCATCCTGGCGCTCGTGTTCCGCGGGTTGTTCATCTGGGCGGGTGCGGCGGTCATCGACGCGTTCAGCTGKGTGTTCTACCTGTTCGGCGCGTTCCTCGTGTACACGGCGTGGAAGGTCGGGCGCGAGGGCGAGGCGGGCGAGGACGACGAGTTCCACCCGCCGCTGATCCTGCGCCTGGTGCAGCGCTGGTTGCCCGCCACGCAGGAGTACCACGGCGTCAAGCTCACGGTMGTGGAGGGCGGGCGCAGGCTGATCACCCCGATGTTCGTGGTCCTGGTCGCCCTGGGCGCCACCGACCTGCTCTTCGCGTTCGACTCGATCCCGGCGATCTTCGGGCTCACCAGCGAGCCGTACCTGGTCCTCATGGCGAACCTGTTCGCGCTCATGGGGCTGCGCCAGCTCTACTTCCTGCTGGGCGACCTGCTCAAGCGCCTGGTGTACCTGAACGTCGGGCTCGCGGTGCTGCTCGGGTTCATCGGCGTCAAGCTGGTGCTGCACGCGCTGCACGAGAACGAGGTGCCGTTCATCAACGGCGGCGAGCCGGTCCCGTGGGCGCCCGAGATCCCGATCGGGGTGTCGCTCGGTGCGATCGTCGTGATCCTCGGCGTGACCGCCCTCGCGAGCGTGCTCAAGGTGCGGCGCGACGAGCGTGCGGCCGTCGCGGCGGGCGAACCGACCGACTGAGCCTCAGGCGCTCCAGGGCCCGAGGACGACGTCCCACGCGCGGACGTCGCTCTGCGCGACCAGGCCCTCGCGGACGAACGGGTCGTCCGCGAGGATCGCGCCGACGACCTCGGGCGAGGCGGCGCGGAAGACCAGGAGCGCGCCCGGGTCGCCGTCGGTGAACGGGCCGGACCCGAGCAGCGTGCCGTGCTCGGCCAGCGCGGCCAGGTACGACCGGTGCTCGGCGCGGAAGTGGTCACGCACGTCGGTGCGCTCGTCGTAGGTGTAGCGGACGGCGTAGGTAGGCATGACGTCATCCTGCCCGAGCCGGTGGCAGAGTGCTGACATGGCTCGGATCCTGCGCACGCTGCTCACCGACGACGTCCTGGCCCGCATCCACGAGCGCGCGCCGGTGCACGACCGGGACAACACGTTCCCGCACGACGACCTCGCGGACCTGGTCGCTGTCGGGTTCCTGACCGCGTTCGTGCCGGAGCGCCTGGGCGGTGCGGGGCTCACGCTCGAGGAGGTCGCGCGGGAGCAGGTGCGGCTCGCCGCGGCGGCGCCGGCGACCGCGCTGGCGGTGAACATGCACCTGGTGGTCACCGGGCTCGCCGCGCTCCTGGTGGGTCGCGGCGACGACTCCGTCGAGTTCGTGCTGCGGGATGCCGCTGCCGGAGAGATCTTCGCGTTCGGCAACTCCGAGCCCGGCAACGACCTGGTCATGTTCGGCTCGCGCACCCGCGCGGAGCGGCAGCCCGACGGCGCGTACCGGTACACGGGCACGAAGATCTTCACGTCGTTGTCGCCGGTGTGGAGCCGCCTGGCCACCTTCGGGCTCGACGACGCCGACCCCGACGACCCGCGCCTGGTGCACGGGGTGGTCTCCCGCGCTGACGGGGGTGTCGAGGCGCGCGACGACTGGGACACGCTCGGGATGCGTGCCACGCAGTCGGCGACAACGGTGCTCGACGGCGCCCGCGCGCCGGCGGACCGGGTCTACCGGTCGCTGCCGCCGGGCCCCAGCGCCGACCCGTTCGTGTTCGCGCTCTTCGCGGTCTTCGAGGTCCTGCTCGGCGCGGTGTACACCGGCATCGGCCGACGGGCGATCGAGCTCGGGGTCGAGGCTGCCCGGCGCCGGACGTCGATGAAGTTCGACGGTCGTGCGTACGCACAGGACCCCGACATCCGCTGGCGGATCGCCGACGCGGTGCTGGCGCAGGACGGTGCGGAGCTGCAGGTGTTCGCGCTCGCGCGCGACGTCGACGAGGAGGTGGACCACGGCGCGCGCTGGTTCGCCCAGCTGGTCGGGCTCAAGGTACGTGCGACGGAGTCGGCCCGGGTGGTCGTCGACAACGCGATCCGCGTCTCCGGCGGGGGGTCGTACTTCTCCGGGAGCGAGCTCGGTCGGCTGTACCGGGACGTGCTCGCGGGGATCTTCCACCCGTCCGACGACGAGTCGGCGCACGCGACGCTCGCGACGTCGGTGCTGGGTCCCCCCGAGGCCTGACGTGGAGCTGCCCGACGAGCTGGTCCTGCCCGGGGCACGGCTGCGCGCGCTGCGGGAGGATGACTGGCTGCTCGACCACGCGCTGTCCCGCGTCGGGGACGTGCCGCGGTGGACGTACGACCCCGCGGACGTCGACGAGCAGGAGGCGCGCGAGCGGGTGGGGCGGAACCTGACCCAGCGCGCCGAGGGCCGGGGTGGGCGGTTCGTCGTCGAGCGGTCGGGCGAGGCGCTCGGCACCATCGGGCTGGGACTGCGCGCCGAGGGCCCGCACCTCTACTACGCGTTCCTCCCGGCGGGCCGCGGTCTCGGGCTGGCCACCGAGGCGGTCCGTGCCCTGACGCGCTGGGCTCTGGAGCACGGCGCGGACGTGGTGATCGCCCGGACGATGGTCGGGAACACGGCGAGCGAACGCGTCCTCGAGCGGGCGTCGTTCCGCCGCGGTCCCCTCGAGGTGGAGCCCGACGGCGTGTCGGTGATCCGGTGGTCGTGCGCGCCGGGCTCGCAACCTACTGATCAGTAACTTACGCGACCGTAGGTTACGATCGGGAGATGACCACCGTGGGACCAGGCCGACAGTCCGCCCCCTCGTCCGGCACCCCGCTGGAGGTGGCGATCCCCGACGAGGCGCTGACTGCGGCGCTGGACCGGGCCGCCCAGCGGTGGCCCGAGCGGGCGGCCGTGGACTTCCTCGGCGCGACGACCACCTACCGCGACCTCGCCGACGCCGTGGCGCGCGGGGCGCAGGTGCTGCTCGACCTCGGCGTCAAGCCGGGTGACCGGGTCGCGCTCGTGATGCCGAACTGCACGGGGCACGTCATCGCCTTCTACGCCGCCCTGCGCATCGGCGCGGTCGTCGTGGAGCACAACCCGACCTACACGACCGGCGAGCTCGCGCACCAGCTCGCCGACTCCGGTGCGGTCGTGGCGCTGGTCTGGGAGAAGGCCGTCCCGAGGGTGCTCGAGTCGCTGCCCCGGACGTCCCTCAAGGCCGTCGTCGCCGTCGACCTCGCCGCGGACCTGTCGCGCGGCAAGCGGCTCGCGCTGCGCCTCCCGCTGCCGAGCGCCCGTCGCGTCCGGGACGCGATGTGCGGCAAGGTGCCGCCCGCCTTCCCGATGTGGCACAGGCTCGTCGCCAAGGCGGCACCCCTCGACCCGGCGCACCCGGTGCCGTCGGCATCCGACGTCGCGCTCCTGCAGTACACCGGCGGCACCACCGGCACACCGAAGGGTGCGATGCTCACGCACCGCAACCTCGTCGCGAACGCGGTGCAGGGTCACGCGTGGACCGGCGCCCAGCCCGGGACCGAGGTCGTCTACGGCGTCCTGCCCTTCTTCCACGCCTTCGGCCTGACGTTGTGCCTCAGCTACGCGATCCGCGTCGGCGCGACGCTCGTGGCGTTCCCGTCGTTCGACCCCGAGCGCGTCCTGGCGACCCAGAAGCGCCGGCCGGGAACCTTCCTGCCGGCCGTGCCGCCCATGCTCGACCGCCTCGCGGCCGCTGCCGAGTCGTCGGGTGCGGACCTCACGTCCTTCCGGTACGCCATCTCCGGCGCGATGGCGCTGCCGGAGTCCACCGCGCAGAAGTGGGAGCGGGTGACCGGTGGCCTCGTGATCGAGGGGTACGGCATGACCGAGACCTCGCCCGTCGCGCTGGGCAACCCGCTGACCGACGCGCGCCGACCGGGCACGCTCGGTMTGCCGTTCCCGAGCACCAGCATCCGGATCGTCGACCCGGCGGACGTCACGCGCGAGGTCGAGCCCGGTGAGCGCGGTGAGCTGCTGATCCGAGGCCCGCAGGTGTTCGCCGGCTACTGGGAGCGGCCCGACGAGACCGCGGAGCAGCTGCTCGACGACGGCTGGCTGCGGACCGGGGACATCGTCACCGTCGACGAGACCGGGTGGGTGGTCCTCGTCGACCGCATCAAGGAGGTCATCGTCACCGGCGGGTTCAAGGTCTACCCGTCGCAGGTCGAGGAGCACCTGCGGACCATGCCCGGGGTGGCGGACGTCGCGGTGGTCGGGATCCCCGGCGGCGACCTGGGGGAGACGGTCGTCGCCGCGGTGGTGCTCGAGCCGGGCGCCGACCGGGTCGACCTCGACGCCGTCCGTGCGTGGGGCGAGCGGCACCTCGCGCGCTACGCGCTGCCGCGCAGGCTCGTGGTGCTCGACGAGCTGCCGCGGTCGCAGGTGGGCAAGGTCCTGCGCCGCGTGGTCCGGGAGTCGGTGCTCGCGGGCTGACGRCTCACCAGCCGCGGGCGCGCCACTCCGGCAGGTGCGCGCGCTCCGCCCCGAGAGTCGTGTCACGGCCGTGGCCGGGGTAGACCCAGGTGTCGTCGCCGAACCGGTCGAAGACCCGTTCCACGACGTCGGTGTAGAGCTGCTGGAACGCCTCGGGTCCCTGCGTGGCACCGACCCCGCCGGGGAAGAGCGAGTCGCCGGTGAACAGGTGCACGCGACCGTCCGGCTCGCGGTACGCCAGAGCGACCGAACCCGGCGTGTGCCCCCGCAGTGCCACGACCGTGAGGGCCACGTCCCCGACCCGCACGGTGTCGCCGTCGTCGAGCCGCTGGGTCACCGCGATGTCCGTGGCCTCGGTGATGGCGTCGGCGTCGTCGGCGCCGGCCGCGACGGCCGCTCCGGTCACGGCGACGACGGACGCCAGGGCACGGAGGTGGTCCGGGTGCCGGTGCGTGGTCACCACGAGGTCGAGCTGGGTCGTCCCCTCCTGCAGGAGCGCGAGGAGGCGGTCGGGGTCGTCGGCGGCGTCGACCAGGAGCTGGGCGCCGACGGCCCGGCACGTGAGCAGGTAGGCGTTGTTCTGCATCGGCCCGACCGCGGCCTTGCGGATCTCGAGCTCGTCGAGCACCCGGACCTGCGTGGGACCGCCCGCCTGCACGTCGCCGGTGTACGTCATCGGGACCGCCGCGCGAGCGCCAGGTCGTGGCTGTGCACCGCGCGGACCAGCGCCAGGTGGGACAGCGCCTGCGGCACGTTGCCCGCCATCCGGCCACCGGCCGGGTCGTACTGCTCCGCCAGCAGGCCGACGTCGTTGGCCAGGCCGACGAGGATGTCGAGGACCTTGGTCGAGCCCTCGACGTCGTCGGTGCGGGCGAGGGCGTCGGCGAGCCAGAAGGAGCAGGCGAGGAACGCGTGCTCGTCCCCGGCGACCCCGTCGTCGGTGCGCTCGGTGGGGTAGCGACGCAGCAGCCCCGGTGCGATCTCGAGCTCGGCGCGGATCGCCGCGAGGGTGGACAGGAGGCGCGGGTCGTGCGCCGGCAGGAAGCCGACCTGGGCCAGCTGGAGCAGGGACGCGTCCGTGTGCTCGGCTCCGTACGACTGCACGAACGTCTGCCGCTCCGCGTTCCAGCCGTGCGCCAGCACGTCGGCGTGGATCGCGTCCCGCTCCGCGCGCCAGCGATCCACCGGCGCGGCGAGCCCGTGCTTCTCKGCCGCCCGGACGGCGCGGTCGACGGCGGCCCACGACATCACCTTCGAGTGCGTGAAGTGCCGCGGCTCGCCCCGGACCTCCCAGATGCCGCGGTCCGGGTGGCGCCACCGCTCGAGGAGGTCGTCGACCAGGTGCCGCTGGAGCGACCAGGTGTCGTCCGTCTCCCGCAGGCCGGCCTCACGCGCGAGCTCGAGGGCGCACATCACCTCGCCGAGCACGTCGTTCTGCACCTGGCCGACCGCGGCGTTCCCGACGCGGACAGGGCGCGAGCCGGCATAGCCCGCCAGGTGGTCGAGCTGTCGCTCCGGGAGGTCCCGACCGCCGTCGACCCGGTACATGATCTGCAGGTCCGACGAGCGGCCGGCCACGGCGCGCAGCAGCCAGTCCCGCCACTCGGTCGCCTCCTCGCGGTACCCGTGCTCGAGCAGGGCCTCCAGCGTCATCGCGGCGTCGCGCAGCCAGCAGTACCGGTAGTCCCAGTTGCGCTCGCCGCCGAAGTCCTCGGGCAGGGACGTCGTGGCGGCCGCGACGATCCCGCCGGTCTCCGAGTCGGTGAGCAGGCGCAGGACCAGCAGCGAGCGCACGACGGCCTCCCGGTACGAGCCGTGGTACTCGCAGCTGGCGGCCCACAGGCCCCAGGAGATCCGGGTGGAGTCGATCCGGTCCGCGATGGTCAGCCGGGGTGGCGCGGCGTCCCAGGACCGCGTCCACGTCAGCGCCAGCTCGACCGACTCGCCCTCGTGCAGCGTGAACCGGTCGGCGTGCCGGTGGTCGTCCGGCTTGGGCAGCCGGTCGCCACGCAGCAGCAGCGAGTCGGGACCGGCGATCGCCTGGATCGCGTCGTTCCCGTCGTCGTCGGTGATGTGCCGCACCCACGGCAGGACGGCTCCGTACCCGAACCGGACCACCCACTCGTGCTCGACCTCGACGCTGCCACGGGTGCAGACGAGCCGGCGCACCAGGTCGGCGCGCCCGTCGTTGAGCGGCATGGTCTCCTGCGCGACGGCGGTGCCGGTGGGCGTCTCGTACGTCGTCTCCAGCACGAACGAGGCGTCGACGTACCGGCGGGTGACGCTCGTCGCGTCCCGGACCGTGAGGAGCCAGCGCCCGTTGTCCGCGGTGCCGAGCAGGCGGGCGAAGCTGGCCGACGAGTCGAACGTGGGAAGGCACAGCCAGTCGATCGAGCCGCGCAGGGAGACCAGCGCGGCCGTCTTCCCGTCGCCGAGGACGGCGTAGTCCTCGACGGGCACCAGCGGGGGGTCGACGACGGCGTCAGGTCTCTCCACGAGGTGAGCATGACCCGGCAGCGGGGGAGCGGCACGTCGACGCGATGTGCGCTCACTCACGTCGAACAGATGTGCGATTGTCAGTGGGGGCACGTAGACTCCCCGCCGTGAACGAACGACTGGTGGTGCAGGGCGCCCGCGAGCACAACCTCCGCAACGTCGACCTCGATCTCCCGCGTGACAAGCTCATCGTGTTCACCGGTCTGTCCGGGTCCGGGAAGTCCTCGCTCGCGTTCGACACCATCTTCGCGGAGGGTCAGCGGCGCTACGTCGAGTCGCTGTCCGCGTACGCGCGGCAGTTCCTCGGGCAGATGGACAAGCCCGACGTCGACTTCATCGAGGGACTGTCGCCCGCGGTGTCGATCGACCAGAAGTCCACCAACCGCAACCCGCGGTCGACGGTCGGCACCATCACCGAGGTCTACGACTACCTCCGCCTCCTGTACGCGCGGGCGGGCACGCAGTACTGCCCGATCTGCGGCGAGCGCGTCACCGCGCAGACGCCCCAGCAGATCGTGGACCGGCTGCTCGAGCTGCCGGAGGGCACCCGGTACCAGGTGCTCGCGCCGGTCGTCCGCGGCCGCAAGGGCGAGTATGCCGACCTGTTCAAGGAGCTGCAGAGCAAGGGCTTCGCGCGCGCCCGGGTCGACGGCGAGGTCGTGCAGCTCACCGAGCCGCCCACGCTCGAGAAGAAGCTCAAGCACGACATCGAGGTCGTCATCGACCGTCTGGTCTCCCGGGAGGGCGTGAAGCGCCGTCTGACCGACTCCGTGGAGACCGCCCTCGGGCTTGCCGGYGGCCTGCTCGTCGTCGAGCTCGTGGACGCCGACATCGACGACCTCAACCGCGAGCGACGGTTCTCCGAGCACCGCGCGTGCCCGAACGACCACGTGCTCACGCTCGACGAGATCGAGCCCCGCACGTTCTCGTTCAACGCGCCGTACGGCGCGTGCCCGGAGTGCACCGGAATCGGGTCGCGCCTCGAGGTGGACCCGGACCTGGTGGTCCCCGACGAGGACCTCTCGCTCGACGAGGGCGCGATCGCCCCGTGGTCGCAGATCTCCAGCGAGTACTTCGCCCGCGTGCTCAGCGCGCTGGCCTCGGACATGGGCTTCTCGACGTCGGTGCCGTGGCGGGCGCTGCCGCAGCGGGCCCGGGACGCGGTGCTGCACGGCCAGAACCACGAGGTGAAGGTCCGGTACAAGAACCGCTGGGGTCGCGAGCGGCAGTACTCGACGGGCTTCGAGGGTGTCATCACGTTCCTCGAGCGCCGGCACACGGAGACGGACTCGGACTGGAGCAAGGAGAAGTACGAGGCCTTCATGCGTGAGGTCCCGTGCCCGGTGTGCGAGGGCGCCCGGCTCAAGCCCGAGGTGCTCGCGGTGCGGGTCGGTGGCAAGTCGATCGCCGAGGTCTGCTCGCTGCCCATCCGCGAGGCGCGGGCGTTCCTCGACGGCCTGGAGCTGGGCGAGCGCGAGCGCGCGATCGCCGCGCAGGTGCTCAAGGAGATCCAGGCGCGGCTGGGCTTCCTGCTCGACGTCGGCCTCGACTACCTGTCCCTGACGCGACCGGCGGCGACGCTGTCCGGCGGCGAGGCGCAGCGCATCCGGCTCGCGACGCAGATCGGTTCCGGGCTGGTGGGCGTGCTGTACGTCCTCGACGAGCCGAGCATCGGCCTGCACCAGCGGGACAACCGACGCCTGATCGACACGCTCACGCGCCTGCGGGACCTGGGCAACACGCTCATCGTCGTCGAGCACGACGAGGACACCATCCRCACGGCGGACTGGATCGTCGACATCGGCCCCGGCGCCGGCGAGCACGGCGGGCGCGTCGTCCACTCGGGAGACCTGGCGGGACTGCTGTCGTCCGCCGAGTCGGTGACGGGCGCGTACCTGTCCGGCCGCCGCTCGATCCCGATGCCGCAGCTCCGTCGGCCGATCGACACGAGCCGCCAGCTCACGGTCGTGGGCGCGCGCGAGCACAACCTCCAGGGCATCGACGTCACGTTCCCGCTGGGCGTGCTCACGGCCGTCACCGGCGTGTCCGGGTCCGGGAAGTCGACCCTGGTCAACGCGATCCTCTACACCGTGCTCGCCAACGAGCTCAACGGTGCGCGTCAGGTGGCCGGGCGGCACAAGCGGGTGACCGGCCTGGAGCACCTGGACAAGGTCGTGCACGTCGACCAGGGACCCATCGGCCGCACCCCGCGCTCGAACCCGGCCACGTACACCGGGGTGTGGGACCACGTCCGCCGGCTGTTCGCGGAGACCACCGAGGCGAAGGTCCGCGGCTACACGCCCGGACGGTTCTCCTTCAACGTCAAGGGCGGCCGCTGCGAGGCGTGCTCCGGTGACGGCACGCTGAAGATCGAGATGAACTTCCTCCCGGACGTCTACGTCCCGTGCGAGGTCTGCCACGGGGCGCGGTACAACCGCGAGACGCTCGAGGTGCATTTCAAGGGCAAGACCGTCGCCGACGTGCTGAACATGCCGATCGAGGAGGCCGCGGAGTTCTTCGCGGCCGTCCCCGCGATCTCGCGGCACCTGCGCACGCTGGTCGACGTCGGTCTCGGCTACGTCCGCCTGGGTCAGCCTGCCCCGACGCTCTCGGGCGGCGAGGCGCAGCGCGTGAAGCTGGCCGCGGAGCTGCAGCGCCGCTCGACCGGCCGGACCATCTACGTCCTCGACGAGCCGACGACCGGCCTGCACTTCGAGGACATCCGCAAGCTGCTCGGGGTGCTCCAGTCGCTGGTCGACAAGGGCAACTCCGTCATCGTGATCGAGCACAACCTCGACGTCATCAAGAACGCCGACTGGGTCATCGACATGGGACCTGAGGGCGGCAGCGGCGGCGGGCTCGTCATCGCGGAGGGGACGCCGGAGCACATCGCCTCGGTCGAGGCCAGCCACACCGGCCGGTTCCTCGCCGAGGTGCTCGAGCCCGAGCCGCAGCCCGTGAAGCGCAAGCGCACCGTCAAGCAGCCCATCCCCGCGTGACGGTCGAGGACCTGGCCGAGTCCGACGGGGTCGCCGTCCTCCGTGAGGACGACCCGTCGGCGGTCGCGCTCCTGGCGGACGGGTGGCGGGTCGAGGTCGAGTCGTGGGGCGCCCGGCTCACCGTCGCCGACCCGGCTGCCGTCGACGTGCTGACGGCCGCGGTCCACGCGGTCGAGGCGACGGGCTGGTCGGTGGTGCACCTGCTGCCGCAGGACGCGTCACGGATCGTCGCCCTCGACCGGGAGTGCCTGGACGACTACCCCGACGACGGCCGGGCGACCCTGCACGAGGTTCCGGACGAGCGCTCCCTGGCGCGCGACCTGGCGGGTGCCTGGTCCGCCTACGGAGCGCTCTCCGGCGCAGGCGCGCTGGACGCCGTGACCGTCATGCGGCCGGACGCCGACCGCATCGAGACCGAGTTCACCGTGACCCGCGCGTCCCGACGCCGGCAGGGACTGGCCTCCGCCGTGAAGGCGTACGGGATCCTCGACCACGTCGAGCGCGGGCACCACCTGTTCGGGACCGGGGGCGCCTCCCGGAACACCGCCTCGGTCCGAGCGAACCTCGGGCTCGGGTACGTGCTCGAACCCCGCTGGCTGACCCTGCGCCGGCCGTGAGCAGGTCAGTGCGAGACGGACTGCGCCGTGCGCACCGGGACAGGCTCGTGGCGGACGGGGAAGTTGACCGACCGCGAGATGAAGCAGTGCTCGTGCGCCTGGTGGTGGATGCCGGCGAGCACGCCGTCGGTGATCGCGGCGCCGGTCGGGAGGTGGGCGCCCGCCGCCACGGTCACGCGGGGGCGCAGCACGACCTCGCGGAACTGCCCCTGCCCGGCGGCCTCGATCCGCATGGTGCCCACCGCCTGGTCCTCGTAGGCCACCACGACGATGCCGGCCGCGGAGGCGAGGTGCAGGAACCAGAGCATGTGGCACTGCGCCAGCGCGCTGACCAGCAGCTCCTCGGGGTTGTACCGCGTCGGGTCGCCGCGGAACGCCGGGTCCGACGAGCCCAGCAAGGGTGGCTTCGAGCCGATCCTGACCTCGTGGTCGCGGCTGTACGCGGTGTAGCTGGAGGTTCCGGTCCGGCCAGCGCCGGTCCAGGTGACGTCGACGGAGTACGTGTGGAGGGGGCCCATCTGCCCACGGTAGCGGCGTCCGGCGGGCGCGGTGCGGTCGGTGGCGTCGGCGGTGCGAACTACGCTCGATCACATGGCTGATCCCGCCACGTACCGGCCCGCACCGGGGGAGATCCCTGACTCGCCCGGGGTGTACCGCTTCCGCGACGAGCACGGCCGCGTCATCTACGTCGGCAAGGCGAAGAGCCTGCGCTCGCGCCTGTCCAGCTACTTCCAGGACCTGTCGGGTCTGCACCAGCGGACCCAGCAGATGGTCACCACCGCGGCGTCCGTGCAGTGGACGGTCGTCGGCACCGAGGTCGAGGCGCTGGCGCTCGAGTACTCCTGGATCAAGGAGTTCGACCCGCGGTTCAACGTGAAGTACCGCGACGACAAGTCGTACCCGTACCTCGCGGTGACGCTCGCCGACGAGTTCCCGCGCATCCAGGTGATGCGCGGGGCCAAGCGCAAGGGCACGCGCTACTTCGGCCCGTACGCGCACGCGTGGGCGATCCGGGAGACCGTCGACCTGCTGCTGCGCGTGTTCCCGGTCCGCACCTGCTCGGCGGGGGTGTTCAAGCGCGCGCACCAGCAGGGCCGGCCATGCCTGCTCGGGTACATCGACAAGTGCTCGGCCCCGTGCGTCGGACGGATCTCGCCGGACGACCACCAGCAGCTCGCCCAGGACTTCTGCGACTTCATGGCGGGCGACACGGCGAAGTTCACGCGCCGCCTCACCGCGCGCATGAAGGAAGCGGCCGCGGAGCTGGACTACGAGCGTGCGGCACGGCTGCGGGACGACATCGCGACGCTCGAGCGGGCCACCGAGAAGAACGCCGTCGTGCTCGCCGACGGGACGGACGCGGACATCTTCGCTCTCTCCGGCGACGAGCTCGAGGCTGCGGTGCAGGTGTTCCACGTGCGCGACGGACGCATCCGCGGGCAGCGCGGGTGGGTCGTGGAGAAGGTCGAGGACGTGACCGACGCGGAGCTGGTCGAGCACCTGCTCCAGCAGATCTACGGGTCGGAGGCCGCTGCGGGTGACGGTGGCGCTGGCTCGTCGGCGGTGCCTCGGGAAGTCCTGGTCCCGGTGCTGCCGCCCGACGTCGAGCAGGTGCAGGCGTGGCTGACCGGGCTGCGGGGCAGCAGGGTCTCGGTGCGGATCCCGCAGCGGGGGGACAAGCGCGAGCTGGCGGCGACCGTGCACCGCAATGCCGAGCACGCGCTGGTGCTGCACCGGACGCGCCGCGCGGGGGACCTGACCACCCGGAGCCAGGCGCTCCAGGAGATCCAGGAGGCGCTGGACCTGCCGTCGGCTCCGCTGCGGATCGAGTGCTACGACGTCTCGCACAACCAGGGGACGTACCAGTCGGCGTCGATGGTGGTGTTCGAGGACGGGCTGTCCCGCAAGAGCGAGTACCGGCTGTTCACCATCCGCGGACCCGAGGGACAGGGTGCCCGCGACGACACCGCGGCGATGCACGAGGTCATCACCCGCCGGTTCCGGCGCTACCTCGCGGAGCGGTCCGACGCCCGCGACGTCGAGCTGGGCATCGGGGAGGACGACGACGGGCAGCCGCTGCGGTCGGGGCCCATCGACGAGGTGACGGGCAAGCCCGTGCGGTTCGCGTACCCGCCGAACCTCGTGGTCGTCGACGGCGGCCCGCCGCAGGTCGCCGCGGCGAAGGCGGCGATGTCGGAGCTCGGCATCGACGACGTCGCGCTGGTCGGGCTGGCCAAGCGGCTGGAGGAGGTGTGGCTGCCGGGGGAGGAGTACCCGGTGATCCTGCAGCGCAGCTCCGAAGGGCTCTACCTGCTCCAGCGCCTGCGGGACGAGGCGCACCGCTTCGCGATCACCGCGCACCGCAAGCGCCGGAGCAAGGGCATGACGACGTCCGTGCTGGACGGCGTCCCCGGGCTCGGGCCGGCGCGTCAGGCAGCGTTGCTGCGGCACTTCGGGTCGGTCAAGCGGCTGCGCGCCGCGTCGGTGGAAGAGATCGCCTCGGTGCAGGGCATGGGGGACCGGACCGCCGCCGCCGTCGTCGCGGCACTCGCCTCGCCGGGAGTGGCGTCGGACCCGGTGCCGGAGTCGGCTGGCATGCTGGACGCATGAGCGACGAGCCTTCGCCGATCACGGTGCCCGCCGGGATCCCCGCCCTCGAAGCGGCCACCGAGGCGCCCCACCTGAGCCAGCCGCAGGTCCTGATCATCACGGGCATGTCCGGGGCGGGGCGGACACGGGCAGCCGCGGTCCTCGAGGACCTCGACTGGTACGTGATCGACAACCTGCCGGCGCAGATGCTCACGCACCTGGTCGGCATGCTGACCAGCGGACCCGCGGGCGCCCGCGCACAGCGGCTCGCCGCCGTGATCGACGTCCGCGGACGGGAGTTCTTCCGGGACCTCGCGCCGGTGCTGGCGGGGCTGCGGGAGTCGGGGGTGGAGTACCGCATCCTGTTCCTCGACGCGTCTGACGAGGTGCTGGTCCGCCGGTTCGAGCAGGTCCGTCGGCCGCACCCGCTGCAGGGCCCGGGCCGGATCCTCGACGGCATCGCGGAGGAGCGCGCGATCCTGGCCGACCTGCGGGAGCGGGCCGACACGCTCATCGACACCTCCGAGCTCAACGTGCACGACCTCGCACGCGAGGTCCGGGCCGTGGTCGCCAGCGGCGCCGAGGACGCGCTGCGGATCTCGATCGTCTCGTTCGGGTTCAAGTACGGGATCCCGCTCGACGCCGACCACGTGGTCGACATGCGGTTCCTGTCCAACCCCTACTGGATCACCGAGCTGCGGCACCTGACCGGCCGGGACGCCCCGGTGCGGGACTACGTGCTGGGCCTGCCGGGCGCGGTCACGTTCATCGACCGCTACGTCGACACGCTCGAGCCGGTGCTGGCGGGTTACCTCAACGAGGAGAAGCGGTACGTGACGATCGCCGTCGGCTGCACCGGCGGCAAGCACCGCTCGGTCGCCGTCAGCGAGGCGATCGCGGCGAGGCTGCGGGAGCGGGGACACCTCGTCGCTGTGTCCGCCCGCGACCTCGGCAAGGAATGAGGGCCGCCTCGCCGGCGGTCGTCGCGCTCGGTGGCGGCCACGGCCTGTCGGCGTCGCTGTCGGCACTACGCCTGATGACCGACCGGATCACCGCGGTGGTCACGGTCGCCGACGACGGCGGGTCCTCGGGCCGGCTCCGTGACGAGCTCGGCGTGCTGCCGCCCGGGGACCTGCGCATGGCGCTCTCGGCCCTCTGCGACGACTCCGACTGGGGCCGGACGTGGCGGGACGTGCTCCAGCACAGGTTCAGCTCCTCGGGGGACCTGGACCAGCACGCCGTCGGGAACCTGCTGATCGTCGCCCTCTGGGAGCTGCTCGGCGACACGGTCGAGGGTCTCGACTGGGTGGGCAGGCTCCTGGGYGCGCGGGGACGGGTGCTGCCGATGGCGGCGGTCCCGCTGCTCATCGAGGCGGACGTCGTCGACCAGGCGGGGACGACCTCCCGGGTCGTCGGGCAGAGCGCCGTCGCCGTGACCACCGGGACGATCTCCCAGGTCCGGCTGGAGCCGTCGGACCCGCCGGCCTGCCCGGAGGCCGTGGCGGCGATCGAGGCCGCCGACTGGATCGTGCTCGGACCGGGCTCCTGGTACACGTCCGTGCTGCCGCACCTGCTCGTCCCCGGGCTGCGGGACGCGCTGCGCCGCACGAGCGCGCGGACGATCCTGACGCTGAACCTCGCGTCGGGTGAATCGGGTGAGACGGCGGGCATGCGCGCGGACCAGTACCTCGAGGTCCTGCACACGCACGCACCGGAGCTCCGGGTCGACGCGGTCGTCGCGGACCCGTCGGCCGTCGAGGACGTCGCCGCGCTCGCCGCGCGGTGCGCGGACCTGGGGGCCCGTCTCCTGCTGCGCCAGGTCAGCCGCGGCGACGGCACGCCGCGGCACGACCCGTTGCGGCTCGCCGGGGCCTACTCGGACGTGCTCGACGGGTTTCTCGGGGACGTCGGCACGCGTGAGAAGCCACCCGAGTAGGTGACCGGTCCGGTCCCGGACACGTGTCCCGCAATGGCAGGATGCACCCCATGGCGTTGACGGCACAGGTGAAGGACGAGCTCGCCCGTCTGAAGGTGGACAAGACGTCCTCACGGAAGGCCGAGGTCTCGGCCACCCTGAGGTTCGCCGGGGGGCTGCACATCATCTCGGGTCGGATCGTCATCGAGGCAGAGCTGGACACGGGCATCGCAGCCCGCCGGCTCCGGCAGGCGATCGCCGAGGTCTACGGGCACGAGAGCGAGATCATCGTCGTGTCCGGGGGCGGTCTGCGCCGCGGCAGCCGGTACGTCGTCCGGGTCGTGAAGGACGGCGAGTCGCTCGCGCGCCAGACGGGTCTGCTGGACAACCGCGGACGCCCGGTGCGCGGTCTGCCGCCGCAGGTCGTGTCCGCGGGCGTGGCGGAGGCGGAGTCCGCGTGGCGTGGTGCCTTCCTCGCGCACGGCTCGCTCACCGAGCCCGGCCGCTCCTCGGCCCTCGAGGTCACGTGCCCCGGTCCTGAGGCGGCCCTCGCGCTGGTCGGCGCCGCGCGGCGGCTGGGGATCGCTGCGAAGGCGCGGGAGGTGCGTGGCATCGACCGCGTCGTCATCCGCGACGGTGACGCGATCAGCGCGATGCTCGCCCGCCTCGGCGCCCACGAGACGATGCTCGTCTGGGAGGAGCGCCGCGTGCGGCGCGAGGTCCGCGGCACGGCCAACCGGCTCGCGAACTTCGACGACGCCAACCTGCGCCGGTCCGCCCGCGCGGCGGTCGCGGCCGGCGCCCGGGTCGAGCGTGCGTTCGAGATCCTCGGCGACGAGCTGCCCGAGCACCTGCGGGAGGCGGGGGAGCTGCGCCTGGCGCACAAGGAGGCGTCGCTGGAGGAGCTGGGCAAGCTCGCGGTGCCCACGCTGACCAAGGACGCCGTGGCGGGACGCATCCGTCGGCTGCTGGCCACCGCGGACAAGCGGGCCGTCGAGCTGGGGATCCCCGACACCGAGGCCGGCCTGAGCCCTGACCTGCTCGACCTCTGAGCCGCGCCGGGACCTTCGTCCTGACTCTGTGGACGCTGTCCGCGTGACCCCCGTCACGGGTATAGGCTCGGGTCATCCGACCGCCCGACGTGCGTCCGTGCTGTGCACGGGAGCCCGGTGGGACGGTCGGAACGCACAGCGGCGTGCGTGACCCCATCACCAAAATGTGTGCGCCGGCCCCCCGTCGGCGCTGCCGAGGAGGGCAAGTGACCATCCGCGTCGGTATCAACGGCTTCGGCCGTATCGGGCGTAATTTCTACCGGGCGATCATCGCGTCCGGCGCCGACATCGAGATCGTCGGTGTGAACGACCTCACGGACAACAAGACGCTCGCGCACCTGCTCAAGTACGACACCGTGCTGGGCCGGTTCCCGCTGAGCGTCAGCTTCGACGACGAGAACATCATCGTCGACGGCAAGAAGATCCGTGCGCTCGAGGAGCGCGACCCGGCGAACCTGCCGTGGGCCGAGCTCGGCGCCGACATCGTCATCGAGTCGACCGGCTTCTTCACCAACGCCGAGAAGGCGAAGGCGCACATCACCGCCGGCGCCAAGAAGGTCATCATCTCCGCGCCCGCGTCCAACGAGGACGCGACGTTCGTCGTCGGCGTGAACCACACGGACTACGACGCCGCGGTGCACCACATCATCTCGAACGCGTCGTGCACCACGAACTGCCTGGCCCCCGTGGCCAAGGCGCTCAACGACTCGATCGGCATCGAGCGTGGTCTGATGACCACGATCCACGCCTACACGGGTGACCAGAACCTGCAGGACGGCCCCCACAAGGACCTCCGTCGTGCCCGTGCCGCCGCGCAGAACATCGTCCCCACCTCGACCGGTGCGGCCAAGGCCGTGGCGCTCGTGCTCCCGGAGCTCAAGGGCAAGCTCGACGGCTTCGCGCTCCGCGTGCCGACGATCACCGGCTCGGCCACGGACCTGACGTTCACGGCCTCGCGCGAGGTCACCGTCGAGGAGGTCAACGCTGCGGTCAAGGCCGCCGCGGAGGGCCCGCTCAAGGGCATCCTCGAGTACGTCGAGGACGAGATCGTGTCGAGCGACATCGTCACGAACCCGCACCAGAGCATCTTCGACTCGAAGCTCACCAAGGTGAGCGGCGACCTGGTCAAGATCATCGCCTGGTACGACAACGAGTGGGGCTACTCGAACAGCCTCGTCGCCCTCACCTCGTACGTCGGCGAGCGTCTCTGACGGTCTCGTTGCACCTGTAGTGACGGTCATGCGTCCGCGTGCGCCCCGGCCCCTGTGGCCCGGGCGCACGCGGACGCTGCCGTGTCAGCCCCTGCTCGAGTCACGGGAAGAAGACGCATGAAGACCATCGAGGACCTCGGCGACCTGCGCGGCAAGCGCGTGCTCGTCCGCTCCGACTTCAACGTGCCGCTCGACGGCACCACCATCACGGACGACGGCCGCGTGCGCGCGGCCCTCCCGACGCTCCAGGCGCTGCTCGCTGCCGGTGCGCGCGTGGTCGTGACGGCCCACCTCGGACGCCCCAAGGGCGCCCCGGAGGACAAGTACTCGCTCAAGCCCGTGGCGGACCGGCTCTCCGAGCTCCTCGGTCAGCCCGTCGCGCTGGCGACGGACGTCGTCGGCGACTCCGCCAAGGCGACCGTCGCGGCGCTGCAGGACGGCGAGATCGCGCTGCTGGAGAACATCCGGTTCGACGCGCGCGAGACGTCCAAGGTCGACGCCGAGCGCGCCGAGCTGGCGGGGGAGCTGGCCGGCCTCGCCGACGTCTTCGTCTCCGACGGCTTCGGCGTCGTGCACCGCAAGCAGGCGTCCGTGTACGACGTCGCGCTGGTGCTCCCGCACGCGGTCGGCCAGCTCGTCCTCAAGGAGGTCGCGTCGCTGCGCAAGGCGACCGACGACCCGGCGCGCCCGTACGTGGTCGTCCTCGGCGGCTCCAAGGTGTCGGACAAGCTCGGCGTCATCGCCAACCTGCTGACCAAGGCCGACCGCCTGCTCATCGGTKGCGGCATGCTGTTCACGTTCCTCGCGGCGAAGGGCTACTCGGTGGGCAACTCGCTCCTCGAGGAGGACCAGATCGAGACCGTCAAGGGCTACCTGGCGCAGGCCGAGGAGGCCGGCGTCGAGATCGTGCTGCCGACGGACATCGTCGTCGCCGACGAGTTCAAGGCCGACTCCCCGGCGCAGGTCGTCGCCGCGGACGCGATCCCGGACGGCAAGATCGGGCTCGACATCGGCCCCGACTCGAGCGCTCTGTTCGCGTCCAAGATCGTCGACGCCAAGACGGTCGTCTGGAACGGCCCGGCCGGTGTGTTCGAGTTCGAGGCGTTCTCCGGCGGCACCCGTGCCGTCGCGCAGGCGCTCGTCGACGCGGGCACCAACGGTGGCTTCACGATCGTCGGCGGTGGCGACTCCGCCGCGGCCGTGCGCACGCTCGGCTTCGACGAGGCCGGGTTCGGACACATCTCGACCGGTGGTGGCGCGAGCCTCGAGTTCCTCGAGGGCAAGACGCTCCCCGGCATCGCGGTTCTGGAGGACTGAGCGTTGACCACTCGCACCCCGCTGATGGCGGGCAACTGGAAGATGAACCTGGACCACCACCAGGCCACCCACACGGTGCAGAAGCTCGCGTGGACGCTCAAGGACGCGCGGCACGACTTCGCGGCCGTCGAGGTCTGCGTGCTGCCCCCGTTCACGGACCTGCGCAGCGTGCAGACGCTGGTCGACGCCGACAAGCTCGAGCTGGTCTACGGCGCGCAGGACGTCTCGGCGCACGCGTCGGGCGCGTACACGGGCGAGATCTCGCCGCTGTTCCTGGCCAAGCTCGGCGTCACGTACGTCGCGATCGGTCACTCGGAGCGTCGCGAGTACCACGACGAGTCCGACGAGCTGGTCAACGCCAAGGTGAAGTCGGCGCTCGGCGCGGGGATCACCCCGATCCTGTGCGTGGGGGAGGTGCTCGACGTCCGCAAGGCCGGTGAGCACGTCCCGCACACGCTGGCGCAGCTGGACGGGGCCCTGGCCGGTCTGACGGCCGCGCAGGTCGCCACGATCGTCGTCGCCTACGAGCCCGTCTGGGCCATCGGCACCGGCGAGACGGCCACCCCGGAAGACGCGCAGGAGCTGGCTGCGGCCATCCGTGCCCGGATCGCCGAGCTGTACGACGCCGAGACCGCGGACGCGGTGCGCGTGCTCTACGGCGGCTCCGTCAAGTCGTCGAACGTCGCCTCGATCATGGCCAAGCCCGACGTCGACGGCGCGCTCGTCGGCGGTGCCAGCCTGGACCCCGAGGAGTTCGCCGCGATCGCGCGGTACAAGTCGCACGCTGTCGGTCTCTGACCTGACACCGCTGTGCCGGGCGGGTTCCGGCGGTCGCTCCGGAACCTGCCCGGGCGCGGTGGTGGCTTATCGCCCCACTCGTCGCCTACCCTGTACCGCGGTCCACCGCAACGTCGCTGGCTCTACCGCCGTCGACGTGCCCGCCCAGTGAGGAACTACACCGACGTGACTGGCCTTCGTATCACCCTCCAGGTGCTGCTGGTGCTGACCAGCCTCCTGCTCGTCCCGCTCGTCCTGCTGCACAAGGGCAAGGGCGGTGGTCTGTCGGACATGTTCGGCGGCGGCATCACGAGCAGCGCGGGGAGCTCCGGAGTCGCGGAGCGGAACCTGAACCGCATCACGATCGGCACCGCACTGGTCTGGACGACGATCATCGTCCTGCTCGGTCTCATCGAGCGCACGGTCTGAGGCGGTAGGCGATGGCGAGCGGGAGCGCGATCAGGGGGTCGCGAGTCGGCGCAGGCCCGATGGGCGAGGCCGAGCGCGGCGACACGGCCCCGCGGATCTGGGTGTCGTACTGGTGCGCCAACGGCCACGAGACGCGCCCCAGCTTCGCCGAGGAGGCCGCGCTCGAGGCCCCGGTGACCTGGGACTGCCCGCGCTGCGGGTTCCCCGCCGGGCAGGACCAGGAGAACCCTCCGTCGCCGTCCAAGAACGAGCCGTACAAGACGCACCTCGCCTACGTGAAGGAGCGGCGGTCCGACGAGGACGGCGCCGCGATCCTCGACGAGGCGCTCGCCGCACTGCGCGCCAAGCGCGGCGGCTGACCCCACAGACAGACAACGAAGGCCCCCGCACCGGTGCGGGGGCCTTCGGCGTCTTCCGGGTCAGTCGCGGACGCGCAGGAGTGCGAAGCCGTCGTACCCCTTGGTGCCCACCGTCTGGACGACCGTGGCGTCGTACCGCGGGTGGTCCGTGAGCAGCTCGACCATCGACCGCACGCCCTGCACCCGGTCGTCCGGGTGGTCCGCCTCGACGACGGCCCCGCCGCGGACGACGTTGTCGACGATGACGACCGATCCCGGACGCGTCAGCTCGAGGGTCTGCTCGAGGTAGCGGGGGATCGACTGCTTGTCGGCGTCGATGAACACGAGGTCGTAGGGCGCCGTGCCGTCCTCGACGAGTCGGTCGAGGGTGTCCGCTGCCGGACCCACGAGGACGTCCACGAGCCCGTCGACCCCGGCCTGGGTGAGGGAGTCCGTCGCGACGCGGGCGTGCACCGGGTCGATCTCGAGGGTGGTCAGGCGGCCGTCGGACGGCAGGGCACGGGCGAGCCACAGGGTGCTGTACCCGCCGAGCGTGCCGACCTCGAGGATCCGCCGCGCGCCGACGGACTGCGCGAGCAGGTGCAGGAGCTTGCCCTGGTTGGCGGCGACGGCGATGTCCGGCAGGCCGCCGGCCGTGGCCGCGTGCCGGGTCTCGACGAGCGCGACGTCCTCGGGCACCAGGACCGAGAAGTACTCGTCGACCTCCGTCCAGCGCTCCGCAGCGGTGTCCACAGGGGTGGGGAACGCCGCGGCCGTCGTGGACAGGGCAGCAGGCGTCCCCAGCCCCTCCGTCGCGGCGACGTCGACGAGCCACAGCGTCCGCTCCGTGCCGATCGCACCGGCCGCGGGGGTCGTGGTCACCGGGGCGCCCCGCAGCGCGGAGGCGACCGCCTGCGCCTTCTCCGAGCCGGCTGCGACGACCCAGACCTCCCGTGCGCCGCGGATCGCGTCGTAGGTCAGCGAGACCCGCTCCGGCGGCGGCTTGGGCGAGCCGTGCACACCGACCGTCGGCTGTCCCTCGACACCGAGCGCGTCGTGGTCCGGGAACAGGGACGCGACGTGACCGTCGGGGCCCATGCCGAGCAGGAGGACGTCGAACGCGGGGGAGCCGGCCTCGGCCAGCGCGCTCGCGTAGGCCTCGGCGGACGCCTCGGGCGTGTCCATGTCGTCCGACCGCGCGGGCATCGGGTGCACGTTCTCGGCCGGCAGCGCGTCACCGAGCGCGTCGATGAGGGCGTGGCGCGCCTGCGTCTCGTTGCGGTCCGCGTCCCCGTCGGGCAGGAAGCGTTCGTCGCCCCACCACAGGTGCACCCCGGACCAGTCCACCGCGTCCCGCACCGGGCTCGCCGCGACAGCCTCGAGCGCGGCGATGCCGACCGTGCCGCCGGTGAGGACGACGTGGACGGGGGAGCGGTGCGACTGGACGTCGACCAGGTGCGTCAGCAGCCGCGCCGCCACCGACTCGGCCAGCACCCGGGCGTCCGGGTGGACGACGACGTCGCGGCTCATGCGTCGATCCTCGGCAGACCCTTCGCMAGCACCTCGCCGTAGACCTCGTCGGCGTCCAGGCGCCGGAGCTCCTCCGCCAGGCACTCGCGCAGCTGGCGGATCGGCAGGGCGATCCGGTGCTCGGGCTGGTCAGGCTGCCTCAGGGCCGCCGTCTTGCCGTCGGGTCGGTCGAGCACGATGTCACCCGACGCCCGCTCGAGCCGCACCTGCGTGATCGCGGGTGCGTCCTTGATGCGCTCGATCTCGACCGGGCAGCGCAGGGCGTACGCGAGCCACGCGGCCATGAGGTCGACGGACGGGTGCGTGCTCTCGCCGACGACGACGGCCTTGTGCACCTGCTCGTACGGCGGCTGGTCGAGCGTCGCCGCGATCAGCCCGCGCCACAGGGTCGCGCGCGTCCACGCCAGGTCGGTGTCGCCGTCGGTGTGCGCCGCCGCGAGGGCGCGGAGCGCGGTGTTCGGGTTCGCGCACTGCGTGGTGTCGGTGATCCGGCGCGTGGCCATCCGTCCCAGGGGGTGCTCCGCGGGGTTCTCCGGGATCTCGTACGGCCACCACGTGACGATGGGCGCGTCGGGCAGGAGCAGGGGGATGACCAGGGTGTCGAGGTGCCGTTCGAGCTGTCCCGACGGCCGCAGCACCAGCACCTCGCTGGCGCCGGCGTCGCCGCCGAGCCGGATCTGCGCGTCGAGGTTCGACGCCCGGTCCTTGGTGTCGTTCGCGATGACGATGACGCGGCACGGGTGCTCGCGGCTGGCGTCGTTCGCGGCGTCGATCGCCTCGTCGGGGTCGCGGTCGCCCACCGAGATGATGAGGGTGAGGACGCGCCCGAGGGCGATCGCGCCGCCCTCGTCACGCTCCTTGAGCAGCCGCTTGTTGATGTCCCGCGTCGTCGTGTCGGGCATCTCGATGATCATGGCCGTCTCCAGACTCGCCCGTCGCGGGCCATCATCTTCTCCGCCGACTCCGGACCCCACGTGCCGGAGCGGTACTCCTCGGGCTTGCCCTTGCCCGCCCAGTACTCGGTGATCGGGTCGAGCACCTGCCAGGACAGCTCGACCTCCTCGTGCCGGGGGAACAGTGGCGGGTCGCCCAGCAGCACGTCGAGGATGAGGCGCTCGTACGCCTCGGGCGACGACTCGGTGAACGCGTGGCCGTAGCCGAAGTCCATCGTGACGTCCCGGACCTCCATGGCCGTGCCCGGCACCTTCGCGCCGAACCGCAGCGTCACGCCCTCGTCGGGCTGCACGCGGATGACCAGGGCGTTCTTGCCCAGCTCCTCCGTGGCGGTCGACTCGAACGGGAGATGCGGCGCGCGCTTGAACACCACGGCGATCTCGGTGACGCGACGACCCAGGCGCTTGCCCGTGCGCAGGTAGAACGGCACGCCCGCCCAGCGGCGGTTGTCGATGTCGACGCGGATCGCGGCGAAGGTCTCGGTGGTGGACTCCGGGTTGAAGCCCTCCTCCTCGAGGTAGCCGACGACCTTCTCGCCGCCCTGCCACCCCGCCGCGTACTGGCCGCGGGCGGTGTGCTTGCCGATCTCGCGCGGCAGGCGCACGGCCGACAGCACCTTGATCTTCTCGGCGGTCAGGCTGGCCGCCTCGAACGACGCCGGCTCCTCCATGGCCGTGAGGGCGAGGAGCTGGAGCAGGTGGTTCTGGATGACGTCCCGGGCCGCGCCGATGCCGTCGTAGTACCCGGCACGACCGCCGATCCCGATGTCCTCGGCCATCGTGATCTGCACGTGGTCGACGTAGTGGGCGTTCCAGATGGGCTCGTAGAGCTGGTTGGCGAAGCGCAGCGCGAGCAGGTTCTGGACCGTCTCCTTGCCCAGGTAGTGGTCGATCCGGAAGATGTCGTCCGGCCGGAAGACGCTCGAGACGATGTCGTTCAGCTCCCGCGCGCTGGCCAGGTCGTGGCCGAACGGCTTCTCGATGACGACCCGGCGCCACGTGCCGTCCTCGGGCTGGGACAGACCCGACCGGGCCAGCTGCTTGCAGACCACGGGGAACGCGCTCGGCGGGACCGAGAGGTAGAACGCGTGGTTGCCACCCGTCCCGCGGGACGCGTCGAGCTCCTCGACGGTGTCCCGGAGCCGGTCGAAGGCGGAGTCGTCGTCGAAGGTCCCCTGCACGAACCGGATGCCCTCGGAGAGCTGGCGCCACGTGGCCTCGCGGAAGGGGGTCCGCGCGTGCTCCTTGACCGAGTCGTGCACGATCTGCGCGAAGTCCTGCGTCGCCCAGTCGCGCCGGGCGAACCCGGTGAGTGCGAACCCGGGCGGGAGCAGGCCGCGGTTGGTGAGGTCGTAGACCGCGGGCATGAGCTTCTTGCGTGCGAGGTCGCCCGTGACGCCGAAGATGACCAGCCCGCAGGGGCCCGCGATCCGCGGGAGGCGACGGTCGCGGGGGTCGCGCAGCGGGTTGTTCCCGGCGGACACCTTGCTCGGGCTCACCTGGCGCCCCCGGCCGAGCTGTTCTGCTCGGCGGCGCCCGTCAGCCCGTCCGAGACGGTGCCGAGGAGGTCTCCCCAGCTCGCCGTGAACTTGTCCACGCCCTCGACCTCCAGCTGCTCGGTGACCTGATCGATGTCGATGCCCACGTCCCGCAGGCCGGCGATGACGGCCTCCGCCTCCTGCCGCGTCCCGGTGACCGTGTCGCTGCCGTCGCCGCCGTGGTCGGCGACCGCCTTGAGCGTGGCTTCGGGCATCGTGTTGACGACGCCGGCCACGACGAGCTCGTCGACGTACAGCGTGTCCGGGTACGCCTTGTCCTTCACGCCCGTGGACGCCCACAGCGGGCGCTGCGGGTGCGCACCGGCCGCGGAGAGCGCCTTCCAGCGCTCGTCGCCGACGACGTCCTGGTAGAGCCCGTACGCGAGGCGGGCGTTGGCGATCGCGGCCTTGCCGCGCAGGGCCGCCGCCTCGGGCGTGCCGAGCGCGTCGAGGCGGGGGTCGATCGCCGTGTCCACCCGGGAGACGAAGAACGAGGCGACCGACGCGATGGGCGCCAGGTCGTGCCCGTTGGCCTTCGCCTGCTCCAGACCGCTCTGGAACGCGTCGAGGACCTCGCCGTACCGCTCGAGCGAGAAGATCAGCGTGACGTTGACGCTGATCCCCTCGGCGAGGACGGCGGTGATCGCCGGCAGACCCTCGCGGGTGGCCGGGATCTTGATGAAGACGTTCGGCCTGTCGACGGTGGACCACAGCGACTTCGCCGAGGCGATCGTGCCGTCGGTGTCCTTGGCCAGGCGGGGATCGACCTCGATCGAGACCCGGCCGTCCACGCCGTCCGTGGCGTCGTAGACGGGCCGCAGGACGTCGGCCGCCTGCCGGACGTCGTCCGTGGTGATGCGGAAGACCGCGGCGTCCACGTCGGCCCCGTCCGCGGCGAGCTCGCGCAGCTGCTCGTCGTAGGCGTCGCCCTTCGCCAGCGCGCTGGCGAAGATGGACGGGTTCGTGGTCACGCCGACGACGCCGGACGTCCCGACGAGCTCGGCGAGGTTCCCCGTGCGCAGCCGTTCGCGCGAGAGGTCGTCGAGCCAGATCGCGACGCCGGCGTCAGCCAGCCGTGCCAGAGGGGTGCTGCTCGGTGCCATGTCGATCGATCCCCTTCTCCTGCGCGTCGGCCCCGGGGTGACCGGGGCCGACGCGCCCGTTCAGACTCAGACCTGCTGGTCGCCCGTCCCGCTCTCGGTGGGCACGGCGGGCGTGTTGGCGGGAGCCGCGCCGCCGCGGGCCGCAGCGATCGACTCGTGCGCTGCTGCGACCACGGCCTCGGGCGTGAAACCGAACTCGCGGAACAGCGTCTCGGCGTCGGCCGACGCCCCGTAGTGCTCGATCGAGACCGACCGGCCCGCGTCGCCGACGAGCTTGTGCCACGACAGGGCGATGCCCGCCTCGACGGACACGCGGGCACGCACGGACGACGGCAGCACCGACTCGCGGTACTCCTCGTCCTGCTCCGCGAACCACTCGAGCGAGGGAGCCGAGACCACGCGGGTGGCGACGCCGGCGGCCTCGAGCGTCTCGCGGGCCGCGACGGCGATCTGGACCTCCGAGCCGGTGCCGACGAGGATCACGTCGGGCGTGCCGCTGCTCGCCTCGAGCAGGACGTACGCGCCCTTCGCCACGCCGTCGGTGGTCGCGAACCCGTCCTCGCCGCGCGGGAACGTCGGGACGTTCTGCCGCGTGAGGATGAGACCGACCGGACCGTCCGTGTGCTCGAGGATCGCGCCCCACGCCGCGGCGGTCTCGTTGGCGTCTGCCGGGCGCACGATGGTCAGGCCCGGGATCGCGCGGACCGCGGCGAGGTGCTCGATCGGCTGGTGCGTCGGGCCGTCCTCACCCAGGCCGATGGAGTCGTGCGTCCACACGTAGACGGCCGGCACGCCCATGAGCGACGCGAGGCGGACCGAGCCGCGCATGTAGTCGCTGAACGTGAAGAACGTCCCGCCGTAGGGCCGGGTCAGGCCGTGCAGACGGATGCCCGACAGGATCGCGCCCATGGCGTGCTCGCGGATGCCGAAGTGCAGCGTGCGCCCGTACTGGTCGCCCGCGAACTCGTGCGTCGAGCGCTTGGCGGGGATGAAGGACGGCTCGCCCTTCATCGTCGTGTTGTTCGAGCCGGCGAGGTCGGCCGAGCCGCCCCACAGCTCGGGCAGCACCGGGGCCAGCGCGCTGAGCACCTCGCCCGAGGCCGCACGCGTCGCGACCGACTTGCCGGCGGGGAACACGGGCAGCGACCCGGTCCAGCCGTCGGGCAGCTCGCCGGCGACGAGCCGGTCGAGGAGCGCGGCGTTCTCCGGGTTCGCGGCGTGCCACGCGTCGAACGCGCCCTGCCACTCCGCCTTCGCGGCGGCGGTGCGCGCCGAGAGGCCGCGCGTGTGCGCCAGGACCTCGGGGGCCACCTCGAACGTCTTCTCGGGGTCGAACCCGAGCAGCTCCTTCAGGCCACGGATGGCGTCGCCGCCCAGCTTCGAGCCGTGCGAGGAGTGGTCGTTGGTCTTGCTCGGCGTGGGCCACGCGATGAGCGTGCGCAGGCCGATGAACGACGGGCGGTCGGTGACGGCCTTGGCCGCCTCGATCGCGGCGTGCAGCGCGTCGACGTCCTCGCGGTACCCGTCCGGGCCGCCGGTCCAGTCGACGAACTGCACGTGCCAGCCGTACGCCTCGTAGCGCGCGACGACGTCCTCGGTGAACGCGATCTCGGTGTCGCCCTCGATCGAGATGTGGTTGTCGTCCCACAGCACGATGAGGTTGCCGAGCTCCTGGGTGCCGGCGATGGACGACGCCTCGCTGGTCACGCCCTCCTGCAGGTCACCGTCGGAGGCGATGACGTACACGTGGTGGTCGAACGGGCTGGTGCCGGGAGCGGCCTCGGGGTCGAACAGGCCCCGCTCGCGCCGCGCCGCCATCGCGAAGCCGACCGCCGAGGCGAGGCCCTGGCCGAGCGGTCCGGTGGTGATCTCCACGCCGGTCGTGTGCCGGAACTCCGGGTGGCCCGGGGTCTTCGAGCCCCAGGTGCGCAGCGCCTCCAGGTCCTCGATCTCCAGGCCGAAGCCGGCGAGGTAGAGCTGGATGTACTGCGTCAGGCTGGAGTGGCCCGCGGACAGGATGAACCGGTCGCGGCCCAGCCAGTGCGGGTCCGCCGGGTCGTGCCGGAGCACGTTCTGGTAGAGCAGGTACGCCGCGGGGGCGAGGCTGATCGCCGTCCCCGGGTGGCCGTTGCCCACCTTCTCGACCGCGTCGGCGGCCAGGACACGCACGGTGTCCACCGCCCGCAGGTCGAGGTCAGTCCAACCGACCGTCTCAGCCAGGGGAGCCTTCGCGTTCACCGAACCTCATTTCCACCCGGGCAGGGGTCCGGGTGTCGTGTCGGACGAGAATCTTCGACGTGATTTTCGACATGATTTTCGACATGAATCGACATCCGCGTCGGATGCCGGGCAGGTGGGACGTCACGCCGTCACGGCGGTCGTCGGACCGTGCCAACCGACCTTATAGCGCACCCGGGCAGGGACGCCGGGCGTGACCATCACCCGGCCGAGCGACCGATCTCACACGGCATGCCGGGCGATTCCGGCACCCGCGTCGCGCCCCGGCGCAGGTGCAGGCCGTAGCATGGCTGCGCGAACCACCCCCGCCGGAACACGAACGGAACCGCAGAGAGTGCGCCTCAGCAGCCCCCTGTCAGTCGATGACGCCGGAGCGTCCTCCGCGTCGACCCCGGGTGCTCCTGAGAAGACGGTCACCGTCGCGCCGTCCGGCCCCCTGTCCCGGCTGCGCCGGACGGTCGGCCCGTACGTCGCGCTGACCAAGCCGCGCGTGATCGAGCTCCTGCTCGTCACCACGCTGCCGACGATGATCCTGGCGCAGGGCGGCTTCCCCAGCTTCGGCCTGGTGCTCGCCACGCTCGTCGGTGGCGCTGCGGCGGCCGGGTCGGCGAACGTCCTGAACTGCTACCTCGACCGCGACATCGACAAGATCATGAACCGCACCAAGCGGCGACCGATCGTCACCGGCGAGGTCAGCCCGCGCGCCGCTCTGGTCTTCGGCCTGGTCCTGGGCATCCTGTCGCTCGCGTGGCTCGCCGTCATGGTGAACCCCGCGTCGGCGTGGCTGACGGCCGCGGCGATCCTCATCTACGTCGTCGGCTACACGATGATCCTCAAGCGCCGCACCCCGCAGAACATCGTCTGGGGCGGCGCTGCCGGGTGCATGCCGGTGCTCATCGGCTGGTCCGCGGTCACCGGTGGCCTCTCCTGGACCGCGGTGCTGCTGTTCGGGGTCATCTTCTTCTGGACGCCGCCGCACTACTGGCCGCTCTCGATGAAGTTCCGCCGGGACTACGCCGCCGCGGGCGTCCCGATGCTGCCGGTCGTGGCCAAGGACACCAAGGTCGCCCGCGAGATGATCGCGTACACGGTGGCGATGATCGCCTGCTCACTGCTGCTGGTCCCGGTGCAGGGCATGACCTGGGTGTACGGCGTCGTCGCCCTCGGCCTCGGGCTGTGGTTCCTCTGGGCGTGCATCGGTCTGCTGCGCCGCGCCGAGCACCCGGAAGCGGGCAAGCTGCGCGCGATGAGCGTGTTCCACGCGTCGATCACGTACCTCACGCTGCTGTCCGTCGCGATCGCGGTGGACGTGTTCCTGCCCTTCTGAGCGTGGCCACGTCGGCGCTCGACACCGCGGTCGAGCTCTACCTCGTCCATCTGACGGTCGAGCGCGGCCTGTCGGCGAACACCCTCCTCGCGTACCGCCGCGACCTGACCCGGTACACGGCGTTCCTCCAGGCCCGCGGTCGCCACGAGCCGGCGGACGTGGTCGCGCCGGACGTCGAGGCCTTCCTCCTCGCCGTCCGCACGGGCTCCGACGGTCGCACGCCGCTGTCGGCGTCGTCGGCGGCCCGCATCGTCGTCGCAGTCCGGGGGTGGCACAAGTTCCTGCTCCTGGACGGGGTCACCGGTCTCGACCCCGCCCGCGCCGTGAAGCCTCCCGCTCAGCCGAAGCGGCTGCCGATGGCGATCTCGGTCGCCGACGTCGAGCGGCTGCTGGACGCGGCCGGTGTGGGTGACGGCCCGGTACCGCTGCGCGACCGGGCCCTGCTCGAGCTCGTCTACGGCACGGGTGCGCGCATCTCCGAGGCTGTCGGTCTCGACATCGACGACGTGGACCGCACCCCGGGGCGCGCGACGATCCGGGTGGGCCAGGGGAGCAAGGAGCGCGTCGTCCCGCTGGGCTCGTTCGCGCTCGAGGCCGTGAACACCTACCTCGTGCGGGCGCGTCCCACGCTGGTGGCCGGGAGCACGGAGGGTTCCGCCGGGGTGTTCCTCAACACGCGTGGCGCACGGCTCAGCCGGCAGAGTGCGTGGGCGGTCCTGCGGGTCGCCGCGGAGCGCGCCGGACTCGCGGGTGCCGAGCACATCTCGCCGCACACGCTGCGGCACTCGTTCGCCACGCACCTGCTCGCCGGGGGAGCCGACGTCCGGGTGGTCCAGGAGCTGCTCGGGCACGCCTCGGTGAGCACGACGCAGATCTACACGAGGGTGACCTCGGACACCCTGCGCGATGTCGTCGCGGCCTCGCACCCCCGGGCGCGGTGAGCATCGGCCGCCCGTCGGACTGTCGCGCGGCCATCCGGTGCCGTGCTCCGGTAGGTTGTCCCGCGTGGTGAGCCAGCAGACGACCGACCCGCAGCTCGATGCCGTCGGGCGGCCCATGCCCGCGTTCCCCGAGCCCCCGCCCCTGGCGTCGCACGGCCCGGCCCGCGTGATCGCGCTGTGCAACCAGAAGGGTGGCGTCGGCAAGACGACGACGACCATCAACCTGGCCGCCGCCCTGGCGGAGTACGGCCGCAAGGTGCTCATCGTCGACTTCGACCCGCAGGGCGCTGCGTCCGTGGGCCTGGGCATCAGCCCGCACGAGCTGGACCGCACGGTCTACAACCTGCTCATGGAGCGGGACGCCGACATCCACTCGCTCATCCAGCACACGGCGACACCGGGTCTCGACCTGCTGCCCGCCAACATCGACCTGTCCGCGGCCGAGGTGCAGCTGGTGGGCGAGGTGGCACGGGAGTCCGTGCTGGCGCGGACGCTGCGCCCGGTCCTCGACGACTACGACGTCGTGATGATCGACTGCCAGCCGTCGCTCGGCCTGCTCACGGTCAACGCGCTGACCGCCGCGCACGGCGTGCTCATCCCGCTGGAGTGCGAGTTCTTCGCGCTGCGCGGGGTCGCGCTGCTCGTGGAGACCATCGAGAAGGTGCGCGACCGCTTGAACCCGCGCCTCGAGGTCGACGGCATCCTGGCCACCATGTACGACCCGCGCACGCTGCACGCGCGAGAGGTCGTCGCGCGCGTCAGCGAGGCGTTCGGCGACACCCTGCTGCACACCGTGATCAGCCGCACCGTGAAGTTCCCCGACGCCACCGTCGCCGCAGAGCCGATCACCACCTACGCCCCGACGCACTCGGGTGCTGCGGCCTACCGTCAGCTGGCACGTGAGCTCGTCGCCCGTGGCGACGCCGCCTGACGAGCGCGCGGTCCCGCCCGAGCAGCCCACCACCGGTGGGTCGATGTCGGCCGCGCCCGTGGGCACCCAGGCGTTCGAGGTCCATCTGACCAACTTCAGCGGCCCGTTCGACCTCCTGCTCGGGCTGATCGCCAAGCACAAGCTCGACATCACCGAGGTCGCGCTCGCGCAGGTCACCGACGAGTTCATCGCGCACATCCGCGGTGCCGAGAAGCAGTGGGACCTCGGGCAGGCCAGCGAGTTCCTGGTCATCGCCGCCACCCTGCTCGACCTCAAGGCGGCCCGGCTGCTGCCGTCGGCGGACGTCGAGGACGCCGAGGACCTGGAGCTGCTCGAGGCGCGTGACCTGCTCTTCGCGCGGCTGCTGCAGTACCGCGCGTACAAGCTGGTCGCCGCGGACCTGGCGGAACGGTTCGCGACCGAGGGCCGGCGTTTCCCGCGGCTGGTCACGCTCGAGCCGCACCTGGCGGCGCTGCTGCCCGAGCTGGTCTGGCAGATCGGCCCCGAGCAGCTGGCCGCCCTGGCGGCGAAGGCCGAGCAGCCGAAGGCGGCTCCGCCCGGTGTCGACATCAGCCACCTGCACGCCCCGGCCGTCAGCGTCCGCGAGCAGGCCGCCGTGCTGGTGGACCGTCTGCGGCACGGCGGGGCGATGTCGTTCCGGGCGCTCACGGCCGACGCCGGCGCGACGGTGGTCGTCGTGGCCCGGTTCCTCGCCCTGCTGGAGCTGTTCCGGGAGGGGGCGGTCGCGTTCGACCAGGTCACGCCGCTGGGCGAGCTGACCGTGCGCTGGACGGGATCCGAGGAGGGCGAGATCGAGGTGTCCGACGACTTCGACACCCTCGACACCACACTGGACGCTGAGCTGGCCCGTGACGGGTCCGCCGAGGAGGACGCATGACCGAGCCGACGGCTGACGACACGGTGGTCGAGGAGACGGCGACAGCCGACGAGCTCGCCTTCGACGTCGACGACCTGCCCGGCGGCGCCCTGGCCGCGCTCGAGGCGGTGCTCATGGTGGCCGACGAGCCCATCGCGGCCGTCCGGCTGGCCACGGTGCTCGCGCTGCCGACCGCCCGGGTGGAGGCGCTGCTCGAGGAGCTCGCCACCGAGTACCGCGGAGAGAACGGTGGCCGGCCGCGCGGCTTCGAGGTGCGACGTGTGGGGGAGGGCTGGCGGATCTACTCCGCACCCGTCTACGCGGACGTCGTCGGACGGTTCGTGCTCGACGGGCAGACCGCCCGGCTCACGCAGGCGGCGCTCGAGACGCTCGCCGTCATCGCCTACCGGCAGCCCGTGACGCGCGGTCAGGTCTCGGCGGTCCGTGGCGTCAACGTCGACGGCGTCGTCCGCACGCTCACCACCCGTGGACTTGTCGCCGAGGTGGGGACGGATCCCTCCAGCGGTGCGGTGCTCTACCAGACCACGGGATACTTCCTGGAGCGGATGGGGCTGTCCAGCCTGGACGAGATGCCCCCGCTCGCGCCCTACCTGCCGGACATCGACGCCTTCGATGGCGTCGACCAGGCGATCGGAGACAACAGATGAGCCCGCAGGAACGACGGTCAGGGGGCGCCGGCCAGTCCGGTKGTCAGTCCGGCGGMAGGGGCGGCGCGCCTCGGGGCAGCAGCGGATCCGGCGCCAGCCGGGGCGGCAGCGCGGGCGGGTACCGCGGCGGCAGCGGCGGCTCKGGTGAGTCCCGCGGCGGCAGCGGCGGCGGGTACCGCGGGGCCGGCGGCGGCGAGGGCTACCGCGGCAGCACCGGTGGCGGAGACGGGTACCGCAGCAGCGGTGGCGGCGGCTACCGCGGGAGCAGCACCGGCGGCGACACGCGCGGAGGCGGCAGCGGCGGTTCTCGAGACGGCGGCGGGTACCGAGGTGGTTCGGGCAGCGGCGGTGGCTCTCGTGACAGCGGCGGGTACCGAGGTGGTTCGAGCAGCGGCGGTGGCTCTCGTGACAGCGGCGGGTACCGCGGCGGTTCGAGCAGCGGTGGCGACTCGCGCGACAGCGGCGGGTACCGCGGCGGCTCGAGCACCGGTGGCGGCACGCGAGGTGCGACCGGCGGAGCGTCGCGTGGCGGACCGGGTGCCGGGGCGCGCAGCGGCGCGCCTCGTCCGAAGAGCGGGAGCGGCTACCCGCGCAGCGGTGGCACCGGACGCCCTCGCACCGACGGGGCGTCGAGCCGGCCGAAGAAACCGAGCCGCACGCCCGAGGTGACGATCGACGTGCACGACCCCGACGGCGTGCGCCTGCAGAAGGTGCTCGCGGCGGCAGGGCTCGGCTCGCGGCGCGCGTGCGAGGACCTCATCTCGGCCGGGCGTGTCACGGTCGACGGCAACAAGGTGCTCGAGCTGGGCGTCCGCGTGGACCCGCTCACGGCGGTCATCCACGTGGACGGCATGCGGGTGCAGCTGGACTCGTCGATCATCACGATCGCGCTGAACAAGCCCAAGGGCGTGGTCTCGACCATGCACGACCCCGAGGGCCGCCCCTCGATCGGGCAGTTCGTGTCTGACCGCGAGGAGCGGCTGTTCCACGTCGGCCGGCTCGATGCCGAGACCGAGGGCCTCATCCTGCTGACCAACGACGGCGACCTGGCCAACCGGCTGTCGCACCCGTCGCACGGCGTCACCAAGGTGTACCTGGTGCAGCTCGAGGGCCGCGTGACGCCCTCGCTGGGCACCCGGCTGATCAAGGGCGTGGAGCTGGAGGACGGGCTGGCCAAGGTCGACAAGTTCCAGATCGTGCAGACGACCCCGCAGGCGAGCCTGGTGGAGATCGAGCTGCACGAGGGTCGCAACCGGATCGTGCGGCGGATCTTCGACGAGGTCGGCTACCCGGTCACCCAGCTGGTCCGAACCCAGATCGGCCCCATCCGCCTGGGCGACCTGAAGCCGGGCCGTACGCGCGTGCTGTCGAAGACCGAGGTGGGCTCCCTGATGACACGGGTGGGCATGTGACGCTGGCGACGCGAGGGCCGGTGCGCATCGTCGGCACCGGCCTGCTCGGCACGTCCGTGGGTCTCGCGTTGAGCACCCACGGTGTCGACGTGGTCCTGCACGACCCGTCCCGCACCGCCCTGGCGCTGGCGCGGGACGTCGGCGCCGGTCGGCCCGCCCGTCCCGACGACGCAGCACCGACCCTGATCGTCGTCGCCGCCCCGCCCGACGTGACCGCCGACGTGGTCCGCGCGGAGCTGGAGGCGTACCCGGACGCCGTGGTGACCGACGTGGCGAGCGTGAAGGGGTACGTGCTGGCCGAGCTGAGGGCCGCGGGTGCGGACCTCACGCGCTACGTCGGGTCGCACCCGATGGCGGGCCGTGAGCGGTCCGGCCCGTCGGCCGCCGTCCCCGACCTGTTCCTCGGCCGGCCCTGGGTGATCGCCGACTCGGGCTCGTCGCACCCGGACGCGGTCCTGGCGGTCCGCTCGCTGGCCGTCGACCTCGGTGCGGTGCCCGTGGCCATGGACGCCGACGCGCACGACGCGGCCGTCGCCGCCGTCTCGCACGTCCCGCAGGTCGCCGCGAGCCTCGTCGCCGCGAGGCTGCGGGGGGCCGACGACGCCGCACTCGGACTGGCGGGTCAAGGGCTGCGCGACGTGACCCGGCTGGCCGCGTCCGACCCCGCGCTGTGGACCTCGATCCTGGCGGCGAACGCGAGCGCCGTGCGTGACGTCCTGCGGGACCTGCGCTCCGACCTCGACACCGTCATCGACGCGCTCGGGCAGGCGGCCGCCGCCGACGGACCCGAGACGATCGAGCTGGGCGCGCTGGCCACCCTGGCGCAGGCGATCGCCGACGGGAACGCCGGCGTCTCCCGCATCCCCGGCAAGCACGGCGGCGCGCAGCGGGTCTACGGCGTCGTCACGGTCCTCGTGCCCGACGCGCCGGGCGAGCTCGCGCGGCTGCTGACCGAGGTGGGGGAGGCGGGGGTCAACCTCGAGGACCTGCACCTGGAGCACGCGGCCGGTCGACCGGTCGGCATGGCGGAGATCTCGGTGCTGCCCGGTCGGGTGGAGCACCTCGAGGCGGAGCTGACTGCCCGCGGATGGAGACTGGTGAGTTGAGCAAGGCAGTGGTCGTCGCGATCGACGGACCTTCGGGGTCCGGCAAGTCGAGCGTCTCGCGCGGGGTGGCGAGCGCCCTGGGACTCGCCTTCCTCGACACGGGCGCGATGTACCGGGCAGCGACATGGTGGTGCCTCCACCAAGGGGTGCCGCTCACCGATGTCGATGCGGTCGCCGGTCAGGTGCGCACCCTGCCGCTGGTCATGGGTGTCGATCCGCTGAATCCGACCGTCCACGTCGACGGGATCGACGTCGGCGAGGCGATCCGGACCACGGAGATCTCGGCGGCCGTCAGCGCGGTCGCGACCAACCTCGAGGTACGCGCCGAGCTCGGGAGGCTCCAGCGTGCGGAGATCGAGTCGGCGCGCGTGCGCGGGCGCGGCATCGTCGCCGAGGGGCGTGACATCACCACGGTCGTCGCGCCCGACGCGGACGTCCGGGTGCTGCTGACCGMGAGCGAGGAGGCGCGCCTCGCCCGACGGGCCCGCGACGTGCACGGCACCGCCGACGCCGCCGCGGTCGAGGCGACCCGCGACCAGGTGCTGCGTCGCGACGCCGACGACTCGACCGTCGTGCAGTTCCACGTCGCCGCCGAGGGGGTCGTGACGGTGGACTCGTCGTACCTGGACCTCGAGCAGACCGTGCAGGCCGTGCTCGACGTCGTCGAGTCGGTCGTCGGCCCTCGCCCGTGAGCACGCCCGCCGGACCGACGGAGCGCGGTCCGCGCTGGGCGCGCTGGATCGGCCGGTTCCTCGCGCGCGGGGTGTGGGACACGGACGTGACCGCCGCGCACCTGGTGCCCACCGACGGGCCGGTCCTGTTCGCCGCGAACCACACGGGCATCGTCGACGGACCGATCCTGCTCGGTGTCTCGCCGCGGCCCTCGCACATGCTGGTGAAGTCGGAGATGTTCTGGGGCCCGGTCGGCTCGGTGCTGCGCGCGGCCGGTCAGATCCCCGTCGAGCACGACGGCGGGCGGTCCGCGCTGAACAGTGCGCTGGTCGTGCTCCGGCGCGGTGGCGTCGTGGGGGTCTTCCCCGAGGGGAACCGCGGCAAGGGTGATGCGGCGAGCGCGCGCGCCGGGATCGCGTGGCTCGCGCTGAACGGCCACGCCCCGGTGGTCCCGGTCGCCGTGCTCGGCACGCGCCGGACGGGGGAGTCCGTCGGGCACGTGCCCGGCCTGCGGCGTCGGCTGGCGATCGAGTTCGGGGAGCCGCTGGTCCTCGAACGCTCACCGGGCATGTCGGGCCGGGCCGCCCTCGAGGGCGCGAACGAGTCGATCCGGGTGGCGCTCGCCGAGCTGGTCGACCGGGCCTGCGCACGGACCGGCCTGGTCCTGCCGACCGACGACCCGAACAGGGAACGCGCGCTCTGATGGACTGGGCCTGGGACCCGAGCCTCTACGAGGGCAGCGCCCGGCACTACGCCGTGGGTCGGATGGCCTACCCGGCGGAGCTCGCCGACGCGTTGCGCGACGCGCTCGGTCTCGACGGCACCGGGCGTCTGCTCGACGTCGGCTGCGGACCCGGGTCCCTGACGCTGCTGCTCGCCCCACTGGTCGCGTCGGCCGTGGGTGTCGACGCAGACCCCGGGATGATCGCCGAGGCTCGGCGTTCGGGCGCAGCAGGGACCGAGTGGCGACAGCTGCGTGCCGAGGCGCTGCCCGCGGACCTGGGGACGTTCCGGCTGGTGACGTTCGCGCAGTCGTTCCACTGGATGGACCAGCCGCAGGTCGCCCGCGCGGTCCGTCCGATGCTCGAGCCCGGCGGGGCGTGGGTGCACGTCTTCGCGACGACGCACCGTGGGGTGGAGGGCGACGACGCGCTCCCGCACCCCCGACCGCCGTGGGACCAGGTCGACGAGCTCGTCGCCGCCTACCTCGGGCCGGTCCGCCGGGCGGGCCAGGGTGCGCTGCCCTTCGGGACGCGCAGCGGCGAGGAGGACGTCATGCGCGACGCCGGCTTCCAGGGACCGGAGCGGCTCGCGGTGGTGCGCGGCGATGTCGTGGAGCGCTCGACGGACGAGGTCGTGTCCGCGGTGTTCTCGCTGTCCAGCGCCGCCCCGCACCTGTTCGGGCCACGCCTGTCGGAGTTCGACGACGACCTGCGCCGGGTCCTGCGACAGGCGTCCCCGAGCGGCACCTTCGCGGAGCGTGCGCGTGACGTCGAGGTCGTCATCTGGCGTCCGTGACGGGACTCTCGCGCCGGGAGTCGTCCCCGGGTCCGTGCACAGGGGACAATGGGTGCATGACTGAGCCCGAGCCGACCTTTGCGCTGCCCGACGAGACCGGCGACGCCGACCGTGAGCGGGCGCTGCGCGCAGGGCTCACCGAGTACGAGCTCGAGGATGAGGACCTTGCCCTCCTGCACGCGGGCGACGTCGGTGAGATCGGCGAGGAGCCGGTCGTCGTCTTCCCGGTGCTCGCGGTCGTCGGCCGACCGAACGTCGGCAAGTCGACCCTCGTCAACCGGATCCTCGGTCGCCGCGAGGCCGTCGTCGAGGACAAGCCCGGGGTCACGCGCGACCGCGTGAGCTACCCCGCCGACTGGTCGGGCACGCGGTTCACGCTCGTCGACACCGGCGGGTGGGAGGTCGACGTCGCCGGCATCGAGGCGCGCGTCGCCCAGCAGGCGGAGGTCGCCATCGCCCTGGCCGACGCCGTCATCTTCGTCGTCGACGCCACCGTCGGCGTCACCGAGACCGACACCCAGGTGGTCCGGCTGCTCCGCAAGGCCGGCAAGCCGGTCGTGCTGTGCGCCAACAAGGTCKACGGCCCTGCCGGGGAGGCCGACGCGGCCAACCTCTGGTCGCTCGGGCTCGGCGAGCCGTTCCCCGTCTCGGCCCTGCACGGCCGCGGCACCGGCGACCTGCTCGACGCCGCCATCGACGCGCTGCCCGAGGTCTCCGCGCACGGCACCCCGATCCCCGACGGTCCCCGTCGCGTCGCGCTGGTCGGTCGCCCGAACGTCGGCAAGTCCTCGCTGCTGAACAAGGTGCTGGGCGCCGAGCGCGTCGTCGTCGACTCCGTCGCCGGCACCACGCGGGACCCGGTCGACGAGCTCGTCGCGCTCAAGGGCAAGCCGTGGGTGTTCGTCGACACCGCCGGCATCCGGCGCCGCGTGCACCAGACGTCCGGCGCCGACTTCTACGCCTCGCTGCGCACCCAGGCCGCGATCGAGAAGGCCGAGGTGGCCGTCGTCCTCGTGGACGCCTCCGTCAAGCTGACCGAGCAGGACACCCGCGTGATCACGCAGGTCATCGAGGCCGGTCGTGCCCTCGTGATCGCGTACAACAAGTGGGACCTCATGGACGAGGACCGCCGCCCGTTCCTCGAGCGCGAGATCGAGCAGGACCTCGTGCAGGTGCAGTGGGCGCCCCGCGTGAACATCTCCGCCAAGACCGGCTGGCACACCGACCGCATGGTCCCCGCGCTCGAGCGGGCGCTGGACTCGTGGGACACCCGCATCTCGACCGGGCGCCTCAACGCGTTCCTCGGGGAGCTCGTCGCGGCCCACCCGCACCCGCTGCGCGGCGGCAAGCAGCCCCGCATCCTCTTCGCGACGCAGGCGTCCACGCGCCCGCCCCGCTTCGTCATCTTCGCGACCGGCTTCCTCGACCCCGGCTACCGCCGCTACATCGAGCGTCGCCTGCGCGAGACGTTCGGGTTCGAGGGCACCCCCATCTCGATTTCGGTACGGGTGCGGGAGAAGCGCAAGCGGTGACGCCGGAGGGGTCCGTGCAGCACCGACGCCCTCTCCTGAGGCTCGGCCTGCCCCGCGACCCCGCGTCGAGCAGCCACATCACCGGGTTCCTGGTGACGACCCTGGCGACCGTGATCGTGACGCGCCTGCTGCTGGACCTCACCGGGTTCCCGCAGCTCGGCGGCGGGGGAGTGCACATCTCCCACGTGCTCTGGGGCGGCCTGCTCATGGCCCTCGCGTTCGTCGGCCTCATGACGTTCATCGGTCCCGTGGCGCGTCGCGCCGCCGTGCTGCTCGCCGGGGTGGGCTTCGGCTTGTTCATCGACGAGGTCGGGAAGTTCGTCACCTCCGACTACGACTACTTCTGGGAGCCGACGGCCGCGCTCATCTACCTCGTGGTCATCGGGCTCGGACTGTTCGCCGACGTCCTGCAGCGACGCCACCCGCGCGACCCCGCGGAGTACCTCGCCGCCGCGGCGGACCAGGCCGTCTCCGGCCTCGCCGGAGGCTTCAGCACCCGCGAACGCACCCGCGCCCGCTGGTACCTGTCCCGCGCCGKGGACGTCCCGGGTGCTGCCGAGGTACGCGCCCTGCTCGACGCCGTGGAGCACGACGCCGCTGAGGTCCCCGACCCCGTCGGCGCCACCTCGCGGTGGGTYGTCGCCGCCTCCCGCTGGCTCGTGCGCGCCCGATGGGTCCCGTGGGTGACCGTCGCCGTCCTCGTCGCCACGTCCGTCGTGACGCTCGCCCGCGGCATCTACGGATGGACCGCTTCCGCCGACCAGCCCGTCTGGTTGGTCGCCGGTCTCCTGCTCAGCGGACTCGCGTCCACCGCGTTCGCCGTCGTCGGGCTCGTCCGGGTCCGCCGCGACCGCGAGGCCGGCTACCGCTGGTTCCGTCGAGCCGTCCTCGTCGCCCTCCTGATCACCCAGATCTTCCTGTTCCGGCTCTCACCCTGGGACGCGACCCTCGGGCTGCTGGTCGACCTGGTGATCCTCGGCGTCGTCGCCGCCGAGCTCGACGTGATCGCCGATGACCGGACCACCTCGCCCGTGGGGTAGAGTTTCCGAGGCTTCTGCGGGAGCCATCGGGCTGTGGCGCAGCTTGGTAGCGCACTTGACTGGGGGTCAAGGGGTCGCAGGTTCAAATCCTGTCAGCCCGACAGTGAATGTCCAGGTCAGCGGCTTTTCGGGAACGATCCGAAGAGCCGCTGACCTCTATCTAGGAGCCTTCGGGACCCTAAGTCTCAATGGATTGCCCCGTACGCCGACCAACCGACGCCGGCGAGGGCGTCCCTGGCCGATGCGTTGACGTCGTCGAGATCGATCGACTCGCTTTCCGGGCGTCGGCACGCGCTCGCCGATGAGCGGGAGGGACGGCGGCATCGAGTCGGTGCGCGCCGACCGCAGTCAGCCGCGACCCCGGCCGTCAGTGGACGGCCGCCATCACGCGGTCGGCCGTCGTGTGGCCGAGGTAGTAGCCGTCGTCCATTGCGTCTCGGAAGTGGAGGCCGCCCCAGACCCGGGCGTTGAGGGCGTCGTGCTCCAGCGCGGTCAACGTGGCATAGCTGCGCGTGATGGGCCCGGCCGTGAGGACCAGCGCGGTGTCGTCACCGAGCGTCCGGCGCAGTACCTGCGCGAACGGCGACGTCGCGCCGGCGTGCCCGCTCGTGTAGTCGGCGTACGCCGGGTTGGCCACCAAGGGCACCCAGTTGTCCTGAGGCGTGGTCGCAGGGTTGTCGTCCGTGTCCGCGCCAGCAATGGCCTGGACGGGCCGCCAGTACCCGATCTCGTACTTGAGCCGCCAGGTCGCGATGAACGAGGTCACGACGGCTGCGTCGATCCGGGCGAAGAGGCGGGTCGTCGGCAGCAGACCCGGCGGCTCGGCGGCGAGCAGGTCGCACACTGCCGTGCGGTACATGAACATCGGGTTGTTCGCGAAGAACTGCGCGATCGTCGTCTGGTCGCCGGTGCGGGTCGTCGAGCCGACGTTGCCGACCACGCGGACCTCGTCGTAGTCCCGCGCGTAGGCGGCACTGGTGATGGGGTCCGGCCCGTCGAGGACGACGGGGCGGATGCGCACGACCGGGTCGACGTAGCCCAGCCAGGGCAGGGCCATCGCGCCCCCCGGTGCAGGCTGCCAGACCCCAGGAGCGGGTGGCTTGCTGTAGACGTACGTGGGGTCGAAGCGGCCGTCGTCGACGCGGGAGGCAATCATCCTGTCCGCGGCGGCGGCACCGATGGCCACACCGGCGTCCTGCTTCGCGCCGTCGCGGACCCTCGCCAGGCTATTGACGAGGTCGGTGTCGAGCGCGGCCGCGGATGCCGGGAAGTACTCGACGAGCACGTCGTGCGCGGCCGTCGCTACCGCGGCCGCCGCTGCATGCATGCCGTGCCGCTGCGCCTTCTTCGCAGCGTCGTGGACGGCGAGCGACGTGAAGGCGAGGTAGAGCGCGCCGAGCGGCGGCGCACTGCCAGCCTCGGTGTAGATGGTCCGCCGTCCGCTKCCAGTCGACGGCGATCGATGATCCGAGCRGCTTGGCGCTCGCCGCCGATCCGACGACCGGCACCGTGATCAGGGGGGCGAGCAGGACCGCAGCGGCAACCGCAACGATGCGACGACGGGGGTGCATGAGGCGCACCTTTCCTCGAAGTTTCGTCCCAGTCTCGAACCGGCGGCGGCGTGACCGCCATGCGCATTTCCGCGAATCTTCGCGGTGCTCCACCGGCGCTGGACGCCGGGGGGCATGGGGACGAGACTCGGGACGTGCCCGTCGGGGCCGGCGGGCACGGAGAGCGAGTCATGGCCGACCTGCTGCTGCGCGAGAGGGAGCAGACCGTCGTGCGCGCGCTGCTCGCCTCCGAGCCGGCGCCCGGCGCGGCCCTCCCGGGAGAGTGCGTCCTGCCCCACCTCGCCCGGCTGGTGGACTGCGACGCGCTCGGCATCACGCTGCTCGACGGGACGGGTCCGATCGTCGGCGGGGTGGGCATGATCCACGACTGGACGAAGGGATATGCCCTGCGTGCCGGCGCCGGTCCGGTCCCGCTCGGCGAAGACGAGCTCTTGGGGGAACCTCCGCGCGACAGCTCGTCCGTAGGCTGGACCCCCCACCTGCTGACGGTCGGAGTTCGAGACGGCACGGGCCACGTCGTCCGGCTGTGGCTGGTTCGCCGGAGGAGTCGGTTCTCGGCTCGGGACCGAGCCCTGCTCRGCCTCGTCGCCCCGGCGCTGGAGCGACTGCTGCGCGAGCGTCCGACGCCGGCAGCGCCGCTCTCCCTCACCGCGCAGGAGAGGCGCGTCCTACGGATGGTGGCGGCAGGTCTCTCCAACGCCGAGATCGCTGAGCGGCTCTTCGTGGCACTGGCCACCGTCCGCAAGCACCTCGAGAACGCGTACCGGAAGCTCGGGGTCACCAACCGCCTCGCAGCGGTGTGTGCGCTCGAGGGCCGCCGCCCGGCCGACCTCGACCGCGTCGACGCCCTCGCCTGAACGCCGCGCTCGGGGGTGCACGCGCTCCTCGTCGTCGAGCTTCTTGCCAAACCAGCCGAGATGCTCCAGAGGCCCGTCGACTTGGAGCCCGGTCGGTACTTCCGATCGGCGCCGTAGTCCGGGCAGCGCGTCTCCGTGGACTGGGAGCGGGATCCAGTGCATCGGGCCTGTCGAACGCGCGCCGCTGCGGTTGAATGCGGACTGGTTCGGGCGGGATTACGCTCCGACCACGACACATCCTGACGGAGGTTCCGATGACGGTCACGGACGAGTACCTCGAGAACAACCGCACCTACGCGAAGACGTTCACCGGCCCGCTCCCGATGCCGCCGTCGCGACACCTCGCGGTCGTCGCGTGCATGGATGCGCGGCTGGACGTGTACGGGATCCTCGGCCTCGGCGCGGGGGAGGCCCACGTCATCCGCAACGCCGGCGGTGTGGTGACCGACGACGAGATCCGGTCGCTGGCCATCAGCCAGCGGCTGCTGGGTACCCGGGAGATCGTGCTCATCCACCACACCGACTGCGGCATGCTCACGTTCACCGACGACGCGTTCAAGCAGTCGATCCAGGACGAGACGGGGATCAAGCCGGAGTGGGCCGCCGAGTCGTTCACCGATCTCGACGTGGACGTCCGGCAGTCGATCGCGCGCATCAAGGCCAGCGCGTTCGTGCCGCACAAGGACGCGATCCGGGGGTTCGTGTTCGACGTCGCGACGGGGCTGCTCACCGAGGTGAGCCAGGGAAGGGCTTCGACCGGACCGGAATAGAGTGCGAAGCCCTGGCTCGTTGACGAGGTGTGGGGTGCGGACATGGTCGAKGATCGGGTCGCCGAGTTCCATCGGTTGCATCGAGCGGGGTGCTTCGTGATGCCGAACCCGTGGGACGTCGGGAGCGCACGGCTCCTGGAAGGTCTGGGATTCCCGGCGCTGGCCACGACGAGCGCCGGCTTGGCCTGGTCGCTCGGACTCCCGGACGCACAGGTCACCCGCGACCAGACGCTCGAGCATCTCCGTCGGATCGTCGGCGCGGTATCGGTGCCGGTCAACGCCGACTTCAAGGACGGCTACGCCGTGGATCCCGCCGGCGTCGCGGCGAACGTGAGGCTGGCCGCGGAGACGGGGATCGCCGGACTCTCGATCGAGGACTCGTCAGGAGACGAGGCCCACCCGTTGTTCGACCTCGAGCTGGCCGTGGCGCGGGTGGCTGCGGCACGCCAGGCGATCGACGAGAGCGGCACAGGCATCGTCCTGACGGGTCGCTCGGAGGGGTTCGTCTGCGGCCGTCCGGACATCGACGAGACGATCAGACGGCTCCGTGCGTACGCGGACGCCGGCGCCGACTGTCTCTACGCCCCGCGGATCGAGAACCTGGAGCACGTGTCCGCCATCGTGGCCGCGGTGGCACCCAAACCGGTGAACCTCCTGATCAACTCCCCGTTCACCACAGTTGCCGAGGCCGCGCAGCTCGGGGTCCGCCGCATCAGCGTGGGGGGCACGCTCGCGCGTACCGCGTGGGACGGGGTCCTGTCGGCCGCGACGGAGATCGCGGAGCGGGKGACGTTCTCGCGGTTCGAGCGCCTGCCCGACGTCGAGGGTGTGTTCGGCGGTTGAGAGTGTCGACGCGACGACCGAGGAAGGCGAGACACCCTGAGCTGCACCCCGTAACGTCGGCCGTCCGGACACGGCTGCCGGGCTGACGCATCGGGAGGAGCGCAGTAATGGTCGATGCGTTCGGCTGGGGGCTGCTCGCGGCCAGCTCTCTGGTGGTGGGCGCGCTCGTGGCGCTGTTCCTGCGCATCCGGACGCGGACCATCGGGCTGATCATGGCGTTCGGCGCCGGGGTCCTGATCAGCGCCGTCGCGTTCGACCTGGTCGAGGTCGCGTCGGACCTGTCCACCGGGAGCGGCGCGCTGATCGGTGGTCTGTTCGCCGGGTGCCTGGTGTTCTTCGGCGGGGACCTGCTCATCGGTCGGTGGGGCGGTGGCGATCGCAAGGACGTGAGCGGCGGGCAGCAGAGCGGGTCGGCGCTGGCGATCGTCCTCGGGACGGTGCTCGACGGCATCCCCGAGTCGATGGTGATCGGGCTGACGATCTTCCAGGGCGGTGAGGTCGGCGTCGCCTACCTCGTCGCGGTCTTCATCTCGAACCTGCCGGAGGCGATCGGCTCGACCACCGGCCTGGCGACCGCCGGCTGGACCCGTGCCCGGATCTTGTGGATGTGGGTGGCGATCGCGGTCGTCTCGGGCGCTGCCTCCGCGRCCGGCTACGGCCTCTTCCAGGACGCGCCCCCCGCTGTGCTCGCGTTCGTCCTCACGTTCGCGGCCGGCGCGATCCTGACGATGCTCGCGAACACGATGATGCCGGAGGCGTTCGAGG
>NZ_JBFULY010000025.1:0-101337 GCF_054049655.1 Cellulomonas sp. P5_C5 | reverse complement strand
GCCGACGCAGCAGGCGCCGCTGGCCGCGCTGCGCGACCGTGGGCTGCGGGAGCGGGTCTTCCGCGCGTCTGCCGGGCGTGGGGCGTCCGGGCCGCACGACACGCGCGCGACCCTGCTGAGCCTGGCCCGCACGCGCGCCGAGCGCGCCCAGCTCCTCGGCTACGCGCACCACGCGGAGTACGTCGCCGCCGACGCGACGGCGAAGACCGCGCAGGCCGTCTCGGACATCCTCGAGCGGCTCGCTCCCGTGGCCGTCGCCAACGCCCGCGCCGAGGGTGCCGACCTGGCCGAGGCGCTCGGGCACGACCACCCCGGCGCCCGGCTGGAGCCGTGGGACTGGCAGTTCTACGCCGAGCAGGTCAAGAAGGAGCGCCGTTCGCTGGACGACGCCATCCTGCGTCCCTACCTGGAGCTGGAGCGGGTGCTGGCCGACGGGGTGTTCCGTGCGGCGACCGAGCTCTACGGCCTGACGTTCGCGGAGCGCCACGACCTGGTGGGCTACCACCCCGACGTGCGCGTGTTCGAGGTGTTCGACGCGGACGGCAGCGAGCTCGGCCTGTTCCTCGGCGACTTCTGGACGCGCGAGTCCAAGCGCGGCGGGGCGTGGATGAACAACCTCGTGGACCAGTCGACGCTGCTCGACGAGCGTCCCGTGGTGGTCAACAACCTCAACGTCCCGAAGCCGCCCGAGGGGGAGCCCACGCTGCTCACGTGGGACCTGGTCATCACCCTGTTCCACGAGTTCGGCCACGCGATCCACGGCCTGCTCTCCGCGGTGCGATGGCCCTCGCAGTCCGGCACCGCCGTCCCGCGCGACTTCGTGGAGTACCCGTCGCAGGTCAACGAGATGTGGGCCTGGGACCCGTCGATCCTGCGGTCGTTCGCGCTGCACCACGAGACGGGCGAGCCGATGCCGTCGCAGTGGGTGGACACGCTGCTGGCGGCACGCCAGGACGGCGAGGGGTTCGCGACCACCGAGTACCTCGCGGCCGCGCTGCTCGACCAGGCCTGGTACCGGCTGTCGCCCGACGAGGTCCCGACGGACGTCGACCAGGTCGAGGCGTTCGAGGCGGCCGCCCTGCAGCGCGCCGGCGTCGACTACACCCCGGTGCCGCCGCGGTACCGGACCACGTACTTCAACCACATCTTCGCCAGCGGGTACTCGGCCGGCTACTACTCGTACATCTGGTCCGAGGTCCTCGACGCCGACACGGTCGAGTGGTTCCGGGAGAACGGCGGGCTCGACCGGCGCAACGGCGACACGTTCCGGGCGGCGCTGCTGTCGCGCGGGGGTTCGCTCGACCCGATGCAGGCGTTCCGTGACCTGCGCGGTCGTGACCCCCTGATCGACCCGCTGCTGGCACGTCGAGGACTGACGGGGGCGACCCCGAGCTGACGCCGAGCGCGCAACCGGAGGCCGGTACGGTGGACGGCATGCCCGTCACCCACCCGGCCTCCGGCGCGCCCGGCAACAGCTCTCTGACCGCGCAGGACGAGGTCGTGCAGATCTGTCGTGACCTGATCCGCATCGACACGTCGAACTACGGCGACGACTCCGGGCCGGGGGAGCGGGCAGCCGCCGAGCACGTGATGGGCCTGCTCACCGAGGTCGGCCTGGACCCCGAGCTGTTCGAGAGCGCGCCCGGGCGGGCCAGCGTCGTGGTGCGGCTCGAGGGCGAGGACTCGTCGCGTCCCGCGCTCGTGCTGCACGGTCACCTGGACGTCGTGCCGGCGCGGGCCGAGGACTGGTCCGTCGACCCGTTCGGCGCCGAGGAGCGGGACGGCCTGGTCTGGGGCCGCGGTGCCGTCGACATGAAGGACATGGACGCGATGATCCTGTCCGTCGTCCGGCAGATGGCCCGGGAAGGGCGCAGGCCGGCGCGGGACGTCGTCGTCGCGATGTTCGCCGACGAGGAGGCCGGCGGCAGCCTGGGGGCGCGCTGGGCGGTCGACCACCGTCCGGAGCTGTTCGAGGGCGCCACCGAGGCGATCAGCGAGGTCGGCGGGTTCTCGGTCGACGTCGACGGCCGGCGCGCCTACCTGCTGCAGACCGCCGAGAAGGGGCTGTCGTGGATGCGGCTCGTCGCCGACGGGCGTGCGGGGCACGGCAGCCAGGTCAACGCCGACAACGCCGTGACGCACCTGGCCGAGGCGGTCGCGCGACTGGGCCGGCACGCTTGGCCCCTGCAGCTGACGCCCACCGTCAGTGCGCTGCTCGAGGGCGTCGCCCAGCTCACCGGGCTGCCGTTCGACCCGGAGGACCCCGAGGGCGTCGACCGGCTCGTGGCCGCGCTCGGCCCGGCGTCGAAGTTCGTCGGGGCGACGCTGCGCCACACCACCAACCCCACCCAGCTGACCGCGGGCTACAAGGCGAACGTCATCCCCGGCTCCGCGGAGGCGACGGTCGACGGCCGCTACCTGCCGGGCCTGGAGGACCAGTTCGTGCGGACCGTCACCGAGCTGGCGGGGGAGCACGTGAGCATCGAGCGGATCCACCACGACACGGCGCTCGAGGTGCCGTTCAGCGGGGACCTGGTCGACCGGATGGTCGAGTCGCTGCTGGCCGAGGACCCCGACGCGACCGTGCTCCCGTACACCTTGTCCGGGGGCACGGACAACAAGTCGCTGTCGCGGCTCGGCATCCGCGGCTACGGCTTCGCGCCGCTGCGGCTGCCGGCCGACCTCGACTTCGCGGGCATGTTCCACGGCGTCGACGAGCGGGTGCCGTCGGACGCCCTGCGCTTCGGCACCCGCGTCCTGGACCGGCTCCTGCGGACCTGCTGACTCAGCGGGTCCGCGCGTCGAGGACGACGCAGCGCTCGACGCCCCCTAGCCCGAGGTCTCCGTCAGGGTGCTGCGCACACGGATGATCTTGCGCCGCAGCCAGACCTTGCGCTCGCCACCGGCGAACAGGAGCGTCCTCGACAGCTCCCAGCGGCCCAGCTCGGCCTGCTCGGTCAGCATCCGGCGCGCGTCGTTCCGGGACGTCGCCGCCGGGATCCGCAGCACGCGGTACTCGTACTGACCACCTTGCGCGACCCAGTCGGGCCGCTTCGTCCGTGTCTGACCGTGTGCCATTCGCCACCCCGTCCCGCAACGGCGCTGCGCCGCGACGATAGAGAGTCCGAGCCTCGTGCCGGAGAACCTTACGCGCTGCCATTGTGCCTCGCAGACGACTACGGTCGTCGCATGACCGTCGACCCGCGTGCCGCGCTGGACCGCCTGATCGCAGCCCTCGAGGCCCACTACACCGCCGTCGCCGCACCGCACGGCGAGGACGACCCCGCAGTCGACGACGCCTACGACATCCTGGCCGACGCCTTCGAGGTCTACGACGACGCGCTGGGCACCGTCCACGGCGAGGCCACGCCGTTCTACCTCGCGGAGGAGGACGACGGCGAGGACGACGAGGACGACGAGGACGAGGACGACGAGGACTACGACGACGCGGACGTCGACGACCTCGCCGACGAGGCCAGCCGGTAGCTAGAAGCGCTCGGGGTAGCCGAGCGTCGGCGCGCTGACCTCGTCGAGGGCCCTGCGCAGCTCGTCGGGCAGCACCAGGTCCTGCGCCGCGATCGACGCCCGCAGCTGCGTGGCGGTGCGGGCGCCCACGATCGCCGACGCGACCCCACGCCCCTGCACCCACGCGAGCGCGACCTCGAGCGGCGTCCGCTCCAGACCGGAGGCCGCGGTGGCCACCGCCTCGACGATCGTCGCGGACGCCCGGGCGAGGTAGGGCTCGACGAAGCCCGCGAGGTGCGGCGACGCGGCCCGGGAGTCGGCCGGGATGGTCCGGCGGTACTTGCCCGTCAGGACACCGCGCCCCAGCGGCGACCACGCGAGCACCCCGACCCCCAGCGCGACCGCCGCGGGCACCACCTCACGCTCGATCCCGCGCTGCAGCAGCGAGTACTCGGCCTGGACGGCCGTGAGCCCGACCTCGCCCTCGAGCAGGCTCGCCGCCCGGGCCACCTGCCAGCCGGCGTGGTTGGCCAGCCCGACGTAGCGCGCGCGCCCGCTGGTGACGGCCAGCCGCAGCGCGGACACCGTCTCGTCGAGCGGGGTGCGCGGGTCGGGCGTCTGGACGAGCCACAGGTCGACGTGGTCGGTCTGCAGGCGGCGCAGCGAGCCGTCCAGCGACGCCAGGAGCCCTCCGCGGGAGGCGTCCACCACTCCGCCGCTGCTGGTGCGCCGGATGCCGGCCTTGGTGCACAGGACGACCTCGTCGCGCGGGACCACGTCACCGAGCAGCTCACCGAGCAGCGCCTCGGCGCCCCCGTCGGCGTAGGAGGCGGACGTGTCCACCAGCGTGCCGCCGGCGTCCGTGAAGTCGCGCAGCTGCTCCTTGGCGTCGTGCTCGTCGGTGTCGCGGCTCCAGGTCATCGTGCCGAGCCCGAGCCGGGAGACCCGCAGACCCGTGCGGCCCAGGTGGCGCTGTTCCATGAGGCGCAACACTAATCGGCGCGCGCAGGCCTGATGCGGCAACGCACCCGGCTATCGTGTCCGCTCGTGACAGAGGCCATGGGACTGGGCGAAGCGATCCTTCTGGGGCTCGTCCAGGGTTTGACCGAGTTCCTCCCGGTGTCCTCGAGCGCGCACCTGCGCATCATCGGTGACCTGCTCGGCTCCGACCCGGGCGCCGCCTTCACGGCGATCACCCAGCTGGGCACCGAGACCGCGGTGATCCTCTACTTCCGACGGGACATCGCGCGCATCGCCACCGCCTGGTGGCGGTCGGTCCGGGGCGACCACGGCACCGACTGGCGCGCACGCCTCGGGATGCCGCTGGGGCGGTCCGACCACGACACGCTCATGGCGTGGTTCATCGCGCTCGGCTCGCTCCCGATCGTCGTCCTCGGCCTGGCGTTCCAGGACTCCATCGAGCAGACGTTCCGCAACCTGTGGCTGGTCGCCCTGACGCTCGCGGGCTTCGCGCTCGTGCTCGGATGGGCGGACAGCCGGGGCGCCAAGCAGCGTCAGCTCACGGAGCTGACCGGCCGGCACGCGATCCAGTTCGGGTTCTGGCAGGCGCTCGCCCTCGTGCCGGGCGTCTCGCGGTCCGGCGGCACCATCACCGGTGGGCTGCTCATGGGCTACACGCGGGAGGCCGCCGCACGGTACTCGTTCCTGCTGGCCATCCCCGCGGTGTTCGGGTCGGGGCTGTTCCAGCTGGCCAAGAGCGTCGACGACTTCGGCAAGGGCGGCACGCCGGGCTTCGGGGCGACGCTGGTGGCGACCCTCGTCGCCTTCGTCGTCGGCTACCTCGTCATCATCGTGTTCCTGAAGATCGTCTCCACGTTCAGCTACAAGCCGTTCGTGTACTACCGGCTCGGCCTGGCCGCGCTCGTGGTGATCCTGCTGCTCACCGGCGTGCTCGACGCCAACAGCGCACCCGTCACGACGTAGCGCTCAGAGCCAGCCGGACCGCCGGAACAGCCGGTACAGCGAGTAGCAGACGGCTCCCATCGCGGCGATCGCCAGCGGGTACCCGTACGTCCAGGTCAGCTCCGGCATGTGCTCGAAGTTCATGCCGTAGATGCTGGCGACGAGGGTGGGCGCCGCCGCGATGGCGGCCCACGACGAGATCTTGCGGACGTCCTCGTTCTGCCGCACCGACACCTGCGACAGGTGCACCGAGAGCATGTCGCTGAGCAGGTCGTCGTACCCGTCGAGGTGCTTGTCCAGGCGGTCGACCCAGGCCTCGGCCCGGCGCAGCCACGGCTGCGAGCGGCGCCGGCCGGGTCCTTCCTCGGCCTCCGCCATGAGCTCGGGCAGCACGGACGTCACCGGGCTGAGCGCACGGCGGGCCTCGGCGATCTCTCGCTTCAGGTCGTAGATCTGCTCCAGCGGGTTGCGGTGCCGAGTCGTGGAGAACACGAGGCGCTCGGCGTCCGCGACGGCGTCCCCGAGGCCGATCTCGACGTCGGACGCCTCCGCGACGAGCGTGAGCACGACGACGGCGAGAACCTGGTGGACGCCCTCGTCGGGGACGGGGAACCCGCCGGTCAGCTTGGCCACCGCGTGGTCGAGCACGTGCGCGTCGCCCAGCTCCGCCATGAGGACGACGTCCTTGCCGACGACGCTCGTCAGGGTGCCCGTGCTCACGTCGTGCGTGGCGTCGTCGTAGGACAGGGTCGGCGTCGTCAGGATGAGCTCGCCGTCGGGTGACCGGTCGAGTCGGGCGCGCTGCGCGTGGTTCGGGGCCGGCGGGTGCGCGCCGGGGATGCGGTGCTCGAGCAGCGCGATGGCGCGGTCGCTGATGCCGTAGCGACGCGCAGCGTCCGACAGGTCCTCCATCGAGCCGACGATCACCCAGCGCGCGCCACGGGAACGGGCCCCGTCCTGCGCGTGCTCCCAGCCGTCGGACGTCTCCACGCAGACACGTTCACTGCGGTCGTCGGTCGATGTCAGGTGGGTCACCTGGGCATTGTGGACCCCGTGGCCCGGTTAGGCTTCCGCCGTGCTCACCTGGCCGCCCCCGTACATCCCGCAGCTCCCCGGACGAGGCCTCCCGGTCCAGGTGAGGGACTCCTCGACCGACCAGCTGGTGCTGGCCGCGACGGGGACCGACGCGACGCTCTACGTCTGCGGGATCACGCCGTACGACGCCACCCACCTGGGCCACGCCGCGACCTACGTCGCGTTCGACATCCTCGGGCGTGCCTGGCGCGACGCCGGTCACACGGTCCGGTACGCGTCGAACGTCACCGACGTGGACGACCCGCTGCTGGAGCGCGCGGCGTCGCTCGGGATCGACTGGCGTGACCTCGCCGCGGAGCAGACGCAGCTCTACGCCGAGGACATGACGGCGCTGGCCGTCATCCCGCCCGACGTCTACTCCGGCGTCGTCGAGGTCATCCCCGCGGTGGTCGAGGCCGTGGAGGTCCTGCTCGCCGCCGGTGCCGCGTACCGCGTGCCTACGCCCGACGCGGTGACGACAGACGGCCTGGGCGACGTCTACGCCGACCTCACCGCGGACATCGACTTCGGCGCCGTCGCGGGTCTCGACGACGACACCATGCGTGCGCTCTCCGCGGAGCGCGGGGGAGACCCCGAGCGCGCCGGCAAGCGCGCGCCGCTCGACCCGCTGCTGTGGCGCCGCGAGCGGGCGGGCGAGCCCGCGTGGGACGGCGGCTCGCTCGGCCGGGGCCGTCCGGGCTGGCACATCGAGTGCGCGGTCATCGCGCGGGACGCGCTCGGGCTCCCGTTCGACGTCGAGGGCGGCGGCTCCGACCTGCAGTTCCCGCACCACGAGATGAGCACGTCGCACGCACGGCTGCTCGACCAGGGCCGCGGTGCCCGGGTCCACCTGCACACCGGCATGGTCGGGCTCGACGGGCACAAGATGAGCAAGTCCCTCGGCAACCTCGTGCTCGTCTCCCGCCTGCGCGAGCAGGGCGTGGACCCGATGGCCGTGCGCCTGGCCATCCTGGCGCACCGCTACCGCGACGACTGGGACTGGACCGACGAGGGGCTGCACGCCGCGCAGGAGCGCCTGGAGCACTGGCGCGCGGCGGTCTCCGGCAACGGGGGCCCGGACGCCGACTCGACGCTCGCCGCCGTGCGGGCCGCCTTGGCCGACGACCTCGACACGCCGGCGGCCCTGGCCGCGATCGATGCCTGGGCCGACCTGTCGCTCGCCGGTACGGCTGACCCTGTCGAGGGTGCCCCGGGCGTCATCGGTCGCACCCTCGACGCCCTCCTGGGGATCCGCCTCTAGTTGTACTGCCCAGGGACGTTGGTTGATCGAGTGTGACAACACGCTCTGATTGAGCGTGGACAGGCGAAGACCTCCCGGCGTGGAGTGGGACTGCTGAAGGTTCCGCTCGACGACCAGGAGGTCTTCGTGTCCCACGCTAATGCTGCTTTGACCCCGGTGATGCGCCTGCGGATCGGCCGGCTGATCGTCGATGACGGCTGGCCGGTGGCTCGGGCGGCCGAGTGGTTCCACGTGTCCTGGCCGACCGCGAAGCGGTGGGCCGACCGCTATGCCGCGATGGGCTCCAGCGCGATGGGTGACCGCTCGAGCCGCCCGCACCGTGTCGCGAACCGCACCCCGGCGCACCTGGTGCGTCAGGTCGTGCACCTGCGCTGGAAGAAGCGTCTCTCACCGATCCAGATCGGCGCCCGCCTGGGCATGCCGGCCTCGACGGTGCACGCGGTGCTGACCCGCTGCCGGCTCAACCGGCTGTCCCACGTCGACATCCGCACCGGGGAACCGGTCCGCCGCTACGAACACCCCTACGCGGGCGCGATGATCCACGTCGATGTGAAGAAGCTCGGCAACATCCCCGACGGCGGCGGGTGGCGGTTCGTCGGCCGCCAGCAGGGCGACCAGAACAGGGCGGCCACGCCGGGCAAGGCGAAGAACCCCTGGTACCAGGCCAAGATGGGCACCGCGTTCGTGCACACCGTCATCGACGACCACTCGAGGGTCGCCTACGCCGAGATCCACGACGACGAGACCGCGGCCACCGCGGTCGGGGTGCTGCGCCGGGCGGTGTCCTGGTTCGCCGCCCGAGGCGTGACCGTCGAACGGGTCCTGTCGGACAACGGGTCGGCCTACCGGTCCTTCGCCTGGCGCGACGCCTGCGCCGAGCTGCAGATCGCCGTGAAGAAGACCCGCCCCTACCGTCCGCAGACCAACGGCAAGATCGAACGCTTCCACCGCACCATGGCTGCCGGCTGGGCATTCGCCGAGCACTACAAGTCCGAGACCGCCCGCCGCAAAGCCCTGCCAGGATGGCTCCACCAGTACAACCACCACCGACCCCACTCAGCCATCGGCAAGGTCGCACCCATCACGCGGTTGACCAACCTGCCTGGGCAGTACATCTAGCCGACGACGTCCGCACTCCGGCAGGTACGAGGCCTCCGAGGCGCGGACATCCCGTCACCAGCGCTCGCGACGTCCGCACTCGGGCGGGCTCGGGGCCCCACGAGTGCGGACGCTGCGGAAGACGGCTCAGCCGCCGGTGCCCTTGTCGCGGCGGCGCAGGTAGCGCTCGAACTCCTGCGCGATCGCCTCGCCGCTCGCCTCAGGGAGGTCGGCCGTGTCCTTGGCCTCCTCCAGCTGGTGCACGTACTCGCCGATCTCGGCGTCCTCGGCGGCCAGCTCGTCGACCCCGTGCTGCCACGCGGCCGAGTCGTCGGGCAGCTCGCCCAGCGGGACCGGCTCGCCGAGCAGCTGCTCGATGCGGTGCAGGATCGCGAGCGTGGCCTTCGGCGACGGCGGGTGCGCGACGTAGTGGGGGACCGCTGCCCACAGGGACATCGCCCGCATCCCGCGCGCCGCGGCCTCGTGCTGGAGCACCCCGACGATGCCCGTCGGACCCTCGTACGTGTTGGGCTCGAGCCGGAAGTCGTCCCGGACGCCCGCGTCCTCGCTCGTCGTGTTCACGGGGATGGGCCGGGTGTGGGGCACGTCGGCGAGCAGGGCGCCGACGGTGACCACCGTGTCGACCCCGAGCCCGGCGGCGATCTCCAGCAGCTCGGTGCAGTACCGGCGCCACCGCATGGACGGCTCGATGCCGTGCACCAGGACCACCCGCCGTCCGCTCACCGGGGCGGTCGCGACGGCCACCGCGGTCGTCGGCCAGGTGATCTCGCGGCGCCCGTCGGGTCCGGGACCGACGACGGGCCGGTTGACCTGGAAGTCGTGGTACTCCTCAGGGTCCAGCTCGTCCACCTGCTCGGCGTCCCAGACCTCGTGCAGGTGCTCGAGGGCCTGGGTGGCGGCAGACCCGGCGTCGTTCCACCCCTCGAACGCCGCGAGCAGCACGGTCTCGCGGACGGGGAGGTCGGCCGAGGAGGTCTCGCTCATCGGCCCAGCGTAAGGCGCTGCGTCGCGACGACCGGGACGGGACGCCCGCGCGCGTCGGGAGGTCACGCCGGCCGTGCAGCCGCGCCTCGTACGATGGACCGATGCCCAGCCCCTTCACCGACCTCGTCGCGCCGTCTGCCGTCCTCTGGGACATGGACGGCACCCTGATCGACACGGAGCCCTACTGGATGAGCGCCGAGACCGAGCTGGTGGAGGCGCACGGCGGCGTGTGGACCCGGCAGGACGGCCTCGCGATGGTGGGCAGCTCGATGGCCGTGTGTGCCCCGATCCTGCGGTCGCGCGGTGTCGACCTGACCGACGACGAGATCGCCGACTTCCTCAACGGCCGGGTGGCCGCCGGGGTCGCCAGCGGCATCCCGTGGCAGCAGGGTGCGCAGGAGATCCTCGACGCGCTGCACCAGGCCGGGGTGCCGATGGCGCTCGTGACGTCCTCGTTCCGCCGGCTCGCCGAGCCGTTCGCCGCAGCCGTCGGGCTGTTCGACGTCGTCGTCTGCGGGGACGACGTGACGCGGCCGAAGCCCGATCCTGAGCCGTACCTCACGGCGGCCCGGCTCCTCGGCGTCGACATCGCCGACTGCGTGGCCGTCGAGGACTCGCACGCGGGCGTCGCCTCCGCAGTCGCGTCCGGTGCCCGGGTGGTCGCCGTCGAGGTGATGCAGGCGCTCGCGCCGCGGCCCGGTCTGAGCCGCGTGGCGTCGCTGGCCGACCTGACGGTGCCGGACCTCGCCCGCATCGCCGGCGGCACCGTGCTGGACCTGCGGCGCGCCAGCTGACCGCTCAGGCGGCGGGCACGACCCCGATCGACCGCTCGACCGCACCTGCGGGGATCTCGGGCGGGGTACCGCCGAACGCGGGGCACAGGGCCTTGAACGAGCACCAGTCGCACAGCTTCGACGTGCGCGGCCGCCAGTCCCCGGACCGCGCGGCATCCTCGATGCCGCCCCAGATGGAGCGCACCCGCGCCTCGACGGTCGCCATCTCCGCCTCCGTCGGCTCGTGCGTGAGGATCACGCCGTCGCCGAGGTACTCGAGCTGGAGGCGCTTGGGGAGCACCCCACGGGTGCGCCAGATGACGTACGCGTAGAAGCGCATCTGGAAGAGCGCGGAACTCTCGAACCCGGCCCGCGGTGAGCGGCCGGTCTTGTAGTCCACCACCCGGACCCAGCCGTTGGGCGCGACGTCGACCCGGTCGATGATGCCGCGCAGCTGGGGGCCGTCCTCGTCGAGCTCCGTCGACACGAGGAGCTCGCGCTCGCGCGGCTGGATGCGGGTGGGGTCCTCGAGCGTGAAGTAGGTCGCCAGGAGGGCCTCCGCGCTGGTCAGCCACTCCGCCAGCTCCGCCGGTTCCGCGAACAGCTCACCGATCGCGGGGGAGCGCTCCAGGAGCGTGGCCCACTGCTCGGGCAGCAGGGCGTGGGCCGCCGCGAGCGTCCGCTCGGGCGCCGGCAGGTCGAAGAGGTGCTCCAGGACCGCGTGCACGAGCGTCCCGCGCGCTGCGGCGGAGCTGGGCGGCTCCGGGAGCCGGTCGATCACGCGGAAGCGGAACAGCTGCGGGCACTGCAGGAAGTCGTTCGCCCGGGACGGGGACAGCCCGGGCCGCGACGGAGGTCGCACCTCGGCCGCCGCCTCGACCGCGACCTCGACCGCCTCCTCCACCGCGTCGTCGGCGAGCGTGGCCGACGGGAGGTCGGGCGTGTCCTGGTCGAGGTGCTGCACTGTCACCTCTCGAGCGTAGGCGGGGGCGCCCACACGACGGACCACCGACCCACCGCTGCCCCACCTACTCTTGACCCGTGAGCGCCTCCCGACCCCCCGCACGACGATCGTCCGGCTGGGTGATCGGCCGGGCGGTCGGGGCCCCGATCATCCTCGCCCCGAGCTGGCTGATCGCCGCGGTCGTGCTCACCCTGATCTTCGCGCCCACCGTCCGCGCCCGGGCGGACCACCTCGGCGCACTGGTCTACGTCGTCGCGCTGGGCTTCGTGATCCTGCTCTTCGCCTCCGTGCTCGTGCACGAGCTGGCGCACGGGCTCATGGCCCGCGCCCGCGGACAGCAGCCGCGCGAGTTCGTGCTCACCCTGTGGGGCGGGCACACGGCGTTCGGTGGTGCCACGCCGACGCCCGCCAGCAGTGCGCTCATCGCCGTCGTCGGACCGATCGCGAACCTCCTGCTCGCGGCCGGGTTCCTCGCGGTCGCGCAGGGCGTCGAGACGAACAGCCTCGTCGGGCTGCTGGTCTGGTCCGGGTGCCTGACCAACGCGTTCGTCGGGTTGTTCAACCTGGTGCCCGGTCTGCCGCTCGACGGCGGGTTCCTGCTCGAGGCGGCCGTGTGGGCCGTCACCAAGAACCGGCACACGGGGACCGTCGCCGCCGGGTGGGTGGGACGCGGCGTCGCCGTCGCCGTGTTCGCCTGGGCGCTCCTGCTGCCGCTCGTGCAGGGCCGCCAGCCGGAGATCTACGACGTCGTCTGGGCCGCGCTGATGGGCGCCTTCCTCTGGTCCGGTGCGTCCGCGGCGGTGCGTGGCGGCCGCACGCAGAAGGCCGTCGGTCTCCTCACGGTCGCCTCCGTCGGACGCCGGGCGACCGGCGTGGGGCACACCGAGTCCCTCGCGCACGCCGGGGCGCTCGCCGCGGCAGCCGGCGCCGAGGAGGTCGTCATCCTGTCGCCCGACGGCCGACCGGCCGCCTACGTCGACCGTGCCGCCGCAGCGTCCGTGCCCGCCGACGTCGCGGGGACCACCCCGGTGACCGCCGTCGCCGTCCCCCTGCCCGGCGGAGCGGTGGTCGACGGCCTGCTCACGGGCCAGGAGCTGGTGTCGGCCGTGGGCCGCGCCACGGAGCACTCCGCCGTCGTGGTGGCGGTCGTGGACGGTCGCGTGGTCGGCCTGATCCGCGCGATGGACGTCGTGGCCGCCATCCGCTCCTAGACTCGGGCACCGTGAACCCCGACCAGACGTCCACCGGGGCCGCGCAGCGTCGCGGCCTCTTCCGTGCGGGCGACCGCGTGCAGCTCACCGACCCGCGCGGCCGGCTGCACACGATCACGCTCGCCGAGGGCGCGTCGTTCCACACGCACCGCGGCTACCTGAGCCACGACCTGCTCCTGGGCGCGCCCGAGGGCTCCGTCGTCCGGAACACCGCCGGCATCGAGTACCTCGCGGTGCGCCCGCTGCTCGCCGACTACGTCCTGTCGATGCCCCGCGGTGCCGCGGTGGTCTATCCCAAGGACTCCGGCCAGATCGTCGCCATGGCGGACATCTACCCCGGGGCGAGAGTGATCGAGGCGGGCGTCGGGTCCGGCGCGCTGACCATGTCGCTGCTGCGGGCGGTCGGCGACGGCGGCTCGTTGCACTCCATCGAGCGCCGGGAGGACTTCGCGGCGATCGCGCGTGGCAACGTCGAGGGGTTCTTCGGCGGGCCGCACCCCGCGTGGCAGCTGTCCGTCGGTGACCTCTCCGACGTGCTGCCCACCGTGGCGGAGCCCGGCAGCGTGGACCGCGTCGTGCTCGACATGCTCGCGCCCTGGGAGAACCTCGACGCGGTCGCCGACGCGCTCGCGCCCGGCGGCGTCTTCATCTCGTACGTCGCGACGACGACGCAGCTGTCCAGGCTCGCCGAGGACATCCGCAGCGACGGCCGGTACACCGAGCCGGAGGCCTGGGAGTCGATGGTGCGCGGCTGGCACCTGGAGGGGCTCGCCGTCCGCCCGCAGCACCGGATGATCGGGCACACCGGCTTCCTGCTCACCACCCGCCGGCTCGCGGACGGCGTCGAGGCGCCCCAGCGCCGTCGTCGGCCCGCGAAGGGCGCCTACCCGGTGGCGCCCGACGGTGCGCCCGCCGTGGACGACTCCGAGCTCTGGTCGCCCGAGGCCATGGGGGAGCGGCTCGTCTCGGACAAGAAGCTGCGCCGCGCACGCCGCGACGTAGGCCAGGCGCCTGCCCCGACGGAGACCACCAGCACCGAGTGAGGTGCCTCGTCCGCTGGTCGAGCACTCGCTGCGCGCGTCGGACCGCCTGTGTTGACACTGGTGGTTAGGGTCGTCGGACCAGCAGGCACAGAGCCGTGCACGGTGGGGACGGAGTGACGACCACGCGCGACGCGGAACGGAGGCCGACGAGATGACCGATTCGGCAGCCCCTGGACGGGACCTGCACCGAGAGCTGACAGTGCTCGCTGCCAAGAACGAGCGCCTCAGCGACGCGCTCGTGGCGGCACGGGAGCAGATCATCGACCTCAAGCGCCAGGTCGACGACCTGGCCAAGCCTCCCGGGACCTATGCGACGTTCCTCGGCTCCCGCGCCGACGGCACCGTCGACATCGTGTCGTCGGGCCGGAAGATGCATGTCGGCGCCAGCCCGTCGCTCGACGTCTCGCGCCTCCAGCCGGGCCAGGAGGTCATGCTCAACGAGGCACTGACCGTGGTCGAGGCCGGTGGCTACGAGGAGGTCGGCGAGCTCGTCACGGTCAAGGAGCTGCTGGGCACAGACCGTGCGCTGGTCGTGGGCCGGGGCGACGAGGAGCGCGTCGTGCGCTTCGCCGGCCAGGTCCGGGACGCGCACGTGCGCATCGGCGACGCGCTGACCATCGACTCGCGCAGCGGCTTCGTGTTCGAGGTCATCCCGCGCGCCGAGGTCGAGGAGCTGGTGCTCGAAGAGGTGCCGGACATCGACTACAAGGACATCGGCGGTCTCGGACCGCAGATCGAGGCGATCCGCGACGCCGTCGAGCTGCCGTTCCTGCACCCCGAGCTGTTCCGGGAGCACGGCCTCAAGCCGCCGAAGGGCGTGCTGCTGTACGGCCCGCCGGGATGCGGCAAGACGCTCATCGCCAAGGCGGTCGCGCACTCGCTGGCGGCCACGGCCGCGGCGGCGCGCGGCGAGACCACGGCCGACACGAAGAGCTTCTTCCTCAACGTCAAGGGCCCGGAGCTGCTGAACAAGTACGTCGGCGAGACCGAGCGGCACATCCGGTTGATCTTTGCCCGGGCGCGCGAGAAGGCGTCGCAGGGCCACCCGGTCGTGGTGTTCTTCGACGAGATGGAGTCGCTGTTCCGCACCCGTGGGACCGGTGTCTCCAGCGACGTCGAGACGACGATCGTGCCGCAGCTGCTCAGTGAGATCGACGGCGTGGAGCGGCTCGAGAACGTCATCGTCATCGGTGCGTCGAACCGCGAGGACATGATCGACCCCGCGATCCTGCGGCCCGGCCGGCTCGACGTGAAGATCAAGATCGAGCGTCCCGACGCGGAGGGTGCGCGGGAGATCTTCGGCAAGTACCTGGTGCCGACGCTCCCGATCCACCCCGACGACATCGCCGAGCACGGCGGGTCGGCCACGGCGGCGGTCGAGGCGATGATCACCCGGGTCGTCGAGCGCATGTACACCGAGAGCGACGAGAACCGGTTCCTCGAGGTCACCTACGCCAGCGGCGACAAGGAGGTCCTGTACTTCAAGGACTTCAACTCCGGCGCGATGATCCAGAACGTCGTCGACCGGGCCAAGAAGTCGGCCATCAAGGACTTCCTGAGCAACGGCCAGCGGGGCATCCGCGTCGACCACCTGCTCACCGCGTGCGTGGACGAGTTCCGTGAGAACGAGGACCTGCCCAACACGACCAACCCCGACGACTGGGCGCGCATCTCCGGCAAGAAGGGCGAGCGCATCGTCTTCATCCGGACGATCGTGCAGGGCAAGAAGGGCGCCGAGGGTTCGCGCACCATCGAGAACGTCACGAGCACCGGTCAGTACCTGTAGGCGGACGCGCGCGTCGGCCCACGGTCACGGGACCCTAGGGTGGGTCCCGTGACCGTGCGCCGCGTGATGGGGATCGAGACCGAGTACGGGATCCTCCAGCCCGGACGCCCGCTGGCCAACCCGATGCTGCTGTCCAGCCACGTCGTCGCCGTGCACGCCGCGGCGCGCGAGGGTGCGCGGACCAAGGCGCGCTGGGACTACGACGACGAGGACCCGCTGCACGACGCCCGCGGGTTCCACCTGCAGCGGGCCTCGGCGCACCCGTCGCTGCTCACCGACGACCCCGAGAAGCCCGCGCCCTCGGGCGACGGGCGGTCACCTGACGGCCCACAGGCCTTGCCGCGGGCCACCGCCGAGGAGTACGAGGATCCCGGCGCCGCCAACGTCATCCTCACCAACGGTGCGCGCCTGTACGTCGACCACGCGCACCCGGAGTACTCGTCGCCGGAGGTCACCAACCCGCTCGACGCCGTCCGCTGGGACCGCGCGGGCGAGCGCGTGATGCTCGCGTCCGTCCGGGCGCTCGCCTCGACGGCGGCGCTGCCGGACGTCGCGCTCTACAAGAACAACGTGGACGGCAAGGGCGCCACCTACGGCATGCACGAGAACTACCTCGTTGACCGGGCGGTGCCCTTCCACGACCTGGCGGCGCGGCTGATCCCGTTCTTCGTCACCCGCCAGGTGTTCACCGGTGCGGGCCGGGTCGGTCTGGGCCAGCGCGGTGAGGAGCCGGGCTTCCAGCTGTCGCAGCGCGCCGACTACATGGAGGCGGAGATCGGCCTGGAGACCACGCTGCGCCGCCCGATCATCAACACACGTGACGAGCCGCACGCCGACCCGGACCGGTGGCGCCGGCTGCACGTGATCATCGGTGACGCGACGATGCTCGAGGTCGCCACGTACCTGCGGCTCGGCACCACGTCGCTGGCCCTCTGGCTCATCGAGCGCGCGGTCGCCGAGAGCGGGTCCGGGGGAGCGCTGGCGGCGATCGACCGGCTGACGCTGCGCGACCCCGTGCACGCCGTCCATGTGGTGAGCCACGACGTGACCCTCACGGCTCGCCTCGAGCTCGCGGACGGGCGCCGCCTGACCGCTCTCGAGGTGCAGCGCGAGTACCTCGACGCGGTCCTGTCGACGCTCGCGCACACCGGCGACGAGCCCGACGCGCAGACCGCCGACGTGCTCGCGCGCTGGGCCTCGGTGCTCGACCGGCTGGGCACGGACCCGGCGTCGTGCGCCCGCGAGGTCGAGTGGCTGGCCAAGCTGCGCCTGCTCGAGGGCATGCGCCGTCGCGACCACCTGGCGTGGGACCACCCGCGCCTGGCGGCGATGGACCTGCAGTGGTCCGACGTGCGGCCCGAGCGCGGCCTGTACCACCGGCTGGTCCAGGCGGACGCGGTCGAGCTCCTGGTCAGTGCGGAGGACGTCGCCGACGCGGTGCTGCACCCGCCCCGGGACACCCGCGCCTACTTCCGCGGCGAGGCCGTGGCGCGGTACGGCGGAGAGATCTCGGCGGCCAGCTGGGACTCGGTGGTGTTCGACGTGCCCGGCGCCGCGACGCTCCAGCGGGTCCCGATGCGTGACCCGTTGCGAGGGACGCACGCGCACGTGGGCGAGCTGCTGGACCGCAGCCCCGACGCGACCGCCCTGCTGGACGCGCTCGGGGCCTGACCGCCACGAGTTCGTCGTCCGCACCGTGGGCGCGGGGACCGGGACCGTCGGAAGATGGGCCTAGGGTGGGCGGCAGCACGCTGCTTCGGTTCTCCGGGAGGTCACCATGGCTGGTCAGGAACACGTACGCCCGCGCCGCGAGGACGCCGAGCCGGACGACGGACCGGACACCCCCACCCCCGTCGCTCCGGCCGCTCAGTCGCGGGACTCGGAGGTCGACGCGCTGCTCGACGAGATCGACGACGTCCTGGAGTCCAACGCCGAGCAGTTCGTGCGCGGCTTCGTGCAGAAGGGCGGTCAGTGACCGCCGATGACCTCATCCGACACGTCCGCCTCCGGGCGGCTGCCGCACGCCTTCACGACCCCCGGCTCGTCGTCGTTCGTGGAGTTCCTGTCCAGCCACGCCCCGCAGCTGCTGCCGGGTAACCGGCCCGCCTCGGACGTGCAGGCCCCCCACGGCACCACGATCCTCGCGCTCGCGTTCGAGGGCGGGATCGTCATGGCGGGGGACCGCCGGGCCACCATGGGCTCGATGATCGCGAGCCGGGAGATCGAGAAGGTCTTTCCCGCCGACGAGTACTCGGCGGTCGGCATCGCCGGCACCGCCGGTCTCGCCGTGGAGCTGGTCCGCCTGTTCCAGCTCGAGCTCGAGCACTACGAGAAGATCGAGGGCAGCCTGCTCTCGCTCGACGGCAAGGCCAACCGGCTCGCGACGATGATCCGCGGCAACCTCGGCATGGCGATGCAGGGGCTGGCCGTGGTGCCGCTGTTCGGCGGCTTCGACCTGGACCGCCGCGTCGGCCGGATCTTCTCCTACGACGTCACGGGCGGCCGGTACGAGGAGCACGACCACCACGCGGTGGGCTCGGGCTCGGTGTTCGCGCGCGGCTCGCTGAAGAAGCTGTGGCGGCCGGGGCTCGACGCCGACGCCGCGGTGAAGGTCGCCGTGGAGGCGCTCGTCGACGCGTCGGACGACGACTCCGCGACCGGCGGGCCGGACCACACCCGGGGGATCTGGCCGGTCGTCGCGACCGTGACGGAGTCCGGGTACCTGCGGGTCGGCGACCCCGATCTCGCCGCCGTCGCCGAGACGATCGAGCAGGAACGCCGTCGAGGCCACGCGGGTCACCGCGACGCGAATGGTGGTGCGCGATGAGCATGCCGTTCTACGTCTCGCCCGAGCAGCTGATGAAGGACCGGGCGGACTACGCCCGCAAGGGCATCGCGCGCGGCCGGTCCGTCGTGGTCCTGCAGTACGACGACGGGATCGCGTTCGCCACCGAGAACGCGTCGCGCGCGCTGCACAAGATCTCCGAGATCTACGACCGCATCGGCTTCGCGGCCGTCGGGAAGTACAACGAGTTCGAGAACCTGCGCGTGGCCGGCGTGCGCTACGCCGACCTGCGCGGCTACTCCTACGACCGGGAGGACGTCACCGCCCGGGGCCTGGCCAACGCGTACGCGCAGACGCTGGGTACGTCGTTCACCACGGAGTCCAAGCCGCTCGAGGTCGAGATCGTCGTCGCCGAGGTCGGCCGGGCTGCCGCGGGCGACCAGATCTACCGGCTCGCCTACGACGGCTCCGTCACGGACGAGCACGGGTACGTCGTCATGGGTGGGCAGGCCGACCGGCTGGGCGGCCTGCTCGCGGAGCAGTGGCGCGCGGGGCTGACCCTGCCCGAGGTGCTCGCGCTCGCCGTGCGCACGCTGGGTGCGGCGGAGGACGGCGGCGAGCCGCGGACGATCCCTGCCGCCCAGCTGGAGGTCGCGGTGCTGGACCGCACGCGACCGCGCAGGACGTTCCGACGGCTCGCCGGCGCACTGCTGGAGGACCTGCTGGTCGCAGACTGAAAGGCAGACGGCACGGGGGCGAGGGAGGGGAGCACGGCGATGGACAGACGGATCTTCGGTCTGGAGACGGAGTACGGCGTCACGTGCGCCGCCCAGGACGGGCGGGGGCTCTCCGCGGACGAGGTCGCGCGGTACCTGTTCCGCAAGGTCGTCGCGTGGGGGCGCTCGTCCAACGTGTTCCTGCGCAACGGCTCGCGCCTGTACCTCGACGTCGGCTCGCACCCCGAGTACGCGACCGCCGAGTGCGACGACGTGCGCCAGCTGGTCACGCACGACCGCGCGGGCGAGCGCATCCTCGAGGGGCTCGTCGCGGACGCGCAGCAACGGCTGGAGCACGAGGGTCTGCCGGGGACCATCCACCTGTTCAAGAACAACACGGACTCCGCGGGCAACTCCTACGGGTGCCACGAGAACTACCTCGTGCGCCGGCAGGGCGACTTCTCCCGGCTGTCGGACGTGCTGGTGCCGTTCCTGATCACGCGCCAGATCCTCACCGGCGCGGGCAAGGTGCTGACGACGCCGCGGGGTGCGGTCTACTGCCTGTCGCAGCGCGCGGACCACATCTGGGAGGCGGTCTCCAGCGCGACCACCCGCTCCCGGCCCATCATCAACACGCGCGACGAGCCGCACGCCGACGCCGAGCACTACCGCCGGCTGCACGTCATCGTCGGCGACTCGTCGATGTCCGAGGCGACGACGATGCTCAAGGTCGGCTCGACGGACCTGCTGCTGCGGATGATCGAGGCCGGCGTCCCGATGCGCGAGATGGCTCTGGAGAACCCGATCAGGGCGATCCGTGAGATCAGCCACGACCTCACGGGCATGCACCCCGTGACGATGGCGAACGGGCGGACCGTCACGGCGATCGACCTGCAGGAGGAGTACCTCACGCGGGTGACGGACTTCCTGGCCTCCGAGGGGGGTCCGAGCCCGGAGAACAAGCAGGTGCTGGACCTGTGGGAGCGCGGGCTGCGGGCCATGCGCACCGGGGACCTGTCGCTGGTGGACCGCGAGCTGGACTGGGTGATCAAGTACCGGCTGATCGAGCGCTACCGCGCCAAGCACGGGCTGGAGATGTCCGACGTGCGGGTGCAGCGCCTCGACCTGGCGTACCACGACATCTCCCGCACCGAGGGTCTCTACAACCTGATGGCCGCCAAGGGGCTGGTGGAACGAGTGACGACCGACCTGGAGATCTTCGAGGCGACCGCCGTCCCGCCGCAGACCACCCGCGCCAAGCTCCGGGGCGACTTCGTGCGTGCTGCGCAGGATGCCCGCCGCGACTACACGGTCGACTGGGTCCACCTCAAGCTCAACGACCAGGCGCAGCGCACCGTGCTGTGCAAGGACCCGTTCCGCAGCGTCGACGAGCGGGTGGACCGCCTGATCGAGTCCATGTAGCACCGGTCCCACAGCAGTGCGCCGTACAGTGTGGCGGTCCTGGTGACCCCGCCGGATTCGTGGAGCTGGAAGGAACGACGTGCGACGACTGCAGGGCCGAGCCCTGGTAGCCGGTCTGGCGACCGCCCTGCTGACCCTCGTCGGTTGCAGCGCACCGGCCTCGGAGCCGGCCACGGTGACGGTGTCCGGCGAGCCCGGCGAGGCACCGACGATCACGTACCTCACGCCGCTGCAGGTGGACAAGACCCGGACGGAGCAGATCTGGCCGGGCACCGGCGCCGAGCTGGTCGAGGGCGCACCGGTGCTCATCGACTTCTGGCTCGAGGACGCGACGGACGCCACCCTGGTCAAGGAGAGCTACTCCACGAACCCGACGGCGATGCTCCTGACGGAGGAGGACCTGGGCACGGACCTGTACGAGACGCTGCGCGGCCAGCAGGTCGGCGCCAGGCTGCTCCAGATCAGTCCCGGCAGCGGTGCCGGCGCGACGGACTACCCGACGGTGACGGTGGTCGACGTGCTGCCCACGCGCGCGGACGGCGAGGCGAAGGCCCCCCGGCCGGACCTGCCCGTGGTCACGCTCGACGCGTCGGGCGCCCCGACGATCACGCCGACCGGCACCGAGCCCCCGGCGACGCTCGTCGCGCAGCCGTTGATCCGTGGCAGCGGCGAGCAGGTGGCCGCCAGCGACATCGTCACCGTGCACTACACGGGCTTCGCGTGGACGACCGGTGAGGCGTTCGACTCGACGTGGACGCACGGCCTGCCGGTGTCGTTCTCGCTGCAGGACGTGCAGGCGTGGGCCGAGGGGCTGGTCGACCAGCCGGTCGGCAGCCAGGTCATGCTCGTCGTCCCGCCCACGTACGCCCTCGGGGTCACCGAGAGCGAGGAGCTGGCCGGACAGACCGTCGTCTTCGTGGTCGACATCCTGGCCACCGGGCACCCCGAGCAGGCGGCCGGCTAGCGCGAGGGGAGCACCGCCTCGATCGCCGCGACGTCGTCGGCCGCGCCCTCCACCCGGACGTCGGCCGCGGCACCGCGCCCGAGCAGGTAGAGGACGAGCTCGCCGGTGTCTCCGCGCACGATGACGGTGCCGTAGTCGGCCTTCGGCGCGCGCAGGCGGTGCCGGATGCCGTCGTCGCGGACGAGCACGACGCCCACGGGGCAGGAGCGCAGCCGGCCCGTGGCGGCGCGGGGCAGGTGCGACCACAGCGCCTCGACGAGCCCCGGGTCGAGCTCGCGGGCGGGGACGGGTCCCGCGCCCCGTCGGACGTCCTCGGTGTGCACGAAGAACTCGACGACGTTGGCGGACTCGCCGACCCAGGAGGCCGGGTGCCAGCGCGCGGGGCTGTCCGCGACCCGGGCCACCAGGTCGCGGTAGGCGCCCTCGGTCGACGCCTGGTCGGCCAGCCTCGCGATCGCGGCCTCGGCGCGGGACGACAGGGCCGGGACGGCGATCCCCGCCCCCACCACCGCGGAGCGTTCCCGCAGCACGACGTGCGCCGCCAGGTGGCGTGCCTGCCACCCCTCGCAGAGGGTGGGCGCGTCGGGCGCGACGTCCAGGAGGGCCTGCGCCAGCTGCGCGCGCTCGATCTCGTGCCAGGTCATGACCGCAGGATCCCACGCGGCGCCGTGACCCGCGGCGCGGGTAAGCGCTCGCACACGCATGAGAGAATGAGGAGAACCCCACGAGCTCCACGGAAGGTCCTGTCGTGCCCACGCGAGACGAGTCGCCCCGGTCGATGGCGCTCACCGGCTCGGTCCCGCGGCGTGCCGTCCAGCTGCTCGGTCGAGGCCTGCGCGCCCATCCCCGCACGTACACCCTGGCCATCGGGACGTCCGCGCTCTTCGGTGCCCTCACGGTCGGCGTCAGTCGCGTGCTCGGTGCGGTGACGGACCAGGTCGTCGTCCCGGCGCTGGCCGGCTCGAGCGAGGCACGGGACCGGATCTGGCTCGCCGGGGGCGCGATCGCGCTGGTCGCCGTCTCGCTCGCGCTGACGGTCGCTGCGCGACGGGTGTTCGCGGGCCGCGGGTTCGCGCTGCTCCAGGAGGACCACCGCACGGCCGTCACCCGGCAGTACCTGCGGCTGCCGATGTCGTGGCACCGCCAGCACCCGACGGGCCAGCTGCTCTCGAACGCGAGCGCGGACGTCGAGGCGGCGACGTCGATCTTCAACCCGCTGCCGTTCGCGATCGGCGTCGTCGTGATGATGGTGGTCGCCACCGTCGAGCTCGTGCGCACCGACATCTGGCTGGCGGTCGCCGCGCTCGTCGTCCTGCCGCTCGCGGTGATCGCCAACGTCGTGTTCCAGAACCGCATGTCGCCGGCGGCCATCCGTGCGCAGCAGCTGCGGGCCGAGGTGGCGGACATCGCGCACGAGAGCTTCGAGGCCGCGGTGCTCGTCACCTCCCTGGGCACCGAGGCGCGCGAGGAGGCCCGGTTCGCCGAGCGGGCCACGCAGCTGCGCCACGCGAACGTCCGCGTCGGGGTGGTGCGCGCCATGTTCGACCCGGTCATCGACCTGCTGCCGAGCCTCGGCACCCTGCTCGTCCTGGTGGTCGGCACCGTGCAGATCAGCGAGGGCCGGGTGGGCACCGGGGACGTCGTCGCCGCCGCCTACCTGCTGACCCTGCTGGCGGTGCCGGTGCGCGCGTTCGGCTGGGTGCTGGGGGAGCTGCCACGGGCGCTCGTCGGGTACGACCGGATCGCCCGGGTGATCGACTCGCACGGGTCGCTGAGCGTCGGCAGCACGCCATGGGCGCCGGCCGGCGGGGCGCGGGTCGAGCTGCGCGACGTGAGCCGCTCCGTGGCGCTGCCCGGCGGCGGGGAGCTCGAGCTGCTGCACGACGTGGACCTCGACGTGGCTGCCGGCCGCACGATCGCCGTCGTGGGTCCGACGGGGGCCGGCAAGACGACGCTCGTCTCCCTGGTCAGCCGGCTGTACGACCCGTCGCGCGGCTCGGTCCACGTCGACGGGCTCGACCTGCGGGAGGTGCGACCGGCTGACCTCGCGCGCCACGTCGCGCTGGTGTCCCAGTCGACGTTCGTGTTCGAGGACACCGTGCGCTCGAACGTCACGCTCGACGACGAGGGCGCACCGGGAGCCCCCGACGACGAGGCGGTCTGGGGCGCGCTGCGCCTCGCCCGCGTCGACGACGTCGTGCGCGCCCTGCCCGGTGGCCTCGACGCGCCCCTCGGCGAGCGCGGTGCCAACCTGTCGGGTGGTCAGCGTCAGCGCCTAGCGCTCGCCCGGGCGCTCGTCCGCCGCCCCGCCGTCCTCGTCCTGGACGACGCGACCTCCGCGGTCGACCCCCGCATCGAGCAGGCCATCCTGCGCGGTCTGCGGGGCGACGGGGGAGCGACCAGCCCGACGGTGCTGCTGGTCGCCTACCGGATGTCGTCCGTCCTGCTCGCCGACGAGGTGGTCCACATCGACGGCGGCCGCGTGGTCGACCGCGGGACGCACGCCGAGCTCCTCGCACGCGACCCCGGCTACCGCGCGCTGGCGACGGCGTACGAGCAGGAGACCGCGCGGCGTGCCGCCGAGACAGCGGACGAGGACGCCCTCGAGGTCGTGGAGGACCACGCATGAGCGAGCAGCAGCGCAGCCACCGGTTCGCGCCCGCGAGCACCCTGGGGGTGCTCGCGACGCTGCGCCGCGGCGTGCAGGTCTCGCCGCAGCTGCTGGTGGGCTGGCAGCTCACGGTGCTGCTGGCGGTGGTCGCGTCGATCGGGCGGGTGCTCGTGCCGATCGCGGTCCAGCAGACCGTCGACACGGGGATCCTCGCCGACGGCGGTCCGGACATCTCGCGGGTCATGGCGCTCGCCGGCCTGGCCGCGCTCGGCCTGCTGATCGGCGCGGTGTGCTCGGCCTACGTCAACGTGCGGCTGTTCCGGTCGAGCGAGAGCGGGCTGCTGGCGCTGCGCACCCGGGCGTTCCGGCACGTGCACGACCTGTCGGTGCTGACGCAGAACACCGAGCGGCGCGGGTCGCTGGTCTCGCGCGTGACGTCCGACGTCGACACGATCTCGCTGTTCGTGCAGTGGGGCGGGATCATGCTGCTCGTCTCGGTGCTGCAGATCGCCGTGGCGACCGTGCTGATGGCGGTCTACTCGTGGCAGCTGACCCTGATCGTATGGGCGGGCTTCGTGCCGCTGTTCGTGCTGCTCCAGCCGCTGCAGAAGCGCGTGAACGCCCGGTACACCGCGGTGCGGGAGCGGGTCGGCGGGATGCTCGGGGCCATCTCCGAGGCCGTCGTCGGCGCCGAGACCATCCGGGCGTACGGGGTCGCGGAGCGCACGCAGCGCCGGATCGACGCCGCGGTCGCCGCGACGCGGGCGGCGATGGTGCGGGCGCAGAACCTGGTCGCGCTCGTGTTCTCCAGCGGCGTGCTCGTCGCCAACCTCGTCCTGGCGATCGTCGTGGTCGCGGGGACCTACCTGGGCATCGCCGGGGAGATGACCGTCGGTCGGCTGCTGGCCTTCCTCTTCCTGGTGCAGCTCTTCACCGGTCCCGTGCAGATGGCGACCGAGATCCTCAACGAGCTGCAGAACGCCGTCGCCGGGTGGCGTCGAGTGCTCGGGGTCCTGGAGACGCCGGTCGAGGTGGTCGACCCGGGCGCGGACGGTGTGCCCAGCCCGCGCGGCCCGGCGCACGTCGAGCTGCGGGCGGTGGACTTCTCCTACCCGGACGGTCCGCCGGTGCTGCGCGAGGTCGACGTCGCGATCCCCGCGGGGACGTCGGTCGCGGTGGTCGGTGCGACCGGGTCGGGCAAGACGACGATCGCCAAGCTCGTCGCGCGGTTCATGGACCCCACCGGCGGCTCCGTGCTGCTCGACGGGGTGGACGTGCGGGACATCGCGGTCGCCGACCTGCGACGACGGGTGGTGCTGGTCCCGCAGGAGGGCTTCCTGTTCGACGGCACCCTCGCGCAGAACGTGGCCTACGGCCTGCGCCACGAGGACGGCACGACCGCGGCCCAGGACGACGACGTGCGGATCCGCGCGGCCATCGAGGCGCTCGGCCTGGACGGCTGGGTCGACGAGCTGGCCGACGGGCTCGACACCCCCGTCGGACAGCGGGGCGAGTCCCTGTCGGCGGGGGAGCGGCAGCTGGTCGCGCTCGCCCGGGCGTACCTGGCGGAGGCCGACCTGCTGCTGCTCGACGAGGCGACCTCGGCAGTGGACCCTGCCACCGAGGTCCGGATCGCGCGGGCGCTGGACTCGCTGACGCGCGGCCGCAGCACCCTGACCATCGCGCACCGCCTCTCCACCGCGGAGGCGGCCGACACCGTGGTGGTCGTCGACGCCGGTCGCGTCGTCGAGGTCGGGCACCACGACGAGCTCGTCGCACGCGACGGCCACTACGCGGCGATGCACGCCGCCTGGGTGTCGCAGACCCGCTGACCGCCGGTGGGACGGGTCCGTGCCACGCGCGGCTGCGTGGCAGGATCGGTGCGTGTCTTCCAGCCCCGCCGCACCCGTCCTCGATCCCGCCGTCGCAGCGCTCCTCAAGCACGACGACCACGGCCTGGTGGCAGCAGTCGTGCAGCAGCACGACTCGCGCGAGGTGCTCATGCTCGGCTGGATGGACGACGAGGCGCTGCGGCGCACGCTGACCACCGGTCGTGTCGTGTTCTGGAGCCGCTCGCGCCAGGAGTACTGGCGCAAGGGCGACACGTCCGGCCACGCCCAGTACGTCAAGGCCGTGAGCATCGACTGCGACGGCGACGCCCTGCTGGTCGAGGTCGACCAGGTCGGCGCCGCGTGCCACACCGGTGCGCACACCTGCTTCGAGGCCGGCGGACCGCTCACGGCGGTCGTCGGAACCCGACCCACCGAAGGAGAAGCTGGATGACCACCGCTCTGCCCACGGTGTTCCCCGCGGACGTCGCCGCGGCTGAGGTCCCCTGGGGTGGCACGTGGCCGTCGATCGACGTCTTCCGTGGCCTCGCTCGCGACCGTCGGGTCATCCCCGTGGTGCGCCGGCTCCTCGCCGACGGCGTCACCCCCGTCGGCCTCTACCGGACGCTCGCGGCAGGGCGTCCGGGCACGTTCATCCTGGAGTCCGCCGAGGCCGCCGGGAGCTGGGACCGGTACTCGTTCGTCGGCGTGCGCTCGCGCGCCACGCTGACCGTGCGCGACGGGTCCGCCGTCTGGGTCGGTGACGTCCCCGTCGGCGTCCCCACCGACGGTGACGCCCTCGACGTCCTCGAGCGCACGCTGGACGCGCTGCGCACCCCCGCGATCGCCGGCCTGCCGCCGCTGACCAGCGGGCTCGTCGGCGCCCTGGGCTGGGACATCGTGCGGCACTGGGAGCCGACGCTGCCCGCGAACGCGCCCGACGAGCTCGGCGTGCCCGAGCTCACCCTCCTGCTGGCCACGGACCTGGCCGTCGTCGACCACCACGACGGGTCGGTGTGGCTGGTCGCCAACGCGATCAACTTCGACGACACCGACGAGCGGGTGGACGACGCGCACGCCGACGCCATCGCGCGGATCGAGGCGATGGAGGCGGCGCTGCTGCAGCCCGCCGAGTCCTCGGTCGCGGTCCTGGCGGACGTCGCCGAGCCGGAGCTGGCGTTCCGGTCCACGCGCCAGGCGTTCGAGGACGCCGTGCGCACCGGCCAGGAGGCCATCCGCGACGGCGACGTGTTCCAGGTGGTCCTCTCGCAGCGCCTGGACCTCGATTGCCCCGCGGAGCCGATCGACGTCTACCGCGTGCTGCGCACCATCAACCCGAGCCCGTACATGTACTACCTGCAGCTGCAGGACGCCGACGGGCGTGACTTCGCCGTCGTGGGCTCGAGCCCGGAGACCCTGGTGAAGGTGACCTCGGGTCGCGTCGTGACCTTCCCCATCGCGGGGTCGCGCCCCCGTGGCGCCACGCCCGACGAGGACCGCCGGCTGCAGGACGAGGTGCTCGCGGACCCCAAGGAGCGTGCCGAGCACATCATGCTCGTCGACCTGTCCCGCAACGACCTGGTCAAGGTCTGCGAGCCGGCCAGCGTCGAGGTCGTCGAGTTCATGGCGGTCAAGAGGTACTCGCACATCATGCACATCTGCTCGACGGTCGTCGGGCGGCTGCGCGAAGGGGCGACCGCGCTCCAGACGCTGGTCGCCACGTTCCCCGCAGGCACCCTCTCCGGGGCGCCGAAGCCGCGGGCGATCGCGCTCATCGACGAGATCGAGCCCGCGCGACGCGGCATCTACGGCGGCACGGTCGGCTACTTCGACTTCGCCGGCGACATGGACATGGCCATCGCCATCCGCACCGCCCTGATCCGGGACGGGCGGGCGAGCGTCCAGGCCGGCGGCGGCATCGTCGCGGACTCCGTGCCCGCCCTGGAGTACGAGGAGTCGCGCAACAAGGCCGCCGCGGCGGTGCGGGCCGTACAGATCGCGTCCCGGCTGCGCCGGGCGGGCGCGTGACGGTCCCGCCGCCGGCGGACCGTCGCCGCCCGGGACGAGGGCGCGCGGCGGGTGTGCTCCTCGTCCTGGCGGGGCTGACCGCGGCCGTCACGGTGCCCACCTGGTTCACGACGACGGGCACCACCGCGCTGCAGGGCACCGTGACCGTGGAGGTCACCGGCTCCCAGGCGGCGCCCGCGGTCCTCGCAGCGGCGGTCGCAATTCTCGCGGCGGTCGCGGCCGTCGGCCTGGTCGGCCGGGCGGGGCGCTGGGTGGTGGCCGTGGTCGTCGTGGCGTGCGGTCTGCTCGTCGCCGCCGCGTCGCTGGGGGTCACGGCGGACCCGGTCGCCGCCGTCACGCCGGTGGTCGCCGCGAAGACCGGCGTGGGCACACCGGCCGGCCCCGTCGTGACGAGCGTGTGGCCGTGGGTCGCCGTCGGGGTCGGCGTCCTCGACGCCGTGGCCGGCGTCTGGTTCGTGCGCGTCTCCCGCGCGTGGTCGGGGCCGTCGCGGAGGCACGAGTCGGCACCCGTCGGCACCGCCGCACCCTCGGCCGCCGAGCCGGACGAACGGTCCGACTGGGACGCTCTCAGCAGAGGCGACGACCCGTCCTGACGTGCGGCGGCACGTGCCGGGCCGCACCGGGAGGGTCGGATAGGGTGAGCGCAGAACCGAGCACGAAGGGCACCCCACTGATGGCTGACAACACGCTCGCGCACCGCGCGCAGAACGCCACGACCACCGAGAAGATGCACCTGCCGCCGACGGCCGCCCCGACCAACCACGGGAAGACGCTCGCCGCATGGGTCACCACCTACTCGGTGGTCATCGCCTTCACCATCGCCGGTCTCGGCGTCCTGTTCGCGATCGTCTGGCTGTTCTGGGTCGGCATGGCTCTGGTCGTCGCCGGGCTGGTCGCCGGCAAGGCGCTGCAGGTCTCGGGCCACGGCCAGGGCGGCGACAAGACCCGGGCCCGCCAGGCACGCACCGGCGGGCACTGACCCGCACAGCTCCACCGCCGCCCGGACAGGGTGGGCGCACGCGACCGAGGAGGACCGATGTCGACCCCCAACGAGCCGCAGAACCCGTACGGGAGCGGAGATCCGCAGGATCCGAGCAGAGCCCCGCAGGACCCGGGCGCAGCCCCCCAGTACCCCGCAGCCCCTCCGCCGTACCCGCAGGGACCGGCCGCTCCGCCGCCGTACCCGGGTGCGGGCGGCTCGCCGCAGTACCCCGGCGCCGCGGCTCCGCAGTACCCCTCGGCCGCGCCGTACGGCTCGGCTCCCGGTGGCTACGGGCAGCCCGGCGCCGGCTACGGAGCCGCGTACCCGAAGAACGGACTGGCCGTCTGGTCGCTGGTCCTCGGCATCGTGTCGTTCGTGCTCGGCTGCGGCCTCTTCACCGGCATCCCGGCGATCATCGTCGGGAACAACTCGAAGAAGGCGGTCGCGCGCGGCGAGGCGAACAACGGCGGCATGGCGACGGCCGGGATCATCCTCGGCTGGATCGCGATCGTGCTCTCGGTGCTCAGCGTCATCCTGATCGCCGTCCTCTGGTCGAACGCCGACTTCCGGGACGCGTTCAACGAGGGCTACACCTCGAGCTACTGACGTGTCGACCGTCGACGACGGTCCGCAGGTACTGCCGACCGGCCCGCTCCCGTCCGACGCACCCGCGTCGCACGGAGCGGGCCGTCGTGCGTCGTTGACCGCCCCGCTCGTCACCGGTGGGGTGGTCGTGCTCGCGACGGCGCTGCTCGCGGTGCGGGATCCGCACGTCGCGGGGAGCTACGGCGTGTGCCCGTCGTTCCTGCTCCTGGGCGTGTGGTGCCCGGCCTGCGGTGGGCTGCGGGCGACGCACGACCTGGCGACCGGCGACCTGGCCGGGGCATGGTCGATGAACCCGCTGTGGGTTCTCGCGGTGCCGCTCGTGGTCGTGCTGTGGGGTCGCTGGGTCACCCGTTCGGCGCGAGGGGTCCGCGCCGGTCCTGCACCCACCTGGGCGGCCTGGCTGCTGCTCGTGGTGGTCGTCGGGTTCGGGGTGCTGCGCAACGTCCCGGCGCTGGCCCCGTGGCTGGCGCCATGAGGCAGCCGTCCCATCCATCGACCTGTGGTCGGGGTCACTCCGGGACCGTTCTACGATGGCTCACCGGACCGCCGCCACGATCGACGGCGCGCAGCAGGTCCGGAACCGACCGGGGGAGAAGGTGAGTTCTCGATGACCGTGCTGGACGACATCGTCGCGGGAGTCAGGCAGGACCTCGCCGTCCGGGAGCAGGCCACGCCGCTCGCGACGGTGAAGGAGCGGGCCCGCCGCCGAGAGTCCGCGATCGAGTGCGTGGGTCGCCTGCGCGCCGAGGACGCGGTCCGCGTGATCGCCGAGGTGAAGCGCTCGAGCCCGAGCAAGGGTGCGCTCGCCACCATCAAGGACCCCGCCGCCCTCGCGGCCGAGTACGAGAAGGGCGGCGCCGCCGTCATCTCGGTGCTCACCGAGGAGCGCCGGTTCCACGGCTCGCTGGCCGATCTCGACGCCGTCCGCGCCCGGGTGGACATCCCGGTGCTGCGCAAGGACTTCGTCGTCACGCCGTACCAGGTGTGGGAGGCCCGTGCGCACGGCGCCGACCTCGTGCTCCTCATCGTCGCCGCCCTCGAGCAGACCGTGCTCGAGTCCCTGGTCGAGCGCGTGCACTCCCTGGGCATGACCGCCCTCGTCGAGGTGCACGACGCCGAGGAGGTCTCCCGGGCCGCTGACGCCGGCGCCCGCGTGATCGGCGTCAACGCCCGCGACCTGCGCTCGCTCGAGGTGGACCGCACCACGTTCGCGCGGGTGGCGCCGTCCATCCCGTCGCACATCGTCAAGATCGCCGAGTCCGGCGTCCGCGGACCGCACGACGTCATGGACTATGCCCGTGCCGGTGCCGACGCGGTGCTCGTCGGCGAGGCGCTGGTCACGGACGACGCCCCGCGCGAGTCGGTCGCCGACCTCGTGGCAGCTGGTGCGCACCCGTCTCTGCGGGCGGTGCGGCAGTGACCGGTCGCCCGACCGTCGAGGCCCTCTCGGAGAAGCTGCTCGAGGCCACGGCGGGTGGACCGCTGTCCACCCACGCCGGGCCGTACTTCGGTGAGTTCGGCGGCCGGTTCGTGCCCGAGGCGCTGATCGCGGCGCTCGACGAGCTGGACACGGAGTACCACAAGGCGTTGACGGACCCGGCGTTCGGGCGGGAGCTGGCGCGCCTGCACCGCACCTACACCGGCCGTCCGAGCCCTCTGACCGAGGTGCCGCGGTTCGCCCAGCACGTCGCGCCGGGTGTGCGGGTGTTCCTCAAGCGCGAGGACCTCAACCACACGGGCTCGCACAAGATCAACAACGTGCTGGGACAGGCTCTGCTGGTCAAGCGCATGGGCAAGACGCGGGTGATCGCGGAGACGGGCGCCGGTCAGCACGGCGTGGCGACCGCGACCGCTGCTGCGCTGCTCGACCTCGAGTGCGTCGTGTACATGGGCGAGGAGGACACGCGCCGGCAGGCGCTCAACGTCGCCCGGATGCGGCTGCTCGGTGCCGAGGTCATCCCCGTGACCATCGGCACGCGGACGCTCAAGGACGCGATCAACGAGGCGCTGCGCGACTGGGTGGCCAACGTCGACTCGACGCACTACCTGCTCGGCACCGTCACGGGACCGCACCCGTTCCCCGAGATGGTGCGCGACTTCCACAAGATCATCGGCGAGGAGGCGAAGGCGCAGCTCCTCGAGGAGATCGGGCGGCTGCCCGACGCCGTCGCCGCGTGCGTGGGCGGCGGGTCCAACGCGATGGGCATCTTCAACGCGTTCCTCGACGACCCGGGCGTCCGGCTCTTCGGCTTCGAGGCGGGCGGCGCGGGGATCTCCTCGGGCCGGCACGCCGCACGGTTCTCGGGCGGCGAGCCCGGGGTGCTGCACGGCGCCAAGTCGTACCTGCTGCAGGACGAGGACGGGCAGACGCTGCCCAGCCACTCCGTGTCGGCAGGTCTGGACTACCCGAGCGTCGGTCCGGAGCACGCCTGGCTGCACGACATCGGCCGCGCGGACTACCGGCCGGTGACGGACGACGAGGCGATGGAGGCCTTCCGCCTCCTGTGCCGGACCGAGGGGATCATCCCGGCCATCGAGTCCGCGCACGCCCTGGCAGGGGCGATCCAGCTGGGCGCTGAGCTGTCGGGCTGGACCGGCGACGACGGCCACGAGCCGGTGCTGCTGATCAACCTGTCGGGACGCGGGGACAAGGACGTGGCCACGGCTGCGGCGTGGTTCGACCTGATCGAGGACGAGCCCGTGGTGCTGGCCGACCAAGGAGAACAGCTGTGAGTGCTGGAGTGGCTATCCGGTCCCAGGTGGCGGAGCACCTCGACGCCCTCGGGCGCTCGGCGCTCATCGGCTACCTGCCCGTGGGCTACCCGACCGTCGACGGGTCCGTCGAGGCCGTCCGGACGATGATCGACGCCGGTGCGGACATCGTCGAGCTGGGGGTGCCGTACAGCGACCCCGTCATGGACGGCCCCACCGTGCAGCGCGCGGTCGACGCGGCGCTGGCCGGCGGGACGCGGGTGGGCGACACGATCCGCGCGGTCGAGCAGGTCGCCGGTCGCGGTGCGCCCATCCTCGTCATGACCTACTGGAACCTGGTGCTGCGCTACGGCGTCGACGCGTTCGCGCGGGACCTCGCCGCGGCCGGCGGCGCCGGCCTCATCACGCCCGACCTCATCCCGGACGAGGCGGCGGACTGGATCGCCGCCTCGGACGCGCACGGACTGGACCGCGTGTTCCTCGTCGCGCCCAGCTCGACGCCCGAACGGCTCGCCTCTACCGCGGCTGCCTCCCGGGGGTTCGTCTACGCGGCGTCCACGATGGGCGTGACGGGTGAGCGCGCGACGGTCGGCTCCAAGGCGGAGGAGCTCGTCGCGCACACCCGCGCGGCCGGTGCCGAGCGGGTGTGCGTCGGTCTGGGCGTGTCCCGCCCTGAGCAGGCCGCGGAGATCGCGGGCTACGCCGACGGCGTGATCGTCGGCTCGGCTCTCGTGCGCACGCTGCTGGACGCGGCCGACGACGCGGCGGGGCGGGGGGCGCTGGCCCGCCTGACGGCCGACCTCGCCGAGGGCGTCCGGAGCGCGCGGTGAGCGGTCTGCTGCCGCTGGCGATCCCGAGCCCGCCGACCGGCGTCTGGCACCTCGGCCCCTTCCCGCTGCGCGCGTACGCGTTCGCGATCCTGCTCGGCATCGTCGCCGCCCTCTGGCTGACGCGGCGCCGGTGGGTCGAGCGCGGCGGCGAGCCCGACACGACGCTCGAGATCGCCTTCTGGGCCGTGCCGTTCGGCATCGTCGGCGGCCGGATCTACCACGTGATCACGTCGCCGGACGCGTACTTCGGCGTCGGGGGAGACCCCATCCGGGCCCTCTACATCTGGGAGGGCGGCCTCGGCATCTGGGGGGCGGTCGCGTTCGGCGGGGTCGGCGCCTGGATCGGCTGCCGCCGGCAGGGCGTCCGGCTCGCTCCCTGGGCGGACGCGCTGGCCCCCGGGCTCCTCGTCGCCCAGGCGATCGGCCGGCTCGGGAACTGGTTCAACCAGGAGCTGTTCGGCAGCCCCACCACGCTGCCCTGGGGGCTGCGCATCGACGCGGCCCACATGCCGGTCGGGGACGCCGCGGGCACGCTCTACCACCCGACGTTCCTCTACGAGATGGTCTGGAACCTCGCGGGTGCCGCGCTGCTGATCTGGCTCGACCGCAAGCTCCAGCTCGGCTACGGGCGCGTGTTCCTGCTCTACGTCGTGATCTACACGAGCGGCCGGCTCTGGATCGAGATGCTCCGCATCGACCCGGCGCACGAGTTCCTGGGCCTGCGGATCAACGTCTGGACGTCGATCATCGTGGGCGTCGGAGCGCTGGTAGCGTTCGTGGTGGTCGGGCGCCGGCACCCAGGACGTGACACGACCCTCCTGCTGGCACCCCCGACCGTGCAGGACGACGAGGAGATCGCGACCGATCCCGCCCGCTGACCCGCGGGCGAGCGGTCACCCTGCTCCGCACGACGATGCGGGCGGTCCATCCACCGCGCTGTATCGTCACCACACCTGGGCCGACGACGTCCCGCGTTCCCCCCTTGTTCGTGCAATTCCCCGACCCTGTCGGGGACCGTGAGGACGGTGCAGATGTCGACGTCGCCCGCGAGCCCTGGCGCAGTACGCGCGCCGCTGCCGCAGGGTCTCTACGACCCCGCTGCCGAGCACGACGCGTGCGGATTCGCCTTCGTCGCGACGCTGCGCGGCACCCCCGGCCGGGACATCGTCGACGCGGGCCTGACCGCGCTGCTCAACCTGGACCACCGCGGCGCCGTCGGCGCCGAGGAGGACAGCGGCGACGGTGCGGGCATCCTGACGCAGATCCCCGACGCGTTCCTGCGTGACGTCGTCGACGCCGAGCTCCCGCCGGCCGGTTTCTACGCGATCGGCATGGCGTTCCTGCCGGTCGACGAGGCGGAGCAGCGCGTCGCCGTGGCGGCGCTGGAGTCCATCGCCGCCGAGGAGAAGCTCGACGTGCTCGCGTGGCGTGAGGTCGTGGTGACCGCGGACCTCGTCGGTCCGACGGCACGCGCGTCCATGCCCGTCTTCCGCCAGCTCGTCGTGGCGGACCCGTCGCGCGAGCTGTCGGGCATCGACCTGGACCGGCGTGCCTACCGGCTGCGCAAGCGCGCGGAGCGGGAGCACGGCCTGTACTTCGCATCGTTGTCGGCGCGGACCATCGCCTACAAGGGCATGCTCACCACCGGGCAGCTCGAGCCGTTCTTCGCCGACCTGTCGGACCCGCGGTACGCCTCCGAGATCGCGCTGGTGCACTCGCGCTTCTCCACCAACACGTTCCCGTCGTGGCCCCTCGCGCAGCCGTTCCGGATGATCGCGCACAACGGCGAGATCAACACCGTGCGGGGCAACCGCAACTGGATGGCCGCCCGCGAGGGCACGCTGGCCAGCGACGAGCTGGGCGACCTGGCGCCGCTGCTGCCGGTCTGTACGCCGGGCGGCTCGGACTCCGGCAGCTTCGACGAGGTGCTCGAGCTGCTGCACCTGTCGGGCCGGACGCTGCCGCACGCGGTCATGATGATGATCCCGGAGGCGTGGGAGAACCACGCCCAGATGGATGCGTCGCGCCGCGCGTTCTACGAGTACCACTCCACGCTCATGGAGCCGTGGGACGGCCCGGCGGCGATCACGTTCACCGACGGCACCCTGATCGGGTCCGTGCAGGACCGCAACGGGCTGCGTCCCGGCCGGTACTGGGTGACCGAGGACGGGCTGGTCGTCTGCGCGTCCGAGGCCGGCGTGCTCGACATCGACCCCGCGACGATCGTCGCGAAGGGGCGTCTCGAGCCCGGCCGCATGTTCCTGGTGGACACCGGCAAGGGCCGGATCATCGACGACCAGGAGATCAAGTCCTCCCTGGCGGCGCAGCGTCCGTACGCCGAGTGGGTGCGCGACAACTCCGTGTTCCTGCAGCAGCTGCCCGAGCGCGAGCACGTCGCGCACTCCGCCGCCTCGGTGCGTCGCCGGCAGCGCGCGTTCGGGTACACCGAGGAGGAGCTGAAGATCCTGCTCAGCCCCATGGCCGCCGCGGGTGCGGAGCCGCTGGGTGCGATGGGCTCGGACACGCCGGTCGCGGTCCTCTCGACCCGGCCGCGGATGCTCTTCGACTACTTCACGCAGATGTTCGCGCAGGTGACCAACCCGCCGCTGGACGCCATCCGCGAGGAGCTGGTGACCGCGATCGGCGGGGCCATCGGCCCGGAGCCCAACCTGCTCGAGGACGGCCCGGGGCACGCCCGCAAGCTGATCCTGCCGTTCCCGGTGATCGACAACGACCAGCTGGCCAAGATCGTGCACGTCGCCAAGTCGCCGTCGCTCGGCTACCGGTCGACCATCATCCGCGGGCTCTACAAGGTCAGCGGCGGGGGAGAGGCTCTCGAGGCGCGTCTCGAGGAGATCTTCGCGGAGGTCGACGCTGCCGTGGCGGACGGGACCAGCTTCCTGGTCCTGTCGGACCGGCACTCGGACGCGGACCTGGCGCCGATCCCGTCGCTGCTGCTGCTGAGCGCGGTGCACCACCACACGCTGCGCCGGCACACGCGCACGCAGATCTCGCTCGTCGTCGAGGCCGGTGACGTCCGTGAGGTGCACCATGTCGCGCTGCTGATCGGCTACGGCGCCGCGGCGGTCAACCCGTACCTCGCGATGGAGACCGTCGAGGACCTCGCCCGGGCGGGCTACCTCACGGGCGTGGGCCCCGAGAAGGCCGTCGCCAACCTCATCAAGGCGCTCGGCAAGGGCGTGCTCAAGGTCATGTCGAAGATGGGCATCTCCACGATCGCGTCCTACCGCGGCGCGCAGGTGTTCGAGGCCATCGGGCTCTCGCAGCCGCTCGTCGACAAGTACTTCACGGGCACCACGAGCCGTCTGGGCGGCATCGGCCTGGACGTCATCGCGGCCGAGGTCGCAGCACGTCACGCGGACGCCTATCCGGCGAGCGGCAACCGGCAGGCGCACCTGCGGCTGGCGGTCGGCGGCGAGTACCAGTGGCGTCGCGACGGCGAGGACCACCTGTTCGACCCCGAGACGGTGTTCCGGCTGCAGCACTCCACGCGCACGCGGCAGTTCGACGTCTTCCAGCAGTACACGTCGCGGGTCGATGAGCAGTCGTCGCGCCTGATGACGCTGCGCGGCCTGCTGGCCTTCAAGGAGGGCGAGCGCCCGCCCGTCCCGCTCGACGAGGTCGAGCCGGTCAGCGAGATCGTCAAGCGGTTCAACACCGGCGCGATGTCGTACGGCTCGATCTCCATGGAGGCGCACGAGACGCTCGCGATCGCCATGAACAGCATCGGCGGGAAGTCGAACACCGGTGAGGGCGGCGAGGACCCGGAGCGGCTGCACGACCCGGAGCGCCGGTCGGCGATCAAGCAGATCGCGTCCGGGCGGTTCGGCGTGACCAGCGAGTACCTGACCAACGCCGACGACATCCAGATCAAGCTCGCCCAGGGCGCCAAGCCCGGCGAGGGTGGCCAGCTGCCCGGCAACAAGGTCTACCCGTGGATCGGTCGCACCCGGCACTCGACGCCCGGTGTGGGGCTCATCTCGCCGCCGCCGCACCACGACATCTACTCCATCGAGGACCTGGCGCAGCTGATCCACGACGCCAAGAACGCGAACCCGCAGGCGCGGATCCACACGAAGCTCGTCAGCGAGTTCGGCGTGGGGACCATCGCGGCGGGTGTGGCCAAGGCGCACTCCGACGTCGTGCTCATCTCGGGTCACGACGGCGGCACCGGGGCGAGCCCGCTGACGTCGCTCAAGCACGCCGGCACCCCGTGGGAGATCGGCCTGGCGGAGACGCAGCAGACCCTGGTGCTGAACAACCTGCGCGACCGCGTGGTGGTGCAGGTGGACGGCCAGCTCAAGACCGGCCGTGACGTGGTGATCGGTGCGCTGCTGGGCGCCGAGGAGTTCGGCTTCGCCACCGCGCCGCTCGTCGTGTCGGGCTGCGTGATGATGCGCGTCTGCCACCTCGACACCTGCCCGGTGGGCGTCGCCACCCAGAACCCGGAGCTGCGCGCCCGCTTCACGGGCAAGCCCGAGTTCGTCGTGACGTTCATGGAGTTCATCGCGGAGGAGGTCCGGGCGCTGCTCGCGCAGCTGGGCTTCCGCACGCTGCTCGAGGCCGTCGGTCACGTCGAGCTGCTCGACACGCGCGCCGCGATCGACCACTGGAAGGCCGAGGGGCTCGACCTCGGGCCGGTGCTCGCCGTCCCGTCGCCGGTCGCCGGCACGGAGCTGCACCACACCAAGAACCAGGACCACGGCCTCGACCGCGCGCTCGACAACCGGCTCATCGCGCTGGCCGGGGACGCCCTCGAGCGCAGCGAGCCGGTCCGGATCGACCTGCCGGTGCGCAACGTCAACCGGACCGTCGGCACGATGCTCGGCCACGAGGTGACCAAGCGGTTCGGCGGCGTCGGGCTGCCGGACGACACCATCGACGTCACGCTCACGGGCTCGGCGGGACAGTCCTTCGGCGCGTTCCTGCCGCGGGGCGTCACGCTGCGGCTGTTCGGGGACGCCAACGACTACGTCGGCAAGGGGCTGTCCGGCGGGCGCATCGTCGTGCGCCCCGACCGCAACGCCGCGCTGTCCAGCGAGCACAACGTGGTGGCCGGCAACGTCATCGGCTACGGCGCGACCACCGGGCAGATCTTCCTGCGCGGCCTCGTCGGTGAGAGGTTCGGCGTCCGGAACTCCGGCGCCACGCTGGTCGTCGAGGGCGTGGGCGACCACGGGTGCGAGTACATGACCGGTGGGACCGTCCTGGTGCTCGGCCGGACCGGCCGCAACTTCGGTGCCGGCATGTCGGGCGGCACGGCGTACGTGCTGGACCTGGTGCCCGCCCTGGTGAACATCGACGCCGTGCGGACGAACGAGCTCGCGCTCGACCCGCTCGACGACGAGGACGCCGCCGTCGTGCAGACGCTCCTGCGCGCGCACCACGACGAGACCGGCTCGCCGGTCGCCGCCCAGCTGCTCGAGGACTTCCCCTCGACCCGGGCGCGGTTCACGCGCCTGCTGCCCACCGAGTACGCCCGCGTCCGTCGTGCGCTCGCGCAGGCCGAGGCCGACGGCCTCGACCCCGCCGCGCCCGGCGTGTGGGACCAGATCCTGGAGGTGGCCCGTGGCTGACCCCCGCGGCTTCCTGAAGGTGCGGGACCGTGAGCTCCCGCCCAACCGCCCCGTCGAGGTCCGCCTGCGGGACTGGAAGGACGTCCACGAGCACCGGCAGGACGGCCAGCCGTACCTCAAGGAGCAGGCGGGCCGCTGCATGGACTGCGGCATCCCGTTCTGCCACAACGGCTGCCCGCTCGGGAACCTCATCCCCGAGTGGAACGACCTGGTGTGGCGCGGCCAGTGGTCCGACGCGATCGACCGGCTGCACGCGACCAACAACTTCCCGGAGTTCACGGGTCGCATCTGCCCGGCGCCGTGCGAGTCGAGCTGCGTGCTGGGCATCAACCAGCCCGCCGTGACGATCAAGAACGTCGAGGTCTCGATCATCGACGAGGCGTTCGAGCGTGGCTACGTGACCCCGCAGGTCCCGCAGCGGCTCACCGGCCACACGGTCGCCGTCGTCGGCTCCGGCCCGGCCGGCCTGGCCGCCGCCCAGCAGCTCACGCGGGCGGGGCACACGGTCGCGGTGTACGAGCGCGACGACGCCATCGGCGGCCTGCTGCGGTACGGCGTGCCGGACTTCAAGCTGGAGAAGGTCCACATCGACCGCCGCCTGGCGCAGATGGAGGGCGAGGGCACGCGGTTCCGGCCCGGCGTCGAGGTCGGTCGGGACGTCACGTGGCCGCAGCTGCAGGCGCGCTACGACGCGATCGTGATCGCCACCGGTGCGACCGTGCCCCGCGAGCTGCGGGTGCCCGGCAAGGAGCTGGGCGGCGTGCACGTCGCCATGGAGTTCCTGCACCAGGCCAACGCGGTCGCCGCGGGCAAGCCCGTCGCTGACCAGATCACGGCCACCGGCAAGCACGTCATCATCATCGGCGGCGGAGACACCGGCTCGGACTGCCTCGGCACCGCGCTCCGGCAGGGGGCGGCGTCCGTGACGACGCTCGCCATCGGCAAGCGCCCGCCCCTGGACCGCCCCGAGCACCAGCCGTGGCCGACCGACCCGATCCTGTTCGAGGTGTCGTCGTCGCACGCCGAGGGTGGCGACCGCGACTACCTCGCCTCGACGGTCGAGTTCGTCGGTGACGAGTCCGGCACGGTGCGCGCGCTGACGCTGGCCACGACCGAGTACCTGTCCGACGGCCGCCGCGTGCCCACGCCGGGCACGGAGCGCGAGATCCCGGCGGACCTGGTCCTGGTGGCGATGGGCTTCACCGGCCCCGAGGTGGACCCGCTCACGGAGCAGATCGGCATCGAGCTGACCTCCCGTGGGCTCGTCGCACGCACCGACGACTACGCGACGACCGTCCCCGGCGTGTTCGTCGCGGGCGACGCCGGCCGCGGGCAGTCGCTCATCGTGTGGGCCATCGCCGAGGGTCGCGCCGCGGCCGCGGCGGTCGACACGTACCTCTCGGGCAGCACGGAGCTGCCGGCCCCCGTCACCGCCAGCACCGTGGCGCTGCGCCCCTGAACCCCTCCTGACCGAGGTCTCCTACCGTCGGGCCACGGTGGTCGGACGGGACCTTCGGTCCGTCCTTGAATTCAACGGAAGGCATAGGCTCGTTTCATGCGTAGAGCAAAGATCGTCTGCACCATCGGCCCCGCGACGGAGTCCGCGGAGCAGATCCAGGCCCTCGTCGACGCCGGGATGGACGTGGCACGGCTCAACCGCAGCCACGGCGACACCGAGGTCCACAAGCGCGTGTACGACAACGTCCGCGCTGCCGCGAAGGCGTCCGGGCGGTCCGTCGCCGTCCTCGTCGACCTCCAGGGCCCGAAGATCCGGCTCGGCCGGTTCGCCGCCGGCAAGCACGACCTCGCCGTCGGTGACGTCTTCACGATCACCACGGAGGACGTCGAGGGCACCAAGGAGCTCGTCTCGACGACCCACAAGGGTCTGCCGAACGACGCGCGCGTGGGCGACCCCATCCTCATCGACGACGGCAAGGTCCTGGTCCGCGTGACCGCCGTCGAGGGCCCCCGCGTGGTGACCCGTGTCGAGGTGCCGGGTCCGGTCTCCAACAACAAGGGTCTCAACCTGCCAGGCGTGGCCGTCTCGGTGCCTGCGATGAGCGACAAGGACGAGGAGGACCTGCGCTGGGCCCTCACCGTCGGCGCCGACATCATCGCCCTGTCGTTCGTGCGCTCCGCCGCCGACTACGACGACGTGCGCCGGATCATGGAGGAGGAGAACCGGATCGTCCCGGTCATCGCCAAGATCGAGAAGCCGCAGGCCGTCGAGAACCTCGCCGAGATCATCGCGGCGTTCGACGGCATCATGGTCGCCCGCGGGGACCTGGGCGTCGAGCTCCCGCTCGAGCAGGTCCCGGTGGTGCAGAAGCGCGCCGTCGAGCTGGCCCGCCGCAACGCCAAGCCGGTGATCGTGGCGACGCAGGTGCTCGAGTCCATGACGACCAACCCGCGGCCGACGCGCGCCGAGACGTCGGACTGCGCGAACGCCGTGCTCGACGGTGCCGACGCGGTCATGCTCTCGGGCGAGACGAGCGTGGGCGACTACCCGATCGAGACCGTGCGCACCATGGCGCGGATCATCGAGGTGACCGAGGAGCTGGGCCGCGAGCGGATCGCGCCCCTCGGCTCGACGCCGCACACCCGCGGCGGTGCCATCACCCGGGCAGCCGCGGAGATCGGCGAGACGCTCGGCGTCAAGTACCTGGTGACGTTCACGCAGTCGGGCGACTCGGCGCGGCGCATGTCGCGACTGCGCTCGGCGATCCCGCTGCTGGCGTTCACGCCCGTCGACGACGTGCGCAACGTCCTGTCGCTCAGCTGGGGCGTCCAGACGTATCGCGTCCCGTCGGTCGAGAACACCGACGCGATGGTGAACCAGGTGGACTCGACGCTGCGGGCCAACGGGCTGGCGGAGGTCGGCGACTACGTCGTCGTCGTCGCCGGTGCGCCGGTGGGCGTGGTCGGCTCGACCAACTCGATCGTCGTGCACAAGATCGGTGACGAGGAGAACGCGAACGGGCGCGTCGCCTGACGCCTCCTCGTTCGTCGCACGACCCGTTCGGCCCCGCACCCTGTGCGCGGGGCCGAACGGCGTCTCAGGGCAGCTCTCAGACCTGGATCGGGAAGGTCACCAGGACCGCCACGGTGGTGAGCAGGACGACGCCGCCGATCGCGATCATCGCGGTGCGCTTGCGGGGGGAGCCCAGCTTGGAGCCGATGCCGGAGAAGAAGAGCACCGACGCGCACAGGACGGTGGCCAGCACGTAGCTGTCCTTGCGCTCGATGGCGAGCCGGGCCAGGGCTGCGGACCGCTCGGACGCCTTGTCGAGCCTGACCGACTCGGTGGTCGAGGCCAGCACGTACTCGTCCATCGCGAACGGGCTGGGCGGTGCGTCGGGGTCGGTCAGCGGGTCCTCGGCCAGCCAGGCGTGCACGGCGGGCTGGAACTCGGGCCGGAACCGCTGGAACAGGAAGCCGGAGTACTGCTCCGGGTCGGGGACGTACGGCTCGGGCAGCAGCGCGTCGCCCTCGTCGTGCAGGGCCGCGAGCCAGTCCGTGAAGAGCAGCACGTCGATGGTCGTCTGCTGGCCCGCGAGGGTCGCGGCCTGGTTGGACTCGGCGCGCTCACGGGAGGCGGCGCTGTAGGCGATGGCCTGGACGCCACCCCACTGGCTGCTCTGGAACGCGGACCAGGCGGTCAGCACGGTCGCGACGGCCAGCAGGACCGTCGCGATCAGGTCGAGGTGGCGATACCAGCCGGACTCGGAGACCCCTGCAGGCTCAGCCGTCTCGTTCACTGCCCACCCCCTCGGTCTCGGGCAGCGTAGCGCCGTAGCGGCGAACGGGCTGGTAGTGGTACCTCTGGGGTCCAGTCGTCCGGGCACGGAGGGCATGTGCAGATGGGGAGCGGTGCCCGATGACCCAGAAGAGCGGCGGAGCGGCCGGGCTCGTCCTGTTCACGCTCGCCACGGCGCAGTTCCTCATGACGCTCGACAGCTCGGTGATGAACGTGTCCATCGCCCAGGTGGCTGCGGACGTCGGGACGACCGTGACCGGCATCCAGACCGCGATCACGCTCTACACGCTCGTCATGGCCAGCATGATGATCACGGGCGGGAAGATCGGGAGCCTGATCGGCCGGCGGCGGGCGTTCGCCATCGGCTGCGTGATCTACGCGTGCGGCTCGTTCGTCACGTCGATCGCGCAGAGCCTCACCGTGCTGATCATCGGCTGGTCGGTGCTGGAGGGGCTGGGGGCGGCGCTCATCATGCCCGCGATCGTCGCGCTGGTGGCGTCGAACTTCGCGTCCAAGGACCGGCCACGGGCGTACGGGCTCGTGGCCTCCGCCGGTGCGATCGCGGTGGCGGCCGGGCCGCTGATCGGCGGCTTCGTGACCACGTACTGGACGTGGCGCTACGTGTTCGCCGGCGAGGTCGTGCTGGTCATCGGCATCCTCGTGCTCACCCGCAGGCTGGCGGACGCCGAGCCGGAGGCGCGGTTCCGCCTCGACTACGTCGGCTCGGTCCTGTCCGCCCTGGGTCTGGGGCTGGCGGTCTTCGGCGTGCTGCGCTCCGGGGAGTGGGGGTGGGTGCTCAGCCGTCCGGGCGGTCCGTCCTGGCTCGGGCTCTCGCCGACGATCTGGCTGGTCCTGGCCGGCATGGTGGTGCTGCGGCTGTTCTTCTCGTGGGAGAACCGGATGGTCGCGGCCGGTCGCGAACCGCTCGTGCGCCCCGCGATGCTGCGCAACGCCCGGCTGGCCGGCGGCCTGACGATGTTCTTCTTCCAGTTCATGATCCAGGCCGGCCTGTTCTTCGTCGTCCCGCTGTTCCTGTCGATCGCGCTGGGTCTGACCGCCCTGCAGACGGGCGTCCGGCTCCTCCCGCTGTCCGTGTCCCTGCTGGTCGCCGCCGTGGGCATCCCGCGGTTCTTCCCGACCGCCTCCCCGCGCGAGGTGGTCCGCTGGGGACTGGTGAGCATGCTGCTCGGCATCGTCGCGCTCATGGGTGCGCTCGAGGTGGGGGCGGGGGCGGAGATCGTCGCCGTGCCGCTGCTGCTCGCCGGGTTCGGCGTGGGCGCCCTGTCGTCGCAGCTCGGGGCGGTCACCGTCTCCGCCGTGGCGGACAAGGACGCGGGTGACGTCGGTGGGGTGCAGAACACGATGACCAACCTGGGGGCGTCGCTGGGGACCGCCGTCGCCGGGTCGATCCTCATCGCGACGCTGACGTCCACCTTGCTCGTCGGTCTCGGCTCGAACCCGGAGGTGAGCGCCGAGGTCGCGGAGACCGCGAACGTGCAGCTCGCCTCCGGCGTGCCGTTCGTCTCCGACGCGCAGCTGGTGACGGCGCTCGAGGACGCCGGGGTCCCCGCCGACGAGGCCGCTGCGATCACGGACGAGAACGAGGCCGCCCGGATCGACGCCCTGCGTGCGAGCCTCGCCGTGCTCGCCGTGATCGCGGCCCTCGCGCTCTACTTCTCCCGCCTGCTGCCCACGGCACCGGTCGGGTCGGAACCGGTCGCCGCGGCGGGACCGCCCGACGAGTCGTCAGAGGTGGAGCCGGTAGAACCGGAACAGCTCGTGGTCGACCGGGAGGACCTCGACGCGCGAGAACCCGGCTGACGCGGCGTAGCCGGCGAGCACCGACGGGCGCATCACGGTCCCGGTCCCGACGCCGCCCGGGGTCGAGAGACCGTCGGGCAGGCAGCACACGATCGAGTACCCGTACAGCAGCCGCTCCACCGGGTCGGCGGGTGCTGCGAAGGCCTCCGCGGTCCGCTCGTCCATGACCAGCACGTAGCCGCCGTCGCGCGTGATCGCCCGCATCGCGGCGAGGACTCCGACGGGGTCCGGCAGGTCGTGGACGCACTCGTAGGCCATCACGACGTCGAACGTGCCGGCGCGGGTCTCGCGCAGCCGGGCGGCGTCCACGGCCGAGAACGTGACGCGGTCGCCGAGCCCACGGTCGGCGGCGTGCCGACGCGCCGCCGCCACCGACGGCTCGTCGACGTCGAACCCCTCGAACGTGGACGTGGGGAACGCGGCTGCCAGGCCGAGGGACGACCAGCCCTCGCCGGTGCCGATGTCCGCGACGCGCGCCGTCCCGGCCAGGCGGGCGTGCAGCTCGGGGATCGTGGGGATGATCTGACGGGGGAGCTCGTCCAGGAAGAGGGGGCGGTTGAGTGCGGCCTGGGCGGTGCGGGCGTCGTCCCCGAGCTGGGACCAGCTGACGCCGCCGCCGGACCGGGAGGCGGCGGCGAGGTCGTCGATCCGACGGCACGCCGCGATGACGAAGCCGGCCACCGGTGCCACGTGCAGAGGACTGTCGGGATCGGAGAGGACCGGGACCGCCCCGGGCGCGACCCGGTACCGCCGCTCGGTCGCGTCGACGGTGTCGTCCGTGAGGAGCCAGCCCCCCACGGCCTGCTGCTCCAGCCACTCGCGCGCATACCGCTCCTGGGTGCCGGTCCGGGCGGCCAGGTCGACGGACGTGAGCGGCCCGTCGTCGACGAGCGCCTGGTACCAGCCGAGGCTGCGACCGAGATGGATCGCGACCAGGTCCATCCCGCCGAGCGTCGCGGCCATGAGCCGGTCGGCGAACGCCGCGGGCTCGGCGTCGGCGGCGGGGGTCTCGAAGAGGTCGGTGCTCATGGTGCCTCCCGGCGGTGCGCAGATCTCCCGAGTCTGGACCTGGGCGGGGTGCGGCGTCAGCCCAGGACGTCCCGCAGCGCGGCGAGGACGGCCGGCCACGCCGCGGACGCGGGATCCACCAGCTCGAAGTGCCCGGTTCCGGGAACTTCGACGAGCGACACCCCGGTCCGGTCGCGGTAGCCCCGGGACACCTCGATCGGCACGATGTCGTCGAGCACGCCGTGCACGAGGACGGTGGCGGCGGGTGGGCGACCGAGCACGGCGGGATCGGTGGCGGCGAAGCGGTCCGGGACGGTCGCCGGGCTGCCGCCGAGCAGCTCGCGGACCGCCCCGCCGCTCAGGCCGAGCCGGTCCACCGCGGCCAGGTCGGCAGCCGGAGCCAGGGCGACCACCCCGCGGACGAGGGGCGCGCGCTCGGCACGACCGGGTGCGCCCGCCGGGAGCCCGTCCCGCAGGGCGGCCCAGAGCGCCAGGTGCCCACCGGCCGAGTGCCCGACGTAGGCGACGGACCCCAGGTCGACGCGGCCGGCGAGCGCGACCTGGACGGCATCGACGGCCTCACCGACGTCGGTGAACGTGGACGGCCAGCCCCCGCCACCGCCGACCCGGCGGTACTCGACGTTGGCCACGGCGAAGCCCTCGGCAGTGAGCGCGTCGGCCGTCTCGGCGAGGTGCGTGCGGTCGTACGCGACGCGCCAGAAGCCGCCGTGCAGGAGCACGACGAGCGGTGGACGGGCGGCGGTCCCGGGGAACGTGAGGTCGACGACCTGGTCGGGGTGGGTGCCGTAGCGGAGGGTCTCCACACCCGGACAGTACGCAGGGCGCACGGCATAGTGGCCGGATGGACGACAAGGACACCCTGCACCGGTACCTGCGTGCCCAGCGCACCAGCCTCGTCGGCAAGCTCGACGGCCTCGGCGAGTACGAGATCCGCCGGCCGATGACCTCCACGGGGACCAACCTGCTCGGGCTGGTCAAGCACGTCGCGAGCGTCGAGCTGGGTTACTTCGGGGTCGTGTTCGGGCGCCCGAGCGGACGAGACCTCCCGTGGGACGCCGACGACGCGGAGGTCAACGCGGACATGTGGGCGACCGCCGACGAGACGCGCGAGCAGATCGTCGAGCTGCACGAGTTCTCGGCCGCCCACTCCGACGCGACGATCGAGGCGTTGCCCTTGGACGCGCCGGGGGTGGTGCCGTGGTGGGGGGACCGCCGGGACGTGACGTTGCACCAGATGCTCGTGCACATGTGCGTCGAGACGGCCCGGCACGCGGGACACGCCGACATCGTGCGTGAGCTCGTCGACGGCGCCGTCGGCAGTCGCCAGGACGACCCGAACATCCCCTCGATCGACTGGCCGGCCTACCGCGAGCAGCTCGAGACTGCCGCGCGGCAGGCGGAGGCCGGGTCTACACGTCCGTGAAGTCGCAGCTGATGACGAAGCGGATGGACTTGTCGAACGTGTACGTGCGGTCGCCCTCGTTCGCGTCGCCCAGGTCGCTCACGACGTAGGTCTTCCCGGTCTTGATCACCACGAAGGCCACCGGTGACGGCTTGGTGTACGTGCGCACACCGTGGCCGACGGTGATCTTCGTGCAGTCGTAGACGCCGCCGTACTCCCAGGTCGTCGGGTCGGCCTGCGGGTCGGTCCGGCACGCTGCGGCCGGCCCCGCCGAGGCGAGCAGTGCGGCGCCGGCGAGCGCGGCGGCCGTGAGCGACATGCGGAGTCGTGCCATGAGTTCCCCCTGCTGTACGGCGGACACCGCGCTGGTCGCGGTGTCCGGTTTGTCCACGTTAGGGGCGGGCGGGCGAGGGGAGGAAGGTTCGGGCCGCAGGTTCACCCAGCGACGACGGGGCGCGCGCGGCCGGGCGTCAGCAGGATGGCGACGCTGAGCACGAGCACCCAGGCGGGGAACACCAGCTGCGCCCACTTGTTCTCGCCGGCGACCAGGAGCAGCACCAGCGCGACCGCGTAGCCGCTGAACGGCACCCAGCGCGGGACCGCGGCCGTGCGCAGTGCCACGGTGCTCACCGACAGCGTGAACACGGCGGCCATCCGCATCGCGTACACCGAGATCAGGGTCTCCGTGGTGCCGCGGCCGAACGTCCAGACGCCGGCGTCGAGGTCTGTCCCCGACACCATCGCGACCAGGCTCGTCGCAGTCACCGCGCCCTGGAACAGCATCGCGAGGAAGAGCAGGCCGCTGCCCAGGAAGACGGTCGAGAAGAGGCGGTCCTCGACCTCGCCCAGCTGGTCGCGCACCACGCCGATGAACCAGAGGAAGGCGATCCCGGCGAACGGCACGAGGTTCAGGGCGAGGCGCACGAGCGCGCGTCGGCCGGGGTCGAGCTCGATCTGGCCGACGGTCTCACCGGCGACGGCATGCCGCATCATCACGAGCGCGGCGATGAGCAGGACAGCGAAGAGGATCCCCGCGACCGCGGCGGACCGCCTGCTGCGCCAGCGTCGAGCGACGAGTCCGGGCGCTGGTGTGGTCACGGGGCCATCCTGGCAGGGGCGCCGCTACCGGGGTGCCCCGCCGCGCACGAACGCGTCCCGCGGGTGCTGCACGCCGGCGAGCGAGACGATGTCCCGCCCGAAGACGGCCGCGGCCAGCCACACGGCCAGCACCCGGATCTTGCGCTCCCACGTCGGCACGGCGAGCACGTGGTAGCCGCGGTGCATCACCCAGGCGGGGAAGCCGCGGATGACGAGGCGGCGGTACTGGAAGACGCCCTGACCCAGGCCGAGGGTCGCGACGACGCCGAGGCTCTGGTGGACGTAGTCCTTCGGGGTCCGGCCGCGCAGCACGGCGGCGACGTTCGCCGCGAGGTGCCTGCCCTGGCGCACGGCGTGCTGGGCGTTCGGGACGGTGCGCGCGCCGGGGGTACCGACGGTGACGTCCGGGACCGCGGCGTCGTCCCCGGCGGCCCACGCGTCCGGCACGGCCGCCTCCGCGGTACCGATCCGGAGGTCGGCGCGGACCCGGAGGAACCCGCGGTCGTCGACGGGGAGGTCCGTGTGCTGGGCGACCACGGGGTTCGCGGCGTTGCCGGCGGCCCACACGATCAGCTCGGAGTCGAGCTCCTGGCCGGTCGAGAGGACGACGTGACCGCCGACGGCCGAGACCAGCTGGGTGTTCAGGTGGACGTGCGCGCCCCGTTCCTCGAGCGCCCGCACCACCCAGCGTCCGGGCTCGTCCGTGACCTCCGGCAGGATCCGGCCCGCCGCCTCGACGAGGTGGAAGTTCAGGTCCGCCAGCGCGAGCTCGGGGTAGGAGCGCAGCAGCGCCGTGGCCAGCGACAACAGCTCGCCGAATCCCTCGACTCCGGAGAAGCCGCCGCCGACGAACGTCACGGTCAGGAGGCGCTGCCGCTCGGGTCCGGGCGGGAGGACGGAGGCGCGGTCGAACGAGGTCAGGAGCGAGTCGCGGATGGCGACGGCCTCCTCGACGTGCTTCATCCCGATGGCCTGGTCGGCGATGCCCGGGATGGGGAACGTGCGGGTGACCGCGCCGGCGGTGATGACGATGACGTCGTAGTCGAGCTCGATGTCGTCGCCGTCGGCGGGGCGGACCCGCAGCGCCCGGCGCGCGTGCTCGACGCGGGTCACCTCGCCGGCGACCACGGTGGCGCGCCGCAGGTGCTTGCGCAGCGACACGGCGGCGTGCCGGGCCTCGACGGACCCGGCGATCACCTCGGGCAGGAACGGCTGGTACGTCATGTACGGCCGCGGGTCGATGACGGTGATCTCCGCCTCGTCCGGGCGCAGCGTCTTCTCCAGGTTCCACGCGGCGTAGAAGCCTGCGTAGCCGCCACCGACGATCACGATCTTCTTCATGTGTGTCACATCTTCTCGACCACGCAGGACGTCGGAACGTGACAGCCCTCAGGGGGCGAACTGCCGCATCTTGCTCGGGCTGACCACGATGTAGACGTGCTCGATCCCGCGCTCGGAGCCGTCCAGCGCGACGATCGCCTGCGGTTCACCGGCAGCCGAGGTGACCAGGAGCGCGGCGCCCCCGTTGGCCTCCACGATCCGTAGCGTCGAGTCCTGCCAGTACTTGCGCAGGATGTTGTCCAGGAACGTGACCGTGCGGGCCGCGCCCACGAGCTCGACGCGCGACGCGTGCACCTCGCCGCCGCCGTCGGGTCGCACCACGACGTCGTCGACGAGCAGGCGCTCCAGGCCGGCGAGGTCCCCGGCGCGGGCCGCTGCGACGAACGACTCCAGCAGCCGGCGCTGCTGCGCGGGGGACGCGGGCGCCGAGCGCTCGGAGTCCAGGTGCTCGCGCGCCCGCCGGGCCACCTGACGGGCGTTGACCTCCGAGATGCCCAGGACGTCGGCGATCTCCCGGTAGGAGTACCCGAACGCCTCGCGCAGCACGTAGGCGGCGCGCTCGGTCGGGCCCAGCTTCTCCAGCAGGAGCAGCACGGCCATCTCCAGCGCCTCGCCCCGCTCGGCCCCGAGCGCCGGGTCCGCGCTGGTGTCCACCGGCTCGGGCAGCCATGGCCCGATGTAGGTCTCGCGCCGCGCGTGCGCCGAGGTCGTCGCGTTGATGGCGAGCCGGGTCGCGGTGGTGGTGAGGAACGCCGCGGGGTTGTGCACCACGCGGCGGTCCGTGCCCTGCCAGCGCAGCCAGGCGTCCTGCACCACGTCCTCGGCCTCCGCGACGCTGCCCAGCATCCGGTACGCGATGCCGAAGAGCCGCGGCCGCACATCCTCGAACGCGGCCAGGTCCGAGTCCGGGACGTTCGCGTTCCAGCCGGCCGCGGGCGCGCCGGTGTTGTCGGCGGTGTCGCTGGTCACCGTCACAAGATAGGGGTCAGCGTCCGGCCCAGTCCTCGAACCGGGTGGTCCCGAGGGTCGCCTCGCCGAGCGGGACGAGGGTGTCCTCGTCCAGGACGGCACCGAAGTACGTCGCGGCGGGGTCCGTCACGACCTCACGGGGGTCGTCGTGCGCGGCGAGGAAGCGGCGGCCGAGGTCGTCGAGCCGGAGCTGCTCCGGACCGGCGATGTCCACCCTGCCGTTGGTCGGCGCACCCACGGCGACGTCCCGGAGCGCCGCGGCGACGTCGTCGGCGGCCATCGGCTGGATCAGGACGTGCGCCAGGCGCACCGTGGAGCCGTCCGTCGCCGAGTCGACGATGCCCTTCACGAACTCGAAGAACTGCGTCGCGTGGACCAGCGAGAAGGGGACGGGGGAGGTCTCGATGAGCTGCTCCTGGGCGATCTTCGCGCGGAAGTAGCCGCTCTCGGGCAGCCGCTGCGTGCCGACGACGGACAGCGCGACGTGGTGGCGGACGCCCGCGACGGACTCGGCGGCCAGCAGGTTGCGGGTCGAGGTCGTGAAGAACTCCAGGACCGCTGCCGCCTCGAAGGACGGCGAGTTCGAGACGTCCACGACGACGTCCGCACCGGTGAGCACCGCGGCCAGCCCGTCGCCGGTCAGGGTGTCGACACCCGTGCCGGGCGACGCGGCGACGGCCTCGTGGCCCTGTGCGGCGAGCAGCGTGACCAGCTTCGAGCCGATGAGGCCGGTGCCTCCGACGACGACGATCTTCATGGGTGAACCTCCGGTGTCGGTGACCAGCGACGCGCTGGTCACCACCTTCGACCGCGTGGCTCGCTCAGACGTGACACTGGGCGCGTGACGGTGGACTGGAGCGTGGTGTCGGCCCTCGCCGACGCCCTGGTGCCGCAGGACGAGTACCCGTCCGCGTCGCAGGCGGGAGTGGTCGACCGCCTGCGCGCGGACGCGCTGGGTGTGAACGCGGACCTGTGGGTGTCGTTCCTCGGACCCGGTGCCTCCTGTCTGGCCGACGAGGTCGCGTCCCGGGGAGCGGACGGCCTCGTCGAGGACCTGCTCGCCGGCCGGACGACCGTGCCGTGGACCGTCGACAGCGCGGCGTTCGTCGAGACGATGGTCCGGCTGGTCGCGGAGCAGTACTACGGCGCCCGCGACGCTCCTGGCTGGGAGATGGTCGGGTACCGGCCGGGTCCACGACGCGGCTCCGACCTCCTCGGCCCCGGACCCGCCGCGCTGCGCACCCGCCGCCTGGTGGACGCCGCCGACCGGTACGACGCGGTCGTCGTGGGATCGGGCGCCGGCGGGGGAGTCGCGGCCTCGGTGCTGACGCGGGCCGGGCTGCGCGTGCTGGTGCTGGAGCGCGGGGAGGCGCTGGCGTACGAGCAGATCGGCAACGACCACCTGCGCAACTTCCGGGTCAGCCGCTACGGGCACAACGCCCCGCCGTACCTCGACGACGGGGGTGTGCGCGTGGTCGTGGACCCGGACGGGTCCGAGCGCGTCGAGCCGCCGTGGGGACCGGGCTACGGCGCCCTGCCGCACACCGTCGGTGGGGGCACGCGCCTCTACCAGGGGATGGCGTGGCGGCTCACGCCGGAGGACTTCCACCTGGCGACCACCCACGGCGTCCCGGACGGCAGCTCGCTGAGCGACTGGCCGCTGACGTACGACGACCTGGAGCCGTTCTACACGCGGGTCGAGCAGGAGATCGGCGTCTCGGGCGACGGCGCCGCGCACCGCAACCAGGGCGCCCGCTCGGCCGGCTACCCGATGCCGCCGCTGCCCGACAACACCGAGGCCGAGCTGCTGCGGCGCGGCGCCGGACGGCTGGGGCTGAGCACCGGGCCGGTGCCGATGCTCATCAACTCCGTCCCCCGCGGTGGCCGAGGGCGGTGTGTGCAGTGCGGCGAGTGCGTCGGGTTCGCGTGCCCGAGCGACGCCAAGAACGGTCCGTACAACACGGTCCTGCCCGATGCGGTCGCCGCGGGGTGCCACCTGGTGACCGGTGCGCGCGCGCTCGAGGTGCGGACCGACGCGTCGGGCACGGTCACGGGGGTGCTGGCGGTCGACGAGGCGACGGGGGAGCGCCGGACCATCTCCGCGGGGCACGTGGTGCTCGCCTGCGCCGCGGTCGAGACCGCGCGCCTGCTCCTGGCCAGCCGCTCCGACGCGCACCCCGACGGCCTCGGCAACCACACCGACCAGGTGGGCCGTCATCTGCAGGGACACGTCTACGTCGGCGGGTTCGGGCTGTTCGACGAGCCGGTCATCGACGGACCGGGCCCGAACGTCCGGATCGCGACCTGTGACTACGTCAACCGGCTCCCCGGCGCGATCGGTGGGGGCGTCCTGGCGAACGAGGTGCTCAAGCTGCCGGTCGCGCACTGGTCCGGCGCCCTGCCACCCGACGCGCCGCGGTGGGGGCTCGCCGGCAAGCACGCGATGCGCGACCTGTACCGGCGGACCAGCCACGTGTTCGGGCCGGTGCAGGAGATCCCGGTGCCGGACCTGCGCGTCACGCTCGACCCACGGCACGTGGACCGCCACGGGATCGCCGTGGCCCGCCTGTCCGGCAAGCAGCACGCGCTCACCCTCGTCGCGGCGCGGCTGCAGTCCGAGCGGGCGCAGGAGTGGCTCGACGCCTCCGGCGCGCGTCGGGTCTGGTCGACCGGTCCGGTGTCCGACGCCGTGACCGGCGGCCAGCACCAGGCCGGGACGTGCCGGATGGGGGAGGACCCCGCGACCTCCGTGACCGACCCGTCCGGGCGGGTCCACGGCCACGACAACCTCTGGGTGATGGACGGGTCGGTGCACGTCACCAACGGCGGGTTCAACCCCGTGCTCACGATCCTGGCGCTGGCCTACCGGAGCGCGGAGCACCTGGCGGCGCGGTGAGGACGCGTGTCAGGGGCGCACGCCCAGGGTGTGCCTGACGTGCTGCACGAACGTGAGGCGACCGGCGTCGTCGCGCATCCCGTCCAGGGTGTCGACGATCTCGGCGCGCAGCGCGGTGCGGTCCGCCTCGGGCACGGCCTCCCACATCGCCCGCTGGCCGTGCGACCACGAGAACCGCAGGAAGTGCTCGGGGTCGTCGAACCCCGCCTCGACCTGGTCCGCGACCGTCCGGACGTCGGCCAGTCCCGCCTCGTGGAACAGCTCTTCCATGCCTGCGTCGGAGGCGAAGGGTCCGCGCCGCCCGCTGGTGCGGGCGTCGAGCATCGCCGCGGGGAGGTACGGGTCGAAGAGGGCGTCGACGCGGCGCCACCGGTCGTCCTGGCCGCCGAAGGTCGTCACCCCCAGCCGTCCGCCGCCGACGAGGAGGTCGGTCCACCCGCGCAGCGCCGCAGCCGGTTCCGGCAGGAAGAACAGCACCAGGCAGGACGCGACGACGTCGAAGGACGCCGACGGCAGCCCGGGTGCGCGGGCGTCACCGACCCGCACCTCGACCTGCGCCAGGTCCGACAGGTCCTGCCTCGTCAGCTCGACCATGCGGGGGGCGAGGTCGATCCCGAGGGCGTACCCGTCGGGTCCGGCCGCCTGCGCGAGCGGCCGCAGCGCAGCGCCTCGTCCGCAGCCGACGTCGAGCACCCGCTCGCCGGGACGGACCGCCAGCTCGGCGACGAGGCCGGCGGCGATCGGCTCGAACCACGGCACCCCGACGCGGTCGTAGGTGTCCGCAGCCCGGTCGAACACGCCTGCGATGCCGTCCGGGGATCCCATGCCGTCACCCTGCCAGTGCCGAGCCGGACACGACAGCGGGCGACGGCGTGTCCGGGCCGCGTCCCGGCGCGGGTCGACGGATCCTGGGGCGATGAGCGCGCACCCCCACGAGGACGCCCCGGCGTCACCGCAGGTTCGTCGGCACGCGCGTCGGGTGTTCACGGCGATCCTGGTCCCCGCGCTGCTGGCGACCCTGCTGGGCGCATGGGTGCTGTGGCCGACGGGCGAGCGGCCCGTGCTGGAGACGTCCCCGCCGGGCATGACGTTCCCGACGGTCACCGTGGCCGAGGTGTTCCCGCAGGCCACCGACCCGCTGCGCCAGGTCCGCGCGACCACCGCGGACGGGTCCAGCGCCTGGGTCCAGGTGCCGCCTGAGTACCTGCCGGAGATCCACCCGGGCGACCGGGTCATCGCCGCGGACCTGGGCGCCATGGGCACGCCGGAGACGGGCCTGGTCTTCACCGACTTCGTGCGCGGACCGCCGCTCGGGCTGCTCGCCGCGGTCTTCGCGGTGCTCGTGGTCGCGGTGGCCCGGTGGCGGGGGTTCGCGGCGCTGGTCGGGCTCGGCATCTCGATGGGCGTCATCGGGGTGTTCATGCTGCCGGCGCTGCTCGAGGGCAAGCCGGCCCTGCCCGTGGCCCTGGTGACGTCGTCGGCCATCATGTTCGTCGTCCTCTACCTCGCGCACGGCTTCACGCTCCGGACGTCGACCGCGCTCGTCGGCACCCTGCTCGGGCTGCTCGCGACGGGTGTCCTGGCGACGTGGGCGAGCGGCGCGGCGCACTTGACGGGACTGTCGGGGGAGTACGCCCTCGACCTGCTGTCCTACGCGCCGCAGGCACGGATGAGCGCGATCCTCCTGTGCGGCATGGTGATCGCCGGGCTCGGCGTGCTCAACGACGTGACCATCACGCAGGCGTCCGCGGTGTGGGAGCTGCACGGCAGCTCGCCGCAGGCCGGCTGGCGGGAGCTGTTCGGCCGGGGCATGCGGATCGGCCGCGACCACATCGCGTCGACCGTCTACACCATCGTGTTCGCCTACGTCGGCGCCACCCTGCCGCTGGTCCTGCTCGTCAGCATCTCCGACCGCGGCATGCTCGACGCCCTCACCAGCGGGGAGCTGGCCGAGGAGGTGGCCCGGACGCTGGTCGGGTCCATCGGCCTGGTGCTCGCCATCCCGATCACGACGGCGATCGCCGCGTGGGTGGTGCGGTCCGGCCGTCCGGCACCGGCGGCGGAGCAGGACCCCGAGCTAGTGGACGTGGCTGTGCGCTGAGGACCGGCGCAGCTCCGCAGGTGCCTGCGCGTGCGCGACGACGGCCGCGATCGCCGTGGTGAACGGGATCGCGAGGATGAGCCCGATGGCACCCGCCAGGGTGCGGACGATCTCCTGGGCGAACTGTCCGCTGGTCAGGGTCTGGCCCAGCGGCAGCTCGTAGATCTGCAGGAGCAGCAGCACCGGGAGCGAGGCGCCGGCATAGGCGAACGCGATGGTGTAGATCGTCGAGGCGATGTGGTCCCGGCCGATCCGCATGCCGCCCGTGAACAGGCCGCGCCACGTCGCGCGGGGGTCGACCGCGCGCAGCTCCCACACCGCCGACGCCTGCGTGATCGTCACGTCGTTGAGCACGCCCAGCCCGGCGAGCACGACGCCGCACAGGAACACGCCGCGCAGGGCAGCCGCCCCGTCGTCACCGAGGAGGGCCGCCAGCCGGTAGTCCTCCTCGGTCGTCGCGCCGGTGAGGTGGGCCGCGTCCGCGCCGAGCGTCCCCAGCGCGGCCACGAGCAGGAGGCCGGTGAGGGTGCCGAGCAGCGCGGTGCTCGTGCGCAAGGAGAACCCGTGGGCCAGGTACAGCACGACGGCCATGATCACGGCGGACCCGCACAGGGCGAGGACGACGGCGTTCTCCCCAGCGATGAGCCCCGGCAGCACGTACTGCCAGAGCACCACGAACGCGAGGGCCAGGCCGACGATCGCGCGCACGCCACGCCACCCGGCGACCAGGGCGGTGACCAGCACGAACGCCAGCGCGAGCGTCGCGAGAGGGACGCCGCGGGCGAAGTCCGACCACGCCCACGTCTCCGGTGACCCGTCAGCCGCCGGGTAGTGCTCGACGACGATCCGGGTGCCCTCCGGGACGTCGGAGGCGGTGAGTGTCGCCGTCGCCCACACCTCGATGTCGGTCCCGGACTGCGACCCGGACGTGACCGTCGCGAGGACCTTGAGGCACGGCACCTGGTCCGGCTGGGAGCCGTCCGGCAGGCGGTCCTCGACGGTCGACTCGCACTGCTCGGTCCGTGTCCCGGTGACCTTCGCGGTGACGTGCTCGACCCCGACGTCGACGAGCCCGGCCCGCTGACCGGTCCCGCCGTCGTCGTGCGGCCACGTCACGATCATCCCGACGACCGCGGCCAGGAGCAGGGGAGCGAGAACCAGGCCGAGCACGAGCGCGGCACGCGACGGAGGACGAGGCCGGCGGGGTGGGGGTGCAGTCACGCGGACGATTCTGCGTCATCGGGACCGCACCACCGTGCCGCGGGACAGGTGTCAGGACGCCGGGCGGAGCAGCACCGGTCCAGCCGTCCTCGTGCGGGGTCCAACGTGCGTCCGGTTCGCCCACCGCGCGCGCGGTGGGCAGGTGCGAGGCGCCGAGCCCGAGGGCTGCGGCGCCTTGCCGTGCGGGTCCTAGCGGGGGTCGACGTCGTGCTCGTCGAGCCCGTCGGCCTTGATCTTCTCGGCGTCGGTCAGCTCGGCCTCGGCCGCAGCCTCGACGTCGCGGACCACCGGGGCGTCGTCTCCCGTGTCGTGGACGATCCTGTCGTCGGTGTGCATCTCGACCTCCTCGTCGTTCAGCCTTCGTGCGGGAGGCGAGCGTAGGTCCGGCGCGGCGTCCGCGCGCGTCGAGCCGAGGACCCGCAGGTCACACCGCCAGGAGGCCGCGCAGCGTGCGCGCGTTGTGCACCGCGTTCCCGCCGCCGTCGTTGTTGAAGTAGGCGAGGACGTCGTGGCCACCCCCGGACCACTCACGCATCCGGTCGGCCCACCAGCGCAGGTCGTCGTCGGAGTAGGAGCCGCCGTAGAGGTGGTCGTGGTCCGGTCCGTGCAGCCGCACGTAGACGGTCCGCGCGGTCGCCCGCAGCACGCACGGCAGGCGGGCGCCGCTCATCACGACGTTCGCGGCGCCGTGCCGCTCCAGGAGCGTGAACACGTCGTCGTGCTGCCACGACGGGTGCCGCAGCTCGACGGCGACGCGGACCCACTCGGGCACGGACCCGAGGAACCAGTCCAGCCGGGCGTCGTCGCGCTCCTGGTCCGGCCGCAGCTGGACGAGCAGCACCTCGCGCCGGTCGCCGAGCTCGTGCCACGAGCGCGCCATCCGGTCCGACCACGCCTCGGGCGCGTACAGGCGCTTGGCGTGGGTCAGGCCGCGCGACGCCTTCACGGACATGCCGAAGCCGTCGGGGAGCCGTCGGCGCCAGCCGGCGAACGTCGTGTCCCGCGGCCAGCGGTAGAAGCTCGCGTTGAGCTCGACCGTGTCGAACTCCTGGACATACCTCCCGAGCCGCTCCCACGGCGGGAGCCCGGGCGGGTAGAGGACGTGCTCCCAGTGGTCGTACGACCACCCCGAGGTGCCGATGCGGATGCTCACCGTCGGATGAAACCTCTCGCTCAGCGCGCGGACCGGACGATTCACCCCTAGATTCACTCGTCGCCGTACCCGGCGCATCTCTTCACCCCTCAGGAGCCCCACCATGACCCCCGCAGGCATCATCTCCGCGATCATCATCGGCGCCATCATCGGCGTCCTCGGACGCCTGGTCGTCCGCGGCAAGCAGAACATCTCGATCCTCGTCACGATCATCGTCGGCATCGTCGCCGCCCTCCTGGGCACCTGGCTCGCCGGCCTGGTCGGCGTCCAGACGACGGACGGCATCGACTGGATCGAGCTGCTCTTCCAGGTGGTCCTCGCCGCGATCGGTGTGGCGATCGTCGCGGGCTCGGGTCGTCGTCGCTGACCGACGCCCCTGGTGACAGGAGCGGCCCACCTCCTGGTGGGCCGCTCCCGGCACGTCAGGATGCGAGCACGGCGCCCCGGACCGACCATGAGGCAGCCGAAGAAGCCGGCGTCGCGACGGACGCACCGCAGGAGCAGACATGTCGTTTCCCGCCCAGCAGCAGCAGCCGCCCGGGCTCACCGAGCCGATGAGCCCGACGCCGGACCACGGGGAGTCCAGCTACGAGGGGCACGGGTCCCTGACCGGCCGACGCGCCCTGATCACCGGCGGTGACTCGGGCATCGGACGCGCGGTCGCCATCGCGTACGCGCGGGAGGGCGCCGACGTCGCGATCGTGTACCTGCCCGAGGAGCAGGCCGACGCCGACGAGACCGCGCGATGGGTCGAGCAGGCCGGGCAGCGGTGCGTGCAGATCCCCACCGACCTGACCGACGAGCAGTCCGCGCGCGCGGCTGTCAGGCAGGCCGTGGCCGAGCTGGGTGGTCTCGACGTGCTGGTGAACAACGCGGGGTTCCAGATGGCACGCCGCGAGTCGATCGCGGACATCACCTCGCAGGACCTTGACCGGACCTTCAAGACGAACCTGTACGCGCTGTTCTGGGTCACGCAGACCGCCCTGGAGCACATGGGGGAGGGCGGCGTGATCCTCAACAACTCCTCGATCCAGGCCTACCAGCCGTCCGAGACGCTCCTCGACTACGCGTCGACCAAGGCGGCGATCAACAACGTGACGGTCAACCTGGCCGCGGAGCTGGGATCGCGTGGGATCCGCGTGAACGCGGTGGCACCGGGCCCCATCTGGACGCCGTTGCAGCCGGCCACCCAGTTCACGGAGAAGGTCGAGACGTTCGGCAAGGACACGCCCCTGGGACGCGCGGGCCAGCCCGCCGAGGTCGCGCCCGCGTTCGTGTTCCTCGCGGCCGACTCGACGGCGTCCTACGTGTCCGGGACGGTCCTCGGGGTGACCGGCGGCAAGCCGGTCTTCTGAGCCGGCGTCGGGCGTCGCGACGGCTACCCCTGGTTCACGACGGGGTGCCCCTCGGAGGCCTGGACGACGACGAAGCCCTGACCGGTGAGCCCCAGCTGGTAGGCCTCCCCGGAGCCGCGCCCGACGACCGCGCCGAGCTTCGCGGTCTTCCGCACCGTCGACGTCAGCGACGTCGACCAGAGCACGGCCGCCTGCATGTCGACGTAGGTCGGCACGTCGACCTGCAGCACCACCGGCGTCCCGTACGCGGTCACGGCCAGGGCGCCGGTGCCGGTGAACGTGGTGTTGAACAGGCCGCCGCTGAGCATGGACGCGCCCTCGACGCGGTTGATGTCCCAGGTCAGCGCGCTCTCGAAGGCGAGGATGTTGGAGCCGCTGACGGTGACGCTCTCGTTCTCCAGGTGGAGGATGAAGATCTCGTCGGCGTCCTGGGCGAGGAAGACGTCGCCGCTGCCGGAGACCTTCATCAGGGACATGCCCTCGCCGGTGAAGGCCTTCTTGAACATCTTGGCGACGCCGCCGCTGCCCTGGTAGCTGAAGTCGACGTCGCCCTGGTAGGCCACCATCGACCCCTGCTTGGCATAGAAGAAGCCGCCGGTGCCGGCGAGGTCGACCTTGAGCATCCGCCCGTTCTGCAGCACGAAGCTGCCGGGCTCGGTGGACAGTTCCGCGTTCTGCATCAGTGAGCTGCGCATCGCCGAATGCTAGCGGGCGGGCCACACTGGTCGGGTGGTCGACAGTCCGGTCCCACCCCCCGCGAGCTGCCCGATCGGGTGGCAGCCGCAGGCGCTCGCGCCCGTCTTCTGGGGCGTCCGCTCGCTCGGACCCGCCGACGGGGCACCGGTGGACCTGCGGATCTTCTTCCCGAGCCTGGACGGCGCGGTGGAGTCCGCGCCGATCCTCGAGGGGTGCGGGCGGTACCCGCTGGTCCTGTTCGCGCACGGTCACTGCGCGCAGGACACCGACCACTACCTGCGCTGGTTCCTGATCCCCGCGTTCCTGGCCCGCAGCGGCTACGTCGTGGTCGTGCCACGGCTCGCGGGGAACGACGGGGGGAGCAACCCGTCCGTCCCCGAGCACCCGGACGAGGAGACCCTGGACGCGGTGCTCACCTGGGCGCGGACGGGGTGGGAGCACGCGGACGTGCTCCTCCCGCCGCCGGCGACGGGCGTCGTCGGGCACAGCTTCGGCGCGATGCTCGGGGCACGCTTCGCGGTCGGTCGCCCGATCACGGCCTTCGCCGGGCTGAGCGGCGGCTGGCAGGACTGGTTCGGCGGGTCACCGTTCCCGCTGCCGCTGCTCGACATGCCGACGTTGTTGCTGTGGGGACTCGGCTTCGACCTGTTCAGCCAGCTGACCGAGGCGCAGTGGCAGGGGATGCACCGGCCGCGCCACCGGGTGGTGTTCGACGAGGGCGAGCACTGGGACTACCTGAGCGCACAGATCGATGTCCCGTGCCGGCCCGGGTCGGGATCGTGCACGGAGATCGCCGGCGCGACCGCGGACCTGGTGACGATGTTCTTCGCCCGCTACCTGCCGCCCGAGCTGGCGACCAACCTCGCGGTCGACGTCCCGTCGTCCCTGGTCCCGCCCGACCTGGAGCTGACCCCGGAGCAGGAGTTCTTCGCGGGCGGGTTCCTCGGTGGCTTCCACCGTCTGGGCGGCAGGCCGCAGTGCGGGGTGACCGTCTCGTCCGACAGCGAGCGGCTGCTCGCCAACCGCCGGACGCGGGAGACCCACTCCCTGGACCACCCGTGCGTGTGGGTCGAGAAGATCGCGGCACGGAACCGCTGGCCCGTCGGTGCGCGCCCGGCCGGGTACCACTGGTGCGACGTGTGCTTCCCCAGCCGGGCGGACGGCTAGCGGGTCGAGGCCTGCCCGGTGAGTCCGCGCGAGTGCAGGACGTGGCGTTCCAGCGGTGCGAAGACCACGAGCTCGATGACGATGCCCACCAGGAAGATGAGCCCGATCGACGCGATGACGAGCGACATGTCGCTGGTGACCCGGCCGAGGTCGAGGATCTGCCCGAGACCGGTGCCGAGGCCGGTCTGCACGATGAGCTCGGCAGCCATGAGGGAGCGCCACGCGAACGCCCAGCCCTGCTTGAGCCCGCCGAGGAACCCGGGCAGCGCGGCGGGTAGCAGCACGAAGCGGATCCGCGTCCAGCCCGTGGCGCCGAGCACCTGGCCGACGCGCAGGTACAGCGGCGGCACCTGGTCGGTCCCGGCGAGCAGCCCGTTGACGATCGACGGCACCGCGCCGAGCAGGATCACCGCGTACATCGTCGCGTCGGTGAGCTGGAACCAGATGATCGCGGCGGGCACCCAGGCCACGGACGGGAGCGACTGGAGCCCGGTGATGATCGGGCCGAACGCACGGCGCAGGAGCGGGGACGCGGCGAGCGCGACGCCGATCGCCACGCCGACCACGACGGACATCGCGAAGCCGACGGCCGCGCGCTGGACGCTCAGCGAGACCGCGCGCCACGCGGAGCCGTCCTGGATAGTGCCCAGCAGGGTCTGCCAGGTGTCCGCCGGGCTGGGCAGCGCGTACGGCGGCTTGAGCTCCAGCAGGTAGGCGACCTGCCAGACGACGAGCAGCGCGCCGAGCGCGGCGAGCACGGGCCAGATCGCCCGCCACGCGCCTCGCCAGGCGGAGCTGCGGGGAGCAGCGACCGGGGTCTCGAGCGCGTCGAGCCCGGCCGCGAGATCGTCGTCCGTGGTGCGTCGCGTGGGTTGCGCCGAGGTGTCAGTGGCCATGGCGGGCGATCTCCTGTCGCAGGTCCTCGGTGATCTCGGCGCTGAGCCGGGACACGTCGGGGTCTTCGATGCGGCGCGGCTGGGGGATGTCCACCGACCACTCGCGGGCGACGCGGCCGGGCCGTGACGAGAGCAGGACGACCCGCTGCCCGAGCCGCACGGCCTCGCGCACGTTGTGCGTGACGAAGATGACGGCACGTCCGGTCTCGGTCCAGATGCGGGTGAGCTCCTCGTGGAGCACGTCCCGCGTGATGGCGTCGAGCGCCGCGAACGGCTCGTCCATGAGCAGGAGGTCCCCCTCCTGGGCCAGCGCCCGGGCCAGGGCGACGCGTTGGCGCATGCCGCCCGAGAGCTCGTGCACCCGCTTGGGGCCCGCACCCTCCAGCCGGACGAGCGTGAGCAGGCGCTGGGCCTCCTCGCGCCGTTCCGCCCGGGCGACGCCCCGCAGCCGGAGCGCGAGCTCCACGTTGCCTGCGGCGGTGAGCCACGGGTAGAGCGCGGGCTCCTGGAACATCAGTGCCGGACGCCCGCCGGGCACCTCGACGGTGCCCGAGACGGGCTTGTCCAGCCCCGCGACCAGCGACAGCAGGGTCGACTTGCCGCAGCCCGAGGCACCGAGCAGGCAGACGAACTCGCCCGGTGCCACGGTCAGGTCGATGCGGTCGAGCACCGGGGGCCGCGACGCCTCGCCGAAGTGGTGCGTCACCCCGGTCAGACACGCCGCGACGGCGGCCGGGGCCGTGGAGCCCTGGCCGCCGACCGCCGTCACGGTGGTGGTCACTTGCCCGACGCCCCGAGGCCGCCGTCGGAGACCGGCTCCTGGTCGTTCTCGGCGAGCACCTCGTTGAGCAGGGTGAGGTCGTAGATGCCGTGCAGGTCGGTCTCCTTGGAGGTGCCGGCGGCCACGGCGTGGTCGGCCGACGTCTGCAGGCTCGACGCGATCGGGTCGAGCGTGATCCGCAGGTTGCCCCACGCGCGGTCCAGCACCTCGGCGGAGAGCGGCTTGCCGCTGAGCTTCTCGATCACCGTGTTCGACAGGGTCTTGGCCTCGTCAGGGTTCGCCGCGATCCACTCGGACGTCGCGTACTCGGCCTCGAGCAGCTTCTTGACCGTGCCGGGGTACTTGGACAGGTACTCCGTCGCGACGATCAGGTGCGTGGTGACGAAGTCACCGTCGGGCCACAGCTCCTTCTCGTCGAGCAGCACGTGCGCGCCGGCGTCGACGACGAGCCGCGACGCCCACGGCTCCGGCAGCCAGGCGCCGTCCAGCTGGCCGGCCTTGAACAGGTCGAGCGTCTGCGAGTTCTCCTGCGGCGTGATGGTCACGTCGCTCGCGCCGCCGGTCAGCGACGTCTCGAGCCCCTCGTCGGCGAGCCAGGCGCGCAGCGCGACGTCCTGGGTGTTGCCCAGCTGCGGGGTCGCCAGCGTGGTGCCGACGAGGTCCTCGGGGGAGTCGATGCCCTCGCGGACGACCAGCTGCGCCCCGCCGGAGGTGGCACCCGAGACAATGCGGACCGCCTCGCCGTCCGACTGCGCGAACGCGTTGATCGCCGGGTTCGGGCCGATGAACGTCGCGTCGATCGCGCCACCGAACAGCGCCTCGACCGCGGCCGGGCCCGCGTTGAAGATCGAGGTGGTGAGCGTCGTGTCGCCCAGCGCCTCCTGGTAGGTGCCGTCGTCGACACCGACGAGGGCGACGGCGTGCGTGAGGTTGGCGAAGTAGCCGAGTCGGAGCTCGGGGGCCTCGGCGCCCGCCGTCGGTGCGGCGGACGAGTCCTCGGTGGCGGCCGGCTCGTCGGCGGCGGAGGTGGAGCACGCGGCGAGCGAGGCGAGGAGACCGGCGGCGGTCAGGAGTGCGGCGAGGCGGCGTGCGGGACGGGCGGTCATGTCAGGTCCTTGGGGGTCGCGAGCGGAGTGGGCGGGCGGTCGTCACCGACGACATCGCCGCGCGGGCTCGGTGCGCGCGTGCTGAGCAGGGTGGGGCCGGCTGGGCGCCATGGGGGTGGGTCCTCCGCGGGGGACGGGGGTGGAGGCACGCGCGTCGCAACCGAGTCGTCGTGGGGATCGACGAGGGCCGGGCGTCGGACGCGCGGCCGGGGGACGGTGCCGCGTTCAGACGTTCCGCGGACAGCAGGGGCGCGCGGAAGCCAGGACGGCGTGACAGCACGTCGAGGCGGCGCGGCGGGTCTGCATGAGACGAGGATGGCCGCCTGCAGCCGTCGGCGACAGCACCGTCTCTCAATGTGGACACGGCTGGTCGGAATACGAGACTTAACCTCACCGCGCCCGCGCCCGGACCGCAGAGGCCCGGGCGCGAGTGCGACGGTGCTACTTCTTCGCGGTGCTCGAAGGCTTCGAGGTGCCCTCCGGCGGGACCGCGCCGTACAGCTGCGGCGCCGGCTCGGCCATCTCCAGGTCGGCCGTGGCCTGGATGAGCGCGAGCAGGTCGGTGTCGAGGCCGGGGGAGAACTCCTCGAACCGCTCGTCGGCGATCGTCGACGGCACGCCCGCGGGCGCCTGCTCGGTGGCGTCGAGCTCGGTCCCGTCCTTCGACGGCGACATGCCCTGGAAGATCCGGCCCGCCTCGGAGGACGCGGTCAGGTCGAACGTGTACTGCTTGCTCTGCAGCCCGAGGTCCAGCAGCTTCTTGACCTCGGGGAACTTCTCCGCGTTGGTCTTCGGGATGGGCAGCACCGACGCCCAGTTCACCCCGAGCGTCTCCAGCGCCCTCGCGTAGGCGTTCTCGTGGGCCTGGTCGCGCACGATCAGGTAGGCGATCGTCGAGCGGGCCGTCTTGTTCGCGGTCATCTCGTAGATCCGGCACTTCTGCAGCCGGCCCGTGGACTCGAGCATCAGGTTGTAGAGCAGGTCGAGCACGAGGTTGCCCGAGTTGTAGACGTAGGACCCGGACCAGGGGTTGCCCGCGGCGTCGACCGGCAGGGCACCCTGGGCGGCGACCAGGTAGTGGTGGATGTTGCCCGCGTCGAGCGCAGACTCCAGCGGGGTGGCACCCCCGGCGCCAGGCTTGTCCAGCGGGTCCTTCGCGGTGCCGTTGTACCGCGGCGAGCCGTCGAGGAGGCGGGCGATGGTGGTGCCGATCAGCTCGACGTGACTGATCTCCTCCGTGCCGATGCCCTGGAGCAGGTCCCGGTACGGCTTCCCCTTCGGACCGCGGAAGTTGATGCTCTGGAACAGGTACTGCATCATCGTGCGCATCTCGCCGAACTGGCCCCCGAGCCCTTCTTGCAGGGCGTTCGCGGCTGCCGGGTCCGGCTCGTCGGCCTCGATGTCGTTGATGAGTCGTTGTACGTGCAGGTACATCGGTGATCCCCTCAGGCGTCGTCGTCCTTGGTCTCGGCCCCGCGGGTCTGCCGCAGGGCACGGCCGAGCCGTACGTCCTCCTCCTGCTTGGCCTGCTTCTTCTCGCTCGCACGCGTGTCCCGCGGCGGGAGCTGGATGGTCTTCTCGGCCTCGATACCGCCCTGCAGCTGCCGGCCGCGCTCGACCTCGGCGTCGAGCTCCGCGCCGAACAGCAGCGCGAGGTTGGTGATCCACAGCCAGAGCAGGAACACGATCACGCCGGCCAACGAGCCGTAGGTGTCGTCATAGCTGCCGAAGGTGGTGACGTAGAAGCCGAAGCCGAGCGACGCGAGCACCCAGACGACGAGCGCGACGACGGCGCCGAGGCTGATCCACCGGAACTTCGGTTGCTGCACGTTCGGCGTCGCGTAGTAGAGGACGGCGATCGCCACGACCACCAGGGCGACGATCACGGGCCACTTCACGATGTTCCAGACGCTCACCGTGACGTCGCTGAGGCCGACGGCGTCGCCGACCGCGCGGGCGACCCCGCCGGAGAGCACGACGGCCGTGACGATCACGACGGCGATCAGCACGAGGACCACCGTGACGACGAGCAGCACCGGTCGCAGCTTCCAGACCGGCCGGCCCTCGTCGATCTCGTACACCCGGTTCATGCCCCGGCTGAACGCGGCGACGTACCCGGAGGCGGACCACAGGGCCAGGACGAGGCCGACGACCAGGGCGAACCCGGCGGCGGGCGCCTCGGTGAGCTGGGTGAGGATCGGCTCCAGCGTCTCGTCGACGGACGACACACCGACGTCGGAGGCGATCGTCAGGACGTCCGCGACCATCTTCTCCGGGTCGCCGACGAGGCCCAGGATCGAGATGACGGCCAGCAGGGCAGGCGCGATCGCGAGGACGGCGTAGTACGTGAGCGCCGCGGCGAGGTCGGTGCACTGGTCCTTGCCGAACTCCCGGAGCGTCTTGCGCAGCACGTACAGCCAGGACCGCTTGGTCATGTCGTCGGGGGAGTCGGGCTTGCGCGGGTCCTCCGGCGACGGCGCTGCGGCCTTCGCCGTGCTGCGGGTGCTGCTCGTGTCGTGCGGGCTCATCGCCTCGGCTCCTGGGTCGATCGGTCGGTCGGTCGGGCATCGCGGCGCACGCGGTGCCCCGCCGCACGTCGTGCTACCCGGCGGTGTGCGCTCCCTTGACCGTGTCGGCGGCGTCCGTGGCCCCCGCGCGCAGGTCGTCGGCGGCCGAGCGGCCCTCGTCACGGAGTGTCGAGCCGGCCTCGGTCGCCCGGTCCTTCACCGCGGCGGCCGCCTCCTGAGCGGGCTGGCGCAGGGTCGTGGCGACGTCCTGGGCGGCGTCCTTGGCCTCCTGGACCAGGGGAGCGGCCTGCTCCTTGGCGGTCTGGGCCAACCGCTGCTCCGGACGGGTGCTGGGCAGCAGCGAGGACAGCAGCCAGCCGGCGCCGAAGGCGATCAGCCCGGCGGCCAGCGGGTTCCCGCGAGCCTTGTCCTTCGCGGCGTGCGGCAGCCCAGCCGCCGAACCGCCCAGCGACGAGGCCGCGGAGCCGGCGACGTCGGCGCCGTCGGACACCCCACCCATCACCGTGTCCTTGACGTCCGAGACGGCGGAGCGGACCTTGTCGGCCTGCCTGTGCGCCACTTGACCGGGGCTCACCTTGTCGGTCAGCGCGTCCACGTCCGAGCTCAGCTCGGCCCGGGTGCGCTCGATGTCTTCGCGGATCTGGTCCGGGTCGGTGCTCATCAGTTCTTCTCCTCGTGGCCGTGCAGGGCGTTCGGGATCTTCTTGACGGTGTCGGTGGTCTGAGGAAGCCCGGCCACGCGCTTGGCCTCGGCGCGACCGCGGACCGCGAGGACTGCGGCGACGACCGCCCAGATCACGGCGACGATCACGGCCGACCAGGCCCACGAGTCCAGGGCGTCGCCCAGCGCCCACCAGAGCGCGACGGACAGGAACAGGAGCACGAAGTGCCCGGCGACCGCGGCGCCCGCGAACATGGACCCGCTCTTCGCCGCCTGCGTGGCCGACTGGCGGACCTCGGCCTTGGCGAGCTCGACCTCCTGGCGCAGGAGCGTGGAGAGGTCACGGGTGACGTCCCCGAGCAGGTCACCGACGGACTGTCGCGGGGGAGCGTCCAGCGGCTCGGTCATCGCGGGTCCCACGCGGGCGTGCGGATCACGGGGGACTCGGCTGTGGCGAGCGAGTCGGCGTAGACGGGCTCGTCGACCGGGTCGGCGAAGGCGGGCGGGGGCATCGTCACCGTGCGCTCCGGCACGGGCACCGGCGCGGGCTGCGGGGCGGACGACGGGGTGCTCGGGGCGTCCTTGAGGCCGCGCGTGAGCCGACCCAGGACCACGCCCGCACCGGCGGCGAGGACGAGGAACGTCCCGGGGCGCCGACGCGCGAAGCTGCGGACCTCGTCGAGGGCCTCGTCGGGGCCGTGGCTCTCGAGCCACTGGCCGAGCGACGTGACCCGGGTGCCGAGCTCGCGGGCGATGTCCGTGGCCACGTTCTGCTCGCCGGGTGCTGCGGCCATCTGCGCGAGCTGGTCGCCGACGGTCGTGAGCCCGCCGGCCAGCCGGCTCTGCTGCGTGCCCACCTGTCCGGAGACCTCGGTGCGCGCCTGGGTCCAGAGGTCGCCCAGCTGCCGCCGGGCCTCCTGCGTCACGGCGGCGGCCTCGCCCTTGGCCTCGCCGAGCAGGTGCCCGCCGGCGTCGGCGGCCTTGTCCTTGAGGTGGGTCGCCTGCTCCTTCGCGGCGTCGGCCGTGCCGGGCTGATCGCCGTCGGAGCGGGGATAGCTGCTGGTGTAGTCGGTCATGGTGGGGCTCGTCTCGGGTGGAGGGGAGCGGAGACGTCCCGCCCGAGTGGCAGCACGAGGCGCCGGCCGGGTGGGATCGACGTCGTCGCAGCCTTCTGCCGCGCGACCGTCCGCATGGGTGATCGGGGCGCGTGAGCGCTCCCTGGTGGTGCTGTCACGGTGCTCGGGCAGCAGCCCGGTCCACCTGTCCCATGTCCGGCGACGTGTCCTGTCCCGGGCGACGGTCTGCCGGGCGACGATGTCGGCCCAGCCCCTGGACCGTAAGCCCGCCCCGGGGCACCCGCCACCCGAACCGGCCGTGGGGCTCAGACCCGTTCGCGGAACGTGTCCCGCTCGCGCGGGGGGCTCCCCGTGACGGACTCGACGATGACGGACGCCACCTCGCGCAGCTTGACCTTGCGGTGCCGGGAGGCGCTGCGCAGGATCGCGAGCGCGTCCTCGGCGGTGCACCGGTTCTCCGCCATGACGACGCCGATGGCCTGGTCGATGACGGCGCGGGAGACGAGCGCCGCACGCAGGTCGGCGTTGAGCTCGACCTGGTCCGTGCTGCGCAGGCACAGCGCGACCGTCCTGGCGATCTCGTCGGCGTACATGTCGGCGACCGCGATCGCCGCGTCGTCCCAGGCGTGCGCGTCGGCGGCGTACAGGTTCAGGGCGATGTGCACGCCGGGGCGCACCACGCGGGGCAGGGCTGCCGCCGAGGCGAAGCCGTTGGCCTGCGCCGCGGCCCGCCACGACGGCCAGCGGGTCTCCTCGGCGATGTCGGGGACGTGGACGATCCGACCGACGTCGATGGACGTCAGGCACGGGCCGTCGTCGGCCGCGTACTCCACCTCGTCGCAGAGCGCGGCCGCCGCGTCGCTCGCTGCGACGAGCGTGGGCCGGCCTTCGCGGCGCAATGTGATGGTGGCGGAGGTGGCCGCACCGACGTGGCGGGCGGCTGCGCGGGCCACGCCCTCGACGAACTCGTCGACACCCGGGGTGTCGAGCAGCAGGGTCTGCAGCTCGGCGATGGCGGTGCCTCTGGTGTTCTCGTCCATGGGATCCTCCCGTTCGGGTCGGCTCAGCACCGGATCAGCGATCGTGCGAGGTCGGAGAGCTGCATGCCGGCGCGCAGGGCGGCGCCGTGCAGGAGCGCGCGGGCGTCGTCGACGGAGATGCCCCGGGTCCGCGCGAGCACCCCGCTCGCCCGGTCGACGACGACGAGGTCGTCGAGGTGTGTCGGAGCGTCGACCGCGTCGCCCAGGGACCGGAACGACAGGTCGGCGTTGGTGACGGCCACCCGGGCGCTGGCGCCGACGATCGAGGCGAGCCGTTCCTCGTGCCCGACGAACGCCCGGGCCTGCGCGGCGTAGAAGTTCACGGTGCCGACGAGCCGCTCGCCGTCCAGCACCGGCAGCGAGAGCGAGCTGCGCACCCCGCGGTCCGCGGCGGTGGCCGCGTACAGCTGCCACCGGCTCTCGTCGAGCACGTCCTCGACCCCGACGACCTCCGCGCCGCGACCCGCCTGCAGGCACGGGCCGTCGTCCAGGTACTGCGCCGCGTCCATCGCCGTCGAGTCCGCCGAGGTGGCGACGACCGTGAGCGTGAGGTCCTCGTCGACGAGGCAGTAGCTGAACCCGAGGCAGGACGGGACCTCGGCGGCGACCCGGTCACCGGCCTCGGTGACGATCGCGACCAGGTCCAGGTCGGAGGTCTCGCTCAGCCGACGCAGGACGTCCGCGGTCTGCGGCAGGAGCTCCATCGGACCTCGATCGCACGGGACGTAGATCGGCGCGGCTGCATCACGCCGGGATCACGCCGGGCGGCCGACGGTACGCCCGTGGGGGCGCGACCGCGCGGCGGCGCAGTTGCGGGGCGAGGGCGCGCGGGTACGGTCGGGAGCCACCGTCGAGGAGGACCCATGACCCCGCCGACCGTCGACCGGCAGCTGCTGCGGATCTACCTGTCCGACCACGTCGCCGGTGCCGCCGGCGCCCTCTCCCGCGCGCAGCGCATGGCCCGCGCCTACCGGGAGACGCCCCTCGGGCCGCCGCTGGGCCGGTTCGCGGACGAGCTCGCCGACGAGCGCACCCTTCTCCTGGACGTGGCCGACGGGCTGGACCTGTCGCTGAGCCGGTGGAAGTCGCTGGCCTCCGCCACGGCCGAGCGGGTCGGACGCCTCAAGCCGAACGGTCGATTCGCGGCCGCGTCGCCGCTGTCCGCCCTCCTGGAGCTCGAGGTGCTGAGCGGCGGGGTGAGCGCCAAGCGCGGCATCTGGGCGAGCCTCGGCTCCTGGAGCGACGCGCTGGGGCTGGACGCGGGTCGGTTTGAGGACCTGGACCGGCAGGCCGTCGAGCAGATCGCCGTGCTCACCCGGCTCGCCGACGTGGCCCGGGAACGTGTGGCAGTGGGCGCGGCCGACGTGCGCGGACGCTGAGCGCTCGTGCGGCTCGTCCTGCTCGCGGACACGCACGTCCCTCGCCGCGCCCGTGAGCTGCCGGCTTCGGTGTGGGCCGCGGTCGACGCCGCGGACGTGGTCGTGCACGCCGGCGACTGGGTGTCCGACGCGTTCCACGACGAGCTCGAGGCGCGGTCCCGCCGGCTGGTCGCGTGCTACGGCAACAACGACGGCCCCGGCCTGCGGGAGCGGCTGCCGCTCGTCGCGCGGGTCGAGCTGGCCGGGGTGCGGGTCGGCGTGGTCCACGAGACCGGGTCCGCCGCCGGACGCGAGCAGCGGTGCGACGCCGAGCATCCCGGCCTGGACGTGCTGGTGTTCGGGCACAGCCACATCCCGTGGGACACGGTCACCCCGCACGGCCTGCGGCTGCTCAACCCCGGGTCGCCCACGGACCGGCGGCGGCAACCGTTCGCGACGTTCATGACCGCGACGATCGCGGCGGGGCGGCTGGCCGACGTCACCCTGCACCCCCTCGAGCGTGCGACCTCCGGTCGCGGACCGGGCCGGTCCGGCGCACCCTGAGCCGGGGACAGCAGCGCCCTCACCGTGGACGGAAGAGGGATCGAGATGCGCGCACTGACATGGCAGGGCCGGGAGAACGTGAGCGTGGAGACGGTGCCGGACCCCCGGATCGAGCTGCCGACGGACGCGATCGTCCGGGTCACGTCGACCGCGATCTGCGGCTCCGACCTGCACCTGTACGCGGTGCTGGGGATGTACCTGGACGCGGGGGACGTGCTGGGCCACGAGGCGATGGGTGTCGTCGAGGAGGTCGGCTCCGCGACTGGCTCGCTCGCCGTGGGTGACCGCGTCGTCATCCCGTTCAACATCTCGTGCGGGACGTGCTGGATGTGCTCGCGGGGGCTGTTCGCGCAGTGCGAGACCACCCAGGTGCGCGAGCAGGGCACGGGTGCGTCGCTGTTCGGGTTCAGCAAGCTGTACGGGCAGGTGCCCGGCGGTCAGGCCGAGTACCTGCGGGTGCCGCAGGCCCAGTTCGGTCCGGTGGTGGTGCCCGACGACGGCGGACCGGACGAGCGCTACCTGTTCCTGTCCGACGTGCTGCCGACCGCGTGGCAAGCCGTCGAGTACGCCGCGGTGCCCGCCGGCGGGACCGTCGCGGTGGTGGGCCTCGGCCCCATCGGGCAGATGGCCGCCCGCATCGCCGCTCACCGAGGTGCGTCCCGGGTGATCGGGCTGGACCTGGTGCCCGAGCGCCTCGCGATGGCGCGCCGGCACGGGATCGACGTCATCGACGTCGGTGCGGTCGACGACGTCGGCGAGGCGGTCCGTGAGCTCACGGGCGGTCGCGGCGTCGACTCCTCGATCGACGCGGTCGGCATGGAGGCGCACGGGTCACCGGTGGCCTCGGGCGCGCAGCGGATCGCGGGCTTCCTGCCGGACAAGGTGGCCGCAGCCGTCATCGAGAAGGCCGGCGTCGACCGCCTCGCGGCCCTCCAGACGGCGTTCGACGTGGTTCGGCGCGCCGGGACGGTGTCGATCGTCGGCGTCTACGGGGGAGCGGCCGACCCGCTGCCGATGATGCAGCTGTTCGACAAGGGCCTCACGCTGCGCATGGGACAGGCGAACGTGAAGCGGTGGGTCGACGACCTGCTGCCCCTGGTCTCGGACTCAGCGGACCCGCTGGGCGTGCTCGACCTGCGCACCCACCGCGTCTCGCTGGAGACCGCCCCCGCGGCCTACGAGATGTTCCAGAAGAAGGAGGACGGCTGCATCAAGGTCGTCCTCGACCCGTCGCTGGTGTGACGTCGGGCGCTCCGGTTGCGGAGCGCCCGCCGCGTGCGACGGTGGGTCCAGGTCTGCTCCAGAACCGGGCGGAGGTACGCGCGAGGAAAGAGCTCGACCATGAAGCTGCCCACCGCCCGGGGGCCCCTGGGAGCGTCCCTGACGGATCTGCTGATCCATCCGCCGCAGGGCACCGACGCCCTCGACGACAGGGTGCTCGCGCGATGGCGTGCGGCGGCGGCGGAGTCGGACCCGATGTCGGACGACGACCTCCAGCTCACGCTGTGGACGCTGTACGCCCTGCACTACCGCGGCTTCGAGGGGGTGGACGAGTCGTGGGAGTGGGACCCGGACGTGCTGCGCCTCCGGCGCGTGCTGGAGGACGCGTTCGAGGCGGCGCTGCGCGAGCGGGTCCCGACACCCCCGCCGACCGCTCCGGAGCGCGAGACCGTCGCGGCCGCGCTCTTCGCGATGACCGCTCCCGGTCCGGGACCGAGCGTCGCCCGCTACGTCAGCCGGACCGCGGACGGGACGCAGGCCGAGGAGTTCCTGATCCACAGGTCCCTCTACACCCTCATGGAGGCCGACCCGCACACCTGGGCGATCCCGCGCCTGTCCGGCGTGCCCAAGGCGGCGCTCGTCGAGGTGCAGTCCGACGAGTACGGCGGTGGGCGTCCCGACCGCATGCACTGCGCCCTGTTCGCGCGCACGATGCGGGGCGCCGGCCTCGTCGACGAGTACGGGTACTACGTGGACCGGCTGCCGGCCGTCACGATCGCGTCGCTCAACCTCATGTCGCTGTTCGGGCTGCACCGCCGGTGGCGCGGGGCGATCGCCGGCCACCTCGCGGCGTTCGAGATGACGTCGTCCCTGCCCAACCGCCTCTACGGGGACGGGTTCCGGCGCCTCGGCCACGACACGGGCACGACCGAGTACTTCGACGAGCACATCGAGGCGGACGCCGTCCACGAGCAGATCGCCGGCCGTGACCTGGCCGGAGGGCTCGCCGAGGCGGAGCCCGAGCTCGTCGGGGACATCCTCTTCGGCGCCGCGGCCTGCCTCTACCTGGACGAGCTCGTGGGCCAGCACCTGCTGGGCGCGTGGACGTCCGGCACGTCGTCGCTGCGTGCGGCATGAGCGAGCGCGCGCCGCAGCAGGCGGTCATCGAGGCGTGCCCGAACGGACCACTCCTCGTCCGCGGCGACGTGGAGCTGCGCGACGGCGCCGGCGCCCAGATCGAGAGGCGCCGGCGGACCGTCGCGCTGTGCCGGTGCGGCGCGTCGGCCATCGCGCCGTTCTGCGACGGCAGCCACAAGGCGATCGGCTTCGTCGCCCCCTGACCGGCTACTTCCCGGTGACGCGCGAGCGGATGCCCTCGACCAGGTTGGTGGGGCGCTGCTGCTCGCCCTGCTGCGCACCGAGCACCACGAGGGTGCCGACCAGGGCCGGGGTGACCCACTGCAGGATCCGCTGCTGACGCTGGGCGGACGCGACGGCCGCCGGCGTCGAGGACGCCGGCGTGACGCCGCTCTCGGCCGGTGCGCCGGCCCCTGCGGCGATCTTCGCGCCCAGGACCCCGCTGTAGACCGTGGTGCCGACGGCAGCGGCCGTGAGCAGCGCCTTGACGGCGGTGTTCGTGGCAGCGCCGCGCTGCGCCGTCAGGCGGGTGCGGTTGGCGACGATGAGTCCCAGGCCCCCGACGACGTGCGCCCCGATGGCGGCGGCGTTCACCGGGGCCCACCTGGCCCAGCCCACCGACGCGACACCCAGCCGGTCCGTCGGGTCCGCGACCGACGCCGACGCGCCGTTCAGGCCGACCGCGCCCATGAGCGACCCCCCGAACCACGCCGCGGCGCCGACGTCGTGCAGGGAGCGGACGAGAGTGTTGCGGGAGCCCATGGGGGTGTCCTTCGGTCGGCCCGAGACGCGGGCAGGGTGCGCGGCGGACGCCGCGGCTGGTCCACCATGCGGGCGGGCCGCGCACCGCGCACCTGGCGGCGGCCCCCGGTGCTGAGAGTTCCTCAGGAAGGGACTCGCGGTGCGGACGCGGTTTCCGTGACGCATCATGAGGGCGCCCATGTGCGTGGTCGAGCAGCGGCCGGTGCCTGTGGAGTGCCGCACCGCCGGCACACGACCCGGAGCCCAGACCCATGGCAGAGCCGCTCGAGCCCGTCGGGCACCCGGCGACGCCACCCCGTCGCGCGCAGGTCGTGCCCGGTGACGCCGTCCGCGCACTGGCGCTCGCCAGCGTGCTCGTCGGCACGTGGCACTCGGGCCTGGTCGCGACGGCCCTCTTCCTGCTGGTCCTCGGTGGGTGCATGGTGCCCCGCGCGATCGGTGCCCCGCCCGTGCTCGACGTCGCCTACAGCGGCACCCTGCTCGCCGCCGCCTGGGCCGCGCAGCTCGACTGGTACGTGACGGTGGGCTGGCTCGACGTGGTGGTGCACGCGGCCGCGACCGGCCTCATCGCGGTGATGAGCCTTCTCGCGCTGCGCGCGTGGTCGGTGGTCGGGCCGGCTCGCTCGCGCAGCGAGACCGCGGTCGTCGTCGTGGGTCTCGGCGCCGTGCTGGCCGTGCTCTGGGAGCTGGGGGAGTGGGCCGGCAACGCGTGGCTCGACCGGAGGATCCAGGTGGGGTACGAGGACACGATGGGCGACCTCGCCGCGGGACTCACGGGCAGCGTTGTCGCCGCGCTGGTCCTGGCCCGGCGCTCGTGAGCGACGTGCCGGAGGTTCGCGTGTCCGTGGTCATCCCGGCCCGCGACGACGCGGTCGCGCTGGCGGAGTGCCTCGCGCGGCTGCGCCGGCAGACGGTCGCGCCGTACGAGGTGCTGGTCGTCGACAACGGCTCGACCGACGACACCGCGGCGGTCGCAGCGGCCGGGGGCGCGCGGGTGGTGCCGGAGCCGCGGGTCGGTATCCCCGCCGCGGCGGCCACGGGGTACGACAGCGCCCGCGGTGACGTGATCGCGCGGCTCGACGCCGACTCGCGGCCGGACGAGCGCTGGGTGGAGCGCATCTCGGTGTGCATGCGCGCAGACCCCCGCCTTGACGCCGTGACGGGCTCCGGGCAGTTCTTCGACCTCCCGGTGGCACTGCGGGCAGGCGTCTCGGGCGCCTACCTGGGCACGTACTACCTCCTGGCGCACCTCGCCCTCGGCCACACCGCCCTGTGGGGGTCGTCGATGGCGATGCGCCGGGAGGCCTGGCTCGCGGTCCGCTCCCGGGTGAGCCGGGAGGATCCGGAGGTGCACGACGACCTCGACCTCGCGTTCGCGCTCGGGCCGGGGCGCCGGATCCGGTTCGACCCCGCGCTGCGGGTCGGGGTGTCGGCGCGGTCCCTGCGCGGGCACGCGCAACGGGTGCGCCGGTTCGACCGTGCGTGGCGCACGCTGCGCCTCAACTGGCGGGTTGCGCCGCCCTGGGACCGGTGGCGGGCACGGCTGGCGCGCTGAGCGCCAGGCGGTAGAAGACGGAGTGCGGGTCGAGGACGTAGTCGGCGAAGGGCGGGCACTCGACGAAGCCGGCGCGCTCGTACAGGCGCCGCGCGGGTGCGAAGTAGTCCTCCGTGCCGGTCTCCAGGTGCACCGTGCGGATGCCACGGTGCGCGGCGGTCGCGAGCACCTGGGCGAGCACCGCGGCGGCCACGCCCTGCCCGCGTGCCGCGGCGGTGGTGCGCATCGACTTGAGCTCGGCGTCCGTCGGACCGAGGTCCTTGAGCGCGGCGCACCCGAGCAGGGTGCCGGCGCTGTCCCGGGCGGTCCAGAACGTGATGCCGGGGGCGGCGAGCGCGGTCGGGTCGAGGGCGTGCACCGACTCCGCGGGGGAGGTGGCGTACATGTCCGTGAGGTGCTCGCCGAGCAGGGCGAGCACGTCGGGCGACGTGGGGTCGGCGATGGTGATCGTCAGAGGCACGCGCTCATCCTTCCACCACCAGACGGGACCGGGCGTCCCACCATCTGGACATTTGCCTCGGAGTATTGACTCGCCCCGAATCTATGTCTACTTTCCCGACCTGTTAGGTCATGAATTCCAGCGACAAGCCCCGGCTCGCTGGATGGCAACCCTCCTGCGTGTGGGGTGCCCCGGGTGACGACCTGGTCCTGCACGAGCACCCGCTCGTGCCCGACAACGACGCAGCGCCCGCCCGGCGGGTACGAAGGGACGCACGATGAGCACGGACGGACAGCCCGCTGCGGTTCTCGGCGGCCTCTCTCGCGTGTCCTCCCGCTGTCCCGGCGCCCGTTGCGGCGCGCTCAGCTGTTGTCGCTGACCCTGCGCCAGGCCTGACCAGCCGCTGACGACCGACGGCACCGCCGCGTCGTCGCGCTCCCTGCACCCACGCACCCTCGCACCGACCGTCGCACCCCCGTGCGACCGGCGCGGCGCGCCTCCGCGACTCATGAACGGACACCCCCATGGCACGCCCCACGTCTTCTCCCCGGCCGCTGCACCTCGGCGTCGACCTGAGCGACGCCGGCGCTCACCCCGCTGCCTGGCGCACGCACGGCTCCCAGGCGCAGCGCCTGTTCGACGCCGAGCGGCTCCAGCACCTCGTCGACACCGCCCAGCGCGGCACGCTCGACCTCGTCGTGTTCGACGACTCGTTCTCGCTGCAGCCCACCCGGTCCACGACGCTGCGCGGGCGCCTCGACGCCGCGCTCGTCGCGGCACGGCTGGCACCGCGGTCCCGCGGCATCGGCCTGGTGCCGACCGTCGCGACGACGCACACCGAGCCGTTCCACGTGTCCAAGGCGATCGCGACGATCGACCACGTCAGCGGCGGACGGGCCGGCTGGCAGCTCGGGTGGTCCGCGGACGAGCAGGACGAGCAGGACGCTGCGCACTTCGGGCGCAGGCCCGCACAGTCCGAGGCGACGGCGGTGGCCGAGACCGAGGAGGCCGTGCAGGTCGTCACGGCGCTCTGGGACAGCTGGGAGGACGACGCGGAGATCCGCGACCAGGCCACGCACCGGTACGTCGACCGCGCGAAGCTGCACTACGTCGAGCACGACGGCGTCCACTTCGCGGTCAAGGGCCCGTCGATCACCCCTCGCCCCCCGCAGGGTCAGCCGCCCATCGTGGTGCGCGTGAGCTCCGACGAGTCGTTCGGCCTCGCCGCCCGGCACGCCGACGTCGTCCGGATCAGCGCCACCAGCCGTGAGGAGGCGCTCGACCTGCGGCTGCGGCTGCGAGCAGCCGCTGTCGCAGCCGGCCGCGAGCCCGGGGACCTGCGGGTCCTCGTCGACGCGTTCGTGGTGACCGGGCCGGACCAGGCGAGCGCGCGTGCCCGCCTGGACCTGCTCACCGAGCTCGAGGGCGTCCGGTGGGACACCGACTCGCTCACGCACGTCGGCACCGCGCGGGAGCTGACCGACGCGTTCCTGCGCTGGTGGGAGATCGGCGCCGTGGACGGGTTCGTCGTCCGCCCGTCCTCGCTGCACACCGACCTCGACGCCCTGGTCGACGGGGTCGTGCCCATGCTGCGCACCGCCCGGGCGTTCCGTGAGCACTACAACGGTCCGACCCTGCGCGACCAGCTCGGCCTGGGCCACCCGGCCAACCGCTACGCCGCGATCGCCTGAGCCGCGCGATGAGTACCCCCACCTCACGCAAGCAGGTTCACCTCGGCGCGCACTTCCCCGGCGTCAACAACACCACCGTCTGGAGCGACCCCCGCTCCGGCAGCCAGATCGACTTCGCGTCGTTCGAGTACCTCGCGCGCCGCGCCGAGGCGGCCCGGTTCGACTTCTTCTTCCTCGCCGAGGGGCTGCGCCTGCGCGAGCACAAGGGGCAGATCCACGATCTCGACGTCGTGGGCCGGCCCGACACGCTGCCCGTGCTGGCGGCGCTCGCTGCGGTCACGGACCGGATCGGGCTGGCGGGCACGATCAACACGACGTTCAACGAGCCGTGGGAGCTGGCCCGTCAGTTCGCCACGCTCGACATCCTGTCCGGCGGGCGGGCGGCGTGGAACCTGGTGACCAGCTCCGACGCCTTCACGGGGGAGAACTTCCGCCGCGGCGGCTTCCTGCCGTACGAGCAGCGCTACGAGCGTGCCGCGGAGCTGGTCGAGGTCGCCCGGGCGCTGTGGGACTCGTGGGACGACGACGCGGTCATCGCGCACGCGCACAGCGGGCAGTACGTCCGGCCGGGGTCCGTGCGCGAGGTGCGTCACGACGGTCCGCACTTCCAGGTGCGGGGAGAGTTCACGACGCCGCGCGGACCGCAGGGGCACCCCGTGCTCTTCCAGGCGGGCGACTCGGCCGACGGTCGCGACTTCGCGGCGGCCACGGCGGACGTCGTCTTCTCGGCGCACTCGACGTTCGAGGCGGGCCAGGCGTTCTACACCGACGTCAAGGGCCGCCTCGCCGCCCACCGCCGCACGCCCGAGCAGCTCCTGATCCTGCCCGCGACCACCGTCGTGCTCGGCGCGACCGCGCAGGAGGCCGCCGCGCGGTCCCACGAGATCCGGCTGCAGCAGGTGCCGGGTCCCACCGCGATCGCGTTCCTCGAGCAGGTCTGGGGCCGTGACCTCACCGACCATGACCCGGACGGGCCGCTGCCGCGGATCGACCCGGACGTCGAGAACCTCGACATCACCCGCGGCCGGGTCCGCCACGTCAAGGACCCGCGCGCCGTCGCGACCGCGTGGCGCGACCAGGCCGACGCGAACGGCTGGTCGATCCGCCGGCTCGTCATCGAGGTGACGTCGCGCGGCGGGTTCGTCGGCACGGCCACGCAGGTCGCGGACGCCATCGACCGGCACGTCCAGGAGGACGCGTCCGACGGCTTCATCCTCGTGCCGCACCTGACTCCCACCGGTCTGGACGACGTGTTCGACCAGGTGGTGCCGCTGCTCCAGGAGCGCGGCTCGTTCCGCACCGAGTACGCCGGCGGCACGCTGCGTGACCACCTCGGACTGACCAGGCCGGCCCCCCGCGCCACCCGATCGCACGCCGACAGTGCCCTCGTCGGCTGATTCGACCCCCTCCCACCCTGAACGAAGGACCCCCGTCATGCTCCGCTCGACCCGTGCCCGATCCGCTCTCCTGACCACCCTCGTCGTCCCCACCCTCCTGCTGACGGCGTGCAGCTCGGGCGGTGCCCCGGCCGCGTCCCCGACGGCTGAGCAGAGCGCGACCGCGACTCCCGGCGGCACGCTGCGGTTCGCGCTCGGCGCCTCGCCCAGCGGCGTCGACCCGCAGCAGGTGGGCTCCAACGTGAGCATCTACATCGCCCGCCAGCTGGCGGACTCCCTGACCGACCAGGACCCCGAGACCGGCGAGGTCGTGCCGTGGCTCGCGCAGAGCTGGGAGGTCAGCGACGACCTGACGCACTTCACCTTCCACCTGCGCGACGACGTGACGTTCTCCGACGGCACGCCGCTGACCGCGACCTCGGTCAAGGCGAACTTCGACGCGCTCGTCGGCCCTCTCGCCGCGACGGCACCCCTGGCCGTGTCCTACCTCTCGGGCTACGAGGGCACGACCGTCGACGACGAGCACACGGTGACCGTGGCCTTCACGACGCCCAACGCGCAGTTCCTGCAGGCGACCTCGACCGTGTCGCTCGCGATCCTGTCCGACGCGACCGCGACGACGGACCCGGCCGCGCGGCTGCAGGGTGAGGTCGTCGGCTCCGGACCGTTCGAGCTGGAGAAGTACACGCAGGACCAGGGGGCGACGATCGTGCGTCGCGACGGGTACGCGTGGCCGTCGGACGTCTCCGAGAACCCGGGGGAGGCGTACCTCGACCAGATCGACTTCTCCATCGTCCCCGAGTCGGGAGTGCGGTCCGGCGGGCTGGCCTCCGACCAGTTCGACGCGGTCGGCGACGTGCTGCCGCAGGACGTGCCGCAGGTGGAGGGCTCGGGCGGTGCGGTGCTGACCCGCACCAACCCCGGCGTCGCCTTCGTGCTCCAGCCGAACGTGAGCGCCGGCCCGCTGGCCGACCCGGACGTGCGGGCGGCCGTGCAGGTGGCGATCAACCGCCAGGAGCTGGTGGACACGGTGCTCAGCGAGGCGTTCAAGCCCGCCACCAGCGTGCTCGCCAGCACCACGCCCGGCTACGTGGACCTGTCCGACGAGCTCGCGTTCGACCAGGACGGTGCCGCGGAGGCGCTCGACGACGCCGGCTGGGCGCTCGGCGCGGACGGGATCCGCGAGAAGGGCGGCGAGAAGTTGTCGTTCGACGTGGTCTACGCGCCGCTGTTCACGGGCAGCCAGGCGGTCCTGGAGCTGACGCAGCAGCAGCTCAAGGCCGTCGGCGTCGACCTGCAGGTGCGCCAGCAGACGCCCGCCGAGCAGCAGGCGGCCCTCGCGGCCGGCGACTACGACACGTACTACTACAACGTCACGCGCGCCGACGGCGACATCCTGCGCACGCAGTTCTCCTCGAAGTTCCGCAACATCAACAAGCGACCGGCCGACACGGTCCTCGACCCGCTGCTCGACGCCCAGCTCGCGCAGGGCGACCCGGCGAAGCGGGCCGACGACCTGGCCGCCGCGCAGCAGACGATCCTCGACGAGGGCCTGGCGATCCCGCTGTTCGAGCTCGCGCAGTCGATCGGGGTCGGCGCCGACGTGCACGGCCTGGCGTTCGACGCGTCGTCCCGGCTGCTGTTCCACGACACCTGGATCGGCGCCGACCAGTGACGGGCTACGTCCTGCGCAGGCTCGGCGCCGCGGTCCTCGTGCTCTGGGCGGCGTTCACCGTCTCGTTCGCGGTGCTGTACCTGCTGCCCAGCGACCCGGTGAGCATCATGCTCGACGCGGCGAACCCGGGCGGCACCGTCGACCCGGCGCAGGTGGCGGAGCTGAGCGCCCGCTACGGGTTCGACCGCCCGCCGCTCGAGCAGTACCTGGTGCTGCTCGGGCGGGCGGTGACCGGTGACCTCGGGGTCTCTGTGAGCTCCGGTGCCCCGGTGTCGCAGCTGCTCGCGGACGCGTTCCCGCAGACCCTGGCGCTGACCAGCTTCGCCCTGGGGATCGCGCTGCTGCTGGGTGGGGCGATCGCCGCGGTGTCGTCCTGGTCGCGGTCCACCCGCCTCCGGGGTGCGCTGCTCGCGCTGCCTCCGCTGGGCGTGTCGATGCCGACGTTCTGGATCGGTCTGCTGCTCCTGCAGCTGTTCTCGTTCCGGCTCCCGCTGTTCCCGGCGGTCGGCAACCAGGGCTTCCCCAGCCTGGTGCTGCCCGCCGTGACGCTCGCCATCCCGCTCTCCGCCGTCGTCGCGCAGGTCCTGGCCCGGTCCATGCGGACCGCGTGGGACGCGCCGTACGTGGAGACGGCGCTGGCCAAGGGCGCCAGCCGCGGACGGGTGCAGTGGCGGCACGTCACGCGCAACGCGGCGCTGCCGGCGCTGACGCTGCTGGGCATCGCCGTCGGCAACCTCCTGGCCGGTGCCGTGGTGGTGGAGACGGTGTTCTCCCGCGCCGGCTTCGGCGGGCTGGTGGAGAAGGCGGTGCGCGCGCAGGACATCCCCGTCGTGCAGGGGGTCGTGGTCGTGGGCGCGCTCGTGTTCGTCGTCGTCAACCTCGTGGTCGACCTCGCCTACCCGGCGCTCGACCCGCGGATCGCCCGTACCCCGGCCACGGCCTGACGCAGGGAAGGAACCGTCATGACACTCGTCTCGCAGGCTCCGGCCGCCGTCACCGCACCCAGTGTGGTCCTGGCCCGTCCGGTGCCCCGCCGCCGTCTGCGCCACCCCCTGGCGACGCCCGGCGTGCTCGCGTCGTTCGCCGTCGTGCTCGTCTTCCTGGGCTGGGCGCTCGTGCCGGGGCTGTTCACGGCGGCGGACCCGCTCGTGGGCGTGCCGGCCGAGAAGCTGAGCGCGCCGAGCGCGGAGCACTGGTTCGGTACCGACAACCTCGGGCGCGACCTGTACGCCCGCACCGTGCACGGCACCGGGCTGTCGCTGCAGGCCGCGCTGCTGGCGCTCGGCCTGGGCCTCGCCGTCGGTGCTCTGGTCGGGCTCGTCGCCGGCTACGTCGGGGGAGCGGTCGACGCGGTGCTCATGCGCACCACCGACGTGCTCCTGGCGATCCCCGGTCTGCTGCTCTCCCTCGCGGTCGTCACGGCGCTCGGCTTCGGCACGCTCAAGGTCGCGATCGCCGTCGGTGTCGCGGAGGTGGCGACGTTCGCCCGGGTCATGCGCTCCGAGGTGCTGCGCGTGCGCACGACGACCTACGTCGAGGCGGCGGTCCTCGCCGGTGCGCGCCGGTCGGCGGTGCTCGCACGGCACGTGCTGCCGAACGCGGCCGCTCCGATCCTGGTGCTCGCCACCGTGCAGCTCGGGGTGATCGTGCTGGCCGTGTCGTCGCTCAGCTTCCTCGGCTTCGGGGCCGTGCCGCCCACCCCCGAGTGGGGCTCGCTGGTCGCCGAGGGTCGCAACTACCTGTCCGTGGCCTGGTGGTTCACCACCCTGCCCGGTCTCGTCATCGCCGCGCTGGTCCTGGCCGCCAACCGGCTCGGTCGCCTCCTCGAAGGGAGGGCGCACCGATGAGCGCCCCGACAGTCCCCGTCCTGCAGGTCCGCGACCTGGTGGTCGAGTACGAGAGCCGTGACGAGCGGGTGCAGGCAGTCCGTGGCATCAGCTTCGACGTGCACGCCGGCGAGGTGGTCGCGCTCGTCGGGGAGTCGGGCTCCGGCAAGTCGACCACCGCGCACGCCGTGGTCGGGCTGCTGCCCGGCGGCGGGCAGGTCGTCGGCGGCAGCGTCCGGCTGCACGGCGGCGAGCTGGTCGGGCTGACGGGCAAGGCGTGGCAGCAGGTGCGCGGCGCACGGATCGGCCTGGTGCCGCAGGACCCGGGCATCGCGCTCAACCCCGTGACCCGGATCGGCGACCAGGTGGCCGAGGTGCTGCGCATCCACGGCCGCGTGCGTCGGGCGGCCGCCGCGGAGCAGGCGGTCGAGATCCTGCGGTCCGTCGGCCTGAGCGACCCCGAGGCCCGTGCGCGGCAGTACCCGCACGAGCTGTCCGGCGGGATGCGGCAGCGCGTCCTGATCGGCATCGCGCTGGCGCTCGAGCCCGCACTCGTGATCGCCGACGAGCCCACGAGCGCGCTCGACGTCACGGTGCAGCGCCGGGTGCTCGACCTGCTCGACGACCTGACCTCGCGCACCGGCTCGGCCGTCCTGTTCATCACGCACGACCTGGCGGTGGCCGCCGACCGCGCCGACCGGGTCGTGGTGATGAAGGACGGGGAGATCGTCGAGCAGGGACTGACGGCCGAGGTGCTCGGCGCACCCAGCCACCCGTACACGCGAGCCCTGCTGGCCGCCGCGCCGCAGCTCACGGTGCGCGAACGGGTCGCTCCCGTGGCGCCGCCGGTGGGGGAGACGTCGCTGCTCGACGTCCTGTCCGTCAGCAAGAAGTTCCGGCTCCCCGGTCACGCGGGCCGCACGGTCCAGGCGGTCGACGACGTCAGCTTCTCGGTCCCGAAGGGCGGGGCGTTCGGGCTGGTCGGTGAGTCCGGGTCCGGCAAGTCCACCGTCGCCCGGCTGGTTCTCCAGCTGACGTCGCCGGACTCCGGGACGGTGCTGCTCGACGGCGTCCCCGTCTCCGACCCGGCCGGCCGCGCGCTGCTGCGTCGCCGGTCGCAGCTGGTGCACCAGAACCCGTTCGCGTCGCTGGACCCCCGGTTCACGGTCGCCAGGATCATCGACGAGCCCCTGCGGTCCCACCGCGTGGGCTCCCGCTCGCAGCGGCGGGACCGCGTCGTCGAGCTGCTCGAGCAGGTGGCCCTCGGCGCGGCGTACGCGTCGCGGCGTCCCGGCGAGCTGTCCGGCGGCCAGCGGCAGCGGGTCGCGATCGCCCGCGCGCTCGCGCTCGAGCCCGACCTGCTGGTGCTCGACGAGCCGACCAGCGCCCTCGACGTCTCGGTCCAGGCGCAGATCCTCGCGCTGCTCGACCGGCTGCGGCGCGACCGCGGCCTGACCTACCTGTTCATCTCGCACGACCTCGCGGTGGTGCGGCAGGTGGTCGACCGGGTGGGTGTGCTGCACGACGGCCGGCTCGTCGAGGTCGGACCGACGCACGACGTGTTCGACGACCCGCAGGACCCGTACACCGCCGAGCTGGTCGGGGCGATCCCCGGCCGTGGCGCAGACCTTGCCGATCCCCACGCTGCAACGCTCGAGAGGAGCACCCGATGACCACGCTCGCCATCGACCCCACCGCCGACCTGCTGCGCTGGCGCAGCGACCGCGAGGAGGCCCTGCGCCAGCCGCACGGCTGGCTCAGCCTGGTCGGCCTGCACGCGCTGACCGCGACGCCGCGCTACCTCCCGGGGCTCCCGGGTCTGTGGTCGACCGACGGCGCCCACGCGCTGGTCGAGACCGACGCCGCCGACGGGGTGACCGACCCGCAGTCGCGCGAGGCGCTCGTGGGTGCCTGGCGGCGGACGGTCGGCGAGGGGCTGTCGACCCTCGTGGCCGCGTTCGTGCCGGCGGGACGCGACGACGAGGACCGCGTCGTCCTGGAGCTGGTCCGGCGGACCGGGCGGCTGTACGTGCGGGTCCGGGACCCGCGCGCCGCCGCGCGCACCGGCTTCGACGGCGTCCCGACGCACCCGTACGACCCGTCCTGGGTCCTCGACGTGCCGGTGCGCTGGTACGACGAGCCCGTCGAGGTGACGGTCGGCGCGGCGCAGCACGGGCTGGTGCACCACGTCCGGCTGGTGGGGGAGATCGACGTCGAGCGCGACGGCGTGCGGCGCACGCTGCGGCTGTCCGGTGGCCACGCCCCGGGGTCGGCGGCCGTACTGTTCAGCGACGAGGCCGAGGACCTGGCGCCGTGGCGCGTCGTCAGCGTCGACGTGGCCGACCGCGCCGCGGGCACGCTGCGGGTCGACCTCAACCGCACGCTCAACCTGCCCTACGCGTTCAGCGACTTCGGCACGTGCCCGGCGCCGGTCGAGGGCAACCACCTGCCGTTCGCGGTGACCGTCGGCGAGCGCGACCCGCACGGGGACGCGTCGTGAGCGCGCCGGCCTCCACCCTGACGGTCCGCTGGACGGACCTGGCCGACCCGCTGGTGCGTCCGCTGCTCGACGAGCTGGCGTACGAGTACGCCACCCGGTACCAGGGCATCCTGGCCGTCGAGCAGATCCGTGACGAGATGGAGCACTACCCGGCGGCCGAGTTCGCGGAGCCCGACGGCGCGCTGGTCCTGCTGCTGGAGGACGGCGAGCCGGTGGCGGGTGGGGCGTTCCGACGTCGCGTCGAGCCCGAGCTCGGCGACGCCGGTCGTCGCCCGCGCACCGAGGGGCGTGACGAGGCCGGGCTCCCGACCGTCCCCACCGCGGAGCTCAAGCGGATCTGGACCCATCACGCGCACCGCCGCCGTGGCCTGGCCGCGCGCGTCGTCGCGGAGCTGGAGCAGCGTGCGTCCGACCTCGGCTACCCGCGGCTGTACCTGACCACCGGGCCGCGGCAGCCGGAGGCCGTCGGCCTGTACCTGCGCGCCGGCTACACGCCGCTGTTCGACCCGGCGGCCGAGGCGACCGGACCGCTCCCGTTCGAGAAGTGGCTGGGGGTGACCTCGTGAGCATCGTGCAGGACCAGTCCCGTGTCCTGGCACCGCCGCAGGTGCAACCCGATGCGGCAGCGCTCGCCGGGCTCCGCGTCGTGCCCACACGGCACCCGGGGCGCTGGCTCGCCACGGCCGTCGTCGCGGTCCTGCTCGCGATGGTGGTCAGCTCGCTGGTGACGAACGACCGCTGGCAGTGGTCGGTGGTGGCGCAGTACCTGACCTGGCCGTCGGTGCTGACCGGCCTGTGGGGGACGCTGCGTCTCACGTTCGCGGCCGCCGTCATCGGGTTCGGGCTGGGGACCGTCCTCGCGCTGATGCGGCTGTCCCGCTCGCCCCTGCTGCGCAGCGTCGCGTGGGGCTACACCTGGGTGTTCCGGTCGGTGCCGCTGATCCTGCAGCTGCTCCTCTGGTACAACCTCGCCTACCTGTACCCGGAGATCTCGTTCGGTATCCCGTTCGGCCCGGCGTTCACCGAGGTGGACACCCTCTCGATCGTCGGCAAGTTCGGCGCTGCGGTGCTCGGGCTCGGCCTCTCGCAGGCCGCGTACTCGGCCGAGATCGTGCGCGCCGGGATCCTCGGCGTCGACCAGGGCCAGCACGAGGCGGCCGCCGCGCTCGGCATCCCGCGCTCCCGCCAGCAGCTGCGCATCGTCCTCCCGCAGGCCATGCGGACCATCGTGCCGACGTCGATCAACGAGATCATCGGCCTGGTCAAGGGCACGTCGGTCGTCTACGTGCTGGCCTACGGCGAGCTGTTCTACACGGTCGGTGTCATCTACGGCCGCAACCTCAAGGTCGTCCCGCTGCTCATGGTCGCGGCGATCTGGTACCTCATCATCACGACGGTGCTGACCGTCGGGCAGTACTACCTGGAGCGCCACTACGCGAAGGGCGCCCTGCGCACGCTGCCGCCCACGCCGGTGCAGCGGCTGCGCTGGACCACTCACGCGCTGGTCAGCCGGGTGACGGGTCGGCCGCTGCCTGCCAGTGTCCCGCCGACCTACGCCGTGCGGTCGACTCTCGGGGGAAGCCACCTGTACCGGACGGGCACGCCCCGCAGCGACGTCGGGAGCGGGCTGTGAGCGCCGGCCTGGTCGAGGTGCACGGCGTGCACAAGTCCTACGGCACGCTCGAGGTGCTCGCCGGCATCGACCTGGTGGTGCAGCCGGGCGAGGTGACCGTGGTGATCGGCCCGTCGGGCTCCGGCAAGTCGACCCTGCTGCGCGTGATCAACCACCTCGAGCGTGTCGACCGCGGGTTCGTGGCGGTGGGCGGGGAGGTCGTCGGCTACGAGCGGCGCGGCGACACCCTGCGCGAGCTGCGCGAGAAGGACGTCCTCCGGCAGCGCACCCGCATCGGCTTCGTGTTCCAGAGCTTCAACCTGTTCCCGCACCTGACCGTGCTGGAGAACCTGGTCGAGGCGCCGATCCACGCCCAGGGTCGCCCGCGGGGCGAGGTGGAGGCCGAGGCGCGCGTCCTGCTGGAGCGCGTCGGGCTGTCCGACAAGGCCGACGCCCGTCCCCGCCAGCTGTCGGGCGGTCAGCAGCAGCGCGTCGCCATCGCCCGCGCGCTGGCCACCAGGCCCGAGGTGCTCCTGTTCGACGAGCCGACGTCCGCCCTCGACCCGGAGCTGGTGGGCGAGGTGCTCGACGTCATCAAGGACCTCGCGCACAGCGGCACGACGCTCGTCGTCGTCACGCACGAGATGGGGTTCGCCCGGGAGCTGGCCGACACCGTCGTGTTCATGGACGGCGGCCGGATCGTCGAGCAAGGCCCTCCCGCGCAGGTCCTCGACCACCCGCAGCACGCTCGCACCCGCGCGTTCCTCGACAAGGTCCTGTAGCCCCCACCCCACCGCACCACCCACCCGAAGAGAGAAGATGATGTCCACCACGTCCGCCCGCCCGTCCCGCACCCGGCTGCTCGCCGCGCTCGTCCTGACCCCCCTGCTCGCGGGTCTCGCGGCCTGCTCCTCGAGCGTCGAGGCCGAGCCCGGTGGCGGTGACCTCCAGGAGGCCGCGCAGGCGGCCGGGCTCACCGTCAACACCACCGCGGACCAGGACCGCATCCACACCACCGAGTAGGCCGAGGCGATCGCGCTCCTGCCTGCGGCGATCAAGGAGAAGGGCACGCTGACGGTCGCCGTCAGCGCCTACGTGGCTCCGCTGGCGTTCCTTGCCGACGACGAGAAGACGCCCATCGGCAACGAGACCGACATCGCCCAGCTGGTGGCCGACGCGCTCGGTCTGGAGCTGAAGCACGAGGTCAAGGCGTGGGCCGACTGGCCGCTCGCCGTGCAGTCCGGCGCCGTCGACGCGGTCATCTCGAACGTCACGGTCACCGAGGAGCGCAAGGAGCTCTACGACTTCTCCTCCTACCGCAACGACCAGCTGGGCTGGCTCGTGCGCGCAGACAACGACGACCTCACGGAGATCACCGAGCCGAAGGACATCGCCGGTCTGACCGTCGCGGTGGGCTCGGGAACCAACCAGGAGAAGATCCTGCTCGCCTGGGACGAGGAGAACCAGGCGGCCGGGCTCGAGGCCGCCAAGGTCGAGTACTTCGAGAACGACGGCGACACGATCCTCGCGCTGCAGTCGGGCCGTATCGACGTCTCGTTCGGCCCGAACGCCACCGCCGCCTACAAGGCCGCTGTCTCGCCGGAGGACTTCAAGGTGATCGGCACGCTCAACGGCGGCTGGCCCGCCACCGCGCAGATCGCCGTCGGGACCCTCAAGGGCAACGGCCTGGCGCCGGCCGTCACCGCGGCGCTCAACCACGCGTTCGAGGACGGCACGTACACCGAGGTCCTGGAGCGCTGGGGCCTGCAGGACGAGGCCATCGAGACGTCCGAGCTGAACCCGCCCGGTCTGCCGAAGACGGACTGACCCCACGGACGAGGCGGCTTGGGGAGTCGCCTCACACGGCCGGCTGGGTGGACGGGGGTCGCCCAGCCGGCCGACCCACACGAGCAGGAGGAGCAGATGAGCGAGCACGTGGACCACGTCGTCGTCGGTGGCGGGGTCATGGGCGCCGCGACCGCGTGGCAGCTGGCCCGGCGCGGGGCGCAGGTCGTCCTGCTCGAACGGTTCGACCGCGGGCACACGTGGGGGGCGTCGCACGGCGCGTCCCGGATCTACCGGAACACCTACGCCCGCGCGGAGTACCTCGACCTGGTGCAGGAGGCGTTCGACCTGTGGCGGGTGCTCGAGGACGAGGCGCCCGCGGTGGGGGAGCTGCTCACCATCACGGGCGGGGTGAGCCAGGGCTCGCTCGCGTCCCGCGAGGTGGCCGACGCGTTCGTCGCGCGGGGCATCCCGCACGAGTGGCTGTCCGCCGCCGACGCGCACGCGCGCTGGCCGGGCCTCGCGTTCGAGGGTGACGTCCTGCACGAGACGAGCACGGCGGGACGTCTCCACGCCGACCGCGTGGTCGAGGCGTTCCTCCAGGCCGCGACCGCGGCGGGTGCGCGGGTGCTGCACGAGAGCCCGGTGCGTGCGGTCGAGCAGACCGGCGACGGGGTTCGCGTGGTCACCGACACCGGCACGTGGCACGCGACGAGCGTCGTCGTGGCGGTCGGTGCCTGGACCTCCGGGCTGCTCGCCGGGATCCCCGAGCTGGCCGACCGGCTGGTGGTGACCCAGGAGCAGCCCGCGCACTTCGCGCTGCGCCCGGACGCGCCCGCCGCCGACCTGTGGCCGTCGTTCACCCACGACCCGCGAGCGCCGCACGCGTGGCCCAGCGGCGTCTACGGCCTCGCCACCCCGGGTGAGGGCATCAAGGTCGGCTTCCACGGGGTCGGCCCCCGGACCGACCCGGACCGACGGACGTTCACGCCCGAGCCGGGGCAGCTGCGCCAGCTCCGCGACTACGTGGCGCGGTGGGTGCCCGGCGCCGACCCCGACCACCTCGTCCCGATCTCGTGCACGTACACCACCACGCCGGACCACGACTTCGTCCTCGACCGCCGCGGTCGCGTGGTCGTCGCGGCCGGGTTCTCGGGGCACGGCTTCAAGTTCGCGCCGGCGATCGGACGCGTGCTCGCGGACCTCGCGTCCGAGCCGGCGACCGTGCCGCACCCGGCCTTCGCCGCCGCCCGGTTCGCGGCCCTGCCGGTCTGACCCCTGACTCCCACGGAGGAACCCCCATGACCACGAACGTGCCTCTGTCCATCCTCGAGCTGGCGACCGTCGGTGTCGGCCAGACGGGCGCCGACGCCCTGCGCGCGACCCTCGACCTCGCCGTCTCCGCCGACCGGCTCGGGTACCGGCGGCTGTGGTTCGCGGAGCACCACCTCGCTCCCGGGGTGGCGTCCGCGTCTCCCGCGGTGCTCGCGGCCCTGACGGCCGAGCGCACCCGGCGCCTCCGGGTGGGCTCGGGCGCCGTGTTGCTCGGGACCACGAGTCCGCTGATCGCCGCCGAGCAGTTCGGCACCATCGCGGCGCTGCACCCCGGACGCGTCGACCTGGGCCTCGGCCGTGCGTTCACCCCGCCGCCCGAGGGGAACGCCCCGCCGCCGCGCACGCAGGCGCGCGACGTCGAGGGCCTGCACGTCCCGGGCACGCCGCCGATCGACTTCACCGACTCCTCGCTGCGGGCCCGGATCCTCGCGCAGAAGGAGGTCATCGGCGCCAGCCGCACCGGTCAGGACTTCCGCGCCGAGCTCGAGCTGGTGCTCGGCCTGCTCGCCGACACCTACGTCGACAGCGCCGGGCACGCCTACGTGAGCCCGCCCGTGGCCGGTGCGGCGTTCGACCTGTGGGTGCTGGCGTCCAGCGGGGGCGAGAGCGCGCGCGTCGCGGGTGCCCTGGGTCTCCCGCTCGCCGCGAACTACCACGTCAGCCCGTCGAACGTGCTGGGCACCGTGGAGGCCTACCGGTCGGCGTTCCGGCCCGGCGTGCTGGCCGAGCCGTACGTGGTGGTCTCCGCCGACGTGCTCGCCGCCGAGACGCCCGAGCGGGCGCAGCACCTCGCCGACCCGTTCGCCGAGTGGGTGCTCTCCATCCGTCGCGGCGCGCAGGGCGCGATCGCCTACCCGGAGCCGGGCACGACGACACCGTGGGAGCAGCGCAGCGCCGCCGACCAGGACGTGCTGCGCGACCGCATCGACACCCGCATCGTCGGCACGCCGGACGAGGTCGCCGCGGGACTGGCGACGCTCCAGCGCGTGACGGGGGCCGACGAGCTCCTGGTCACCACCGAGACCCACGACCCGCGCGACCGCGTGCGCTCGTTCGAGCTGCTCGCCGACGTGTGGGGCCTGCAGGCCGACGTGTCCGACGCGGCCGCAACTGCCGACGCGTCTGCCGACGCCCACGACCTGGTGCCCTCGGGCGCCTGACCCCCACCCCCCAGAAGGAGTCCCACCGTGCCCGTCGAGTTCCTCGGCATCGCCACCACCAGCAACGGCTCGGAGACGCAGGTCCCCACCACGGCGCCGTTCGACCTGCGCTACCTCGAGCGCATCGTCCGCGCCCACGAGGACAACGGCTGGACCCGCGTCCTGTTCGCGTACGGCTCCAGCGGCCCCGAGCCGTCGGTCCTCGCCGCCCACGCCGCCGCCCGGCTCCACTCGATCGAGCTGCTGCTCGCGCACCGCCCGAACGTCTCGTACCCCACCTTCGCCGCGAAGTCGTTCGCGACGCTCGACCAGCTCTCCGGCGGGCGCCTCTCGGTGCACTTCATCACCGGCGGCAACGACCACGAGCAGCAGCGCGAGGGCGACACGCTCACCAAGGACCAGCGGTACGCGCGCACCCAGGAGTACATCCAGATCGTGAAGCGTGCGTGGTCCAGCGCCGAGCCGTTCGACCACGACGGGGAGTTCTACCAGTTCCGCGACTTCGTCCTCGACGCCAAGGCGGTCGACGGCCGCTCGCCGACGATCTCCTTCGGCGGGTCGTCCGACGCGGCCTACCGGGTCGGTGCCGCCGAGGCCGACATCTACGCCGTGTGGGGCGAGCCGCTCGACCGGACCGCCGAGCAGATCGCGCGGATCCGTCGCGAGGCCGCGGCCGCGGGCCGGACCACGCCGCCGCGGATCCACGCCGCGTTCCGGCCGATCATCGCGCCGACCGAGGAGCTGGCGTGGGAGAAGGCACACCGGATCCTGGGCGCGATCGAGGCCCGCAAGGCGGCCGCCGGCGGGGTGCTGAGCCGGCGTCACTCCATCGACAAGCCCGAGAACGCCGGGTCCCAGCGACTCCTCGAGATCGCCGCGCAGGGCGACCGGTTCGACTCCGCCCTGTGGACGGCGACCGCCAAGGCGACCGGGGGCGCGGGCAACTCCAACGCGCTCGTCGGCACGCCCGAGCAGGTCGCGGAGGCGCTGCTCGCGTACTACGACCTCGGCGTCAGCGTGATCTCCGCGCGCGGGTACGACCTGCTCGACGACGCGATCGACTTCGGCCGCTACGTGATCCCGCTGGTCCGTGAGGGCGTCGCCGCCCGCGACGCCGCGCGTGCCGCGGCCTGAGGGGACGTCATGCGCTTCCAGGTCCTCGACATCGTCTTCAACCCGCCGCACCCGGTCACGGGTGAGGCGGTCGCACCGGCCGACCGGCTCGCCCGCGTGGTCGAGACGGCCGTCCTCGCCGAGCAGCTCGGGATCGACGCGTTCGCCGTGGGGGAGCGGCACGCCGGCGAGGTGCTCTCGTCGTCGCCCACGGTGCTGCTCGGGGCGCTCGCCGCGAGCACGTCCCGCATCCTGCTCAGCACCGGCGTGACGGTCCTCTCGCTGCTCGACCCGATCCGCGTCGCGGAGGACTACGCGACGATCGACCAGCTCAGCCGCGGACGGCTCGAGATCGTCATCGGCAAGGGCAACGAGGCGCTCCAGTACCCGCTGCTGGGGCTCGACCTCGACAAGCAGTACGAGTACCTCGAGGAGAACTACGAGCTGCTCAGCCTGCTGCTCAGCCGCGAGGACGTCGAGTGGGTGGGTCGGCACCGCCCGGACCTCCACGGTGCGACGACGCTGCCCCGGCCGTTCTCCGGACCGTTCCGCATCTGGCACGGGTCGGCCACGTCGCAGTTCGCCGTCGACCTCGCCGCCAAGCACGGCGACCCCGTCGTCAGCGCGAATGCGCTGCAGCCGCGCGAGAACTACCAGGTGCTCATCGACCGGTACCGCGAGCAGTACGCCGCGCACGGCCACGACCCGGCGTACGCGTTCGTCGGCTCCGGGTCCGGCGGGCTCTTCCTCGCCGACACCACCGAGCAGGCCATCGCGCAGTACCGGCCGTTCTACGAGGGGGCCGTCGCACGCCAGGACCTGCGCAAGCACGACCCCGCGGCGGTCGGCAAGGTGACCAGCTTCCGGACCATCGAGGAGGCCGTGGAACGCGGCCCGGCGCTCGTCGGGTCGCCCGAGCGCGTCGCGGAGAAGATCCTCGACTACCACGCCAGCTACCGGCACGACCTGCAGTCCGTCTCCGTCAACCACGTCCTCGACCCGGAGCAGCAGCACGACGTGCTGCGCCGGTTCGCCGAGGAGGTCGTCCCGCTGGTCAAGGCCGAGGTGAAGACCGACCTGTGGGGCCCCGCCGACGCCCGCCGCCCGGCCGGGTTCACCGCGATCGACTGAACGCACGCAGAAGCCCCCCGCCACGTGGCGGGGGGCTTCTTCGTGCGTGGTCCCCGACCCCGGCCGCATGCGCGACGGCCGGGGTCGGAGCGTCAGAGGGAGGCATGCGATCTGGACGTTCGCGGCCCTCGCTGCACCAGGTCGAGCGACGCGCGTCAGATCGCGGTGTGCGAGCCGATCCGGTGGTAGCTGCGGTCGTGGTACACCAGCGGCGTCGTGTCGGCGGACGTGCCGTGCTCGAGCGCCCGGAGCGAGACGAGGTAGCTGTCGCCCACCGGCGTGCGCTGCAGCACTCGCCCGCGGACCCAGGACACCGCGCCCTCGATCACGGGCTCGCCACTGCCCAGGTCGTACCAGCCGCCGGCGGCGAACCGGTCGATGCCGCTGGTCGCGAAGCGTGCCGACACGTCGTCCTGGTCCGCCGACAGGAAGCTCACGGTGATGGTGCGTGCGCGGGACAGGGCGTCCCACGACGAGGACGTCGACGCCAGCGAGAACGCCAGCAGCGGGGGAGCGGCGGACACGGAGATGACCGAGGTCGCCGTGAACCCGATCCGGCGCTCGCCGTCCCGCAGCGCGACGACCGCGACGCCGGCGGGGTGCTGGCGGAAGACCTCCTTGTACTGCTGCGGCGACAGCTGCGGCTCGTCCTGGTCCCGGAGCAGGCGGTCCAAGGCGTGCAACGTCTCGGCGGTCATGCGCGGGCCTCCGCCAGCCGGGGCGCGACAGCGCTGCCCAGAGCAGCGGTGGCGGCTGCGGCGACCTGGGCGCCCAGGGCGCGGCCACCCTCCGACCACCACCGTTCGATCACGGGGTCCGGGTCGGTGAGCTGCGACTCCACCAGGGTCAGCGCCCGCGTGGGCACCACGGCGCCGAGCTCGACGAGCAGGGGACGCAGGTGCACCTCGCCGACGAGCGCGTGCGCGGGGTTGCCCGAGACGACGACGGGGACCGCGACGACGCCGCTGAGACCGCCGGGGCCGTACAGGTCGAGGAACGCCTTGAGCAGGCCCGTGTACGAGGCCTTGTAGACCGGCGTCGCCACGACGAGCACCGTGGCGTCGGCGACGGTCCGCAGCGCCGCGTCGGCGCTGGGGTGCGTGTCCGCCAGGATCTCGGCGGCGAACTGCGCGAGCTCGACCGTCTCGACGGGCTGCTCGGAGCCGAGGAGGCGTGCGGTCTCCTGCGCGACGTGCACCGCGGCCGTGGTGGTGCGCGAACCCGCCCGGGGGTTGCCCGAGAGCACCACCACTCGCGCTCCGGGGTGCTGCGACGACGTCTGATGGGTCATGGCGGGGTCCTCGATCTCGGCTCTCATGAACCCGCCGCACGGTCCGCGCGGGTTCGATGCACCGGGTATAACAACAATCCCGACTTGACCAGAGGGTTTAGTCAACTTTCTTGCATGGCGGACGATCTCAGCTGCCCTGGACCACCGCCGCGCTCCCGCCACCGCGCCGCGTCGGCTCGGCGACCGCCTGCAGGGCGCCGCCGTCGAGGAACTCGATCCCCGTCGCCGCACCGATCTCGGGGTTGTCCACGAACGTGTGGCCGAGCGCCTGCAGCGCTGTCCGGTCGAAGCCGGGCTCGGCCTGGACCGCGGCCGTGTTGCGCTGCGTCGCACGCGGCGCCGCGACGGCGTCCGGCAGGTCCATCCCGAGGTCCAGGCGGTTCACCAGGATCTGCAGGACGGTGGTGATGATGGTCGACCCGCCGGGGGAGCCCAGGGCCAGGAAGGGAGCGCCGTCGGCCAGGATGATCGTCGGGGCCATCGAGCTGCGCGGCCGCTTGCCGGGACCGGGCAGGTTCGGGTCGACGCCGCCCTGGGTGTCGGTGAAGTTGAAGTCGGTCAGCTCGTTGTTCAGCAGGAACCCGCGGCCCGGCACGACGATGCCGTTGCCGCCCAGCGACTCGATGGTGAGCGTGTACGCCACGACGTTCCCCCAGCGGTCCGCGGTCGTCAGATGCGTCGTGGACTGGCCGTCCGAGCCCTCGGTGCCGGTGGCCCCGGTCTCGCACGTCGCGTAGTCGCCGTCCGGGACGCCCGGCGCGACCGGCTTGGTCAGGGCGGTCGCCGGGTCGATGAGGCAGGCGCGCTCCGCGGCGAACCCGTCGGACAGGAGCTCGTCGAGCGGCACGTCGACGAAGGCCGGGTCGCCGACGTACCGGTTCCGGTCGGCGAACGCCAGGGCGCTGGCCTCCAGGTAGTGGTGGAGCGTCTGCGTCGTGTCCCCGAGGTCGGAGGCCTCCAGGATGTTCAGCGCCTCACCGACCGTCGAGCCGCCGGACGACGGCGGCGCCATCCCGTAGACGTCGAGCCCGCGGTAGGACACGAGCGTCGGGGCCCGCAGCGGCGACTGGTACGACGCGAGGTCACCGAGCTCCAGGAGCCCCGGACGCGCGACGAGCGGGCTGTGCCGGCGGACGGGCGGGTCCTGGACCGTCCGGACGATCTCCTCGGCCAGTCGGCCGGTGTAGAGCGCGTCGACGCCTCGGCGTCCCAGCTGGTCGTACGTGTCCGCCAGGTCGCGGTTGCGGAAGACCGACCCGACCGCCGGTGGGGCGCCCCGGCGCAGGAAGAGGTCCGACGAGGACCGGAAGGCGGAGAACCGCGGGACGTTCGCGGTCGTCTGGTCCACGAACGTCTGGTCGACCACGAACCCGCGACGCGCCACGTCGGTGGCGCCGCGGAGTGCGGTCCGGAGATCGATCGACCCCCACTGGTCGAGGGCGGTCGCCCACGTCCGCGGCGTACCGGGGACGCCGACCGACAGTCCCGACGTCACGGCGTCGGCGAACGGGATCGGCACGCCGTCCTCCACGAACGCGTCGCTCTGCATCGCCATCGGGGCGGTCTCGCGACCGTCGATCGTGTGGACCTCACCGGTCGCCGCGTCGTAGTACACGAAGAAGCCGCCGCCCCCGATGCCCGACGAGAACGGCTCGGTGACCCCGAGCGTCGCCGCGGCCGCGACGGCGGCGTCGACCGCGTTCCCGCCCCGGCGCAGCACCTCGATCCCGACCCTGGTGGCGTCGGCGTCGACCGTGGTGACGGCGCCGCCGTACCCCGTGGCCACGGGCACCTTCTCGCCCCCGTGGCCCGGGCGCGGCGGGTGCGCTGAGGCGGGCGCGACGCCCACCCCCAGCGCAAGGGCGGCGGCGGCGACGAGCGCCACCAGCGAACCGGTCGGCCTGGACGATCGCATGAGATCTCCTCGGGCGAGGGAGCGGGTTCTTCCCGGTCTACCACTCGCCGGAGCCCGGCGCTCCCGGTGTCAGGTGCGGGCGTGCACCCCCGCGCCCACCAGCTCGCCGCGGGGCACCCTGCCGGTGGTGGGCAGCCCTGCGGCTGCCCACGCGTGGAACCCGCCGACGACGTCGGTCGCGCGGTGCAGCCCGAGGTCCGCGAGCGCGGCGGCGGCCAGGCTGGACGTGTAGCCCTCGGAGCAGAGCACGATCACCTGGACGTCGTACCCGGTGGCGGCCGGGATCCGGTGGTCGCTGGCCGGGTCCAGCCGCCACTCCAGGACGTTGCGCTCGATCACGACCGCCTGCGGCACCTCGCCCTCGGCGGCGCGTTGCGCCGCGGGGCGGATGTCGACCAGCAGCGCGCCCGTCGCCAGCGCGTCCCACGCGTCGGTCGGGTCGAGCCGGTGCAGGCCCGCGCGGGCCTCGGCGAGGACGTCGTCGATGGTCCGGCGGCGGGTCACTTGTCGGACTCCGGCTCGTCGGTGTCGACGGTGCGCGACGGGACCAGGCTGCCGTCCGGAGCGGTCGCCCAGTACGTCATCCGGGTCAGTGGCGGGGAGTAGGCGTGGATGCTCACCGCCGGCTCGGTCCCGGTGTTCAGCACGTCGTGCCGGTCACCGGGGTCCACGGTCTGCGTCCGGTCCGCGGGGAACCGCTGCGGCACCAGCTCACCGGCGAGGGTCGGCCGGACCTCCGTGAGGGTGCCGGCGACGATGGTGAACGCGGCCGCGGAGGCTCCGTGGTCGTGCAGCTCGGTGCCCTGCGAGGGCAGCCAGCTCAGCAGCCAGACGTCGACCCCGGGCGGGCTGTCGAGCCGGGTCCACCAGCGGCCGCTCTCCTGGAACTGGACGAGGGGCTGCCAGAGGTCGGTCTGCGCGGCGAGCGAACGCGTGAGCGCGCTGAGCTGGTCGACGTCGAGGGTGCGGGCGAGGGTGTCCGTGCTCATGGTGGTGCCTCTCGGGGTGCGTCTGCGGACCGACCCGGACGCGACGGTGGCGTGGGTCGGACGGGCCTGCTCCCGGCGTGGGCCGGGTGGGAGCGTCAGTGCTGCTGACAGCAGGCCGGACAGGAACGCAGCGCGAGGACGGCACGACGGGACGGGAGCGCGGTGACGCGGACAGCGGTCATCGAGGGCTCCTCCCAGGTCGGCTCGGCATGGCGGGCACAGACGAGCACGCGCCGGGGGAGCGGGTCAAGAGTTCGGCCCGGACTCTCGCATGGTGGACTCGGTCAGATCCGACCGCGCACCGGGGTGCGGTCGGCCGGGTCGGCGTCGTCGGGCATCGCCATCTCCGCTCGGACGCCGAGCAGCCGGATCTCCCGGTCCTCGATCTTGTCCGCCAGGGTCAGCACCGCGTCCACGATCGTCGCGGGATCCTGGGTGGCCGACGGGAGCTTGCGGCTCATGCTCGTGGTGACGAACGGCGCGTACCGCACCTTGATCGCCACGCGGACGACGGGCCTGCCGTCGGCGGCGGTGTCCTCCACCACCTCGTGCGCCATCGTCCGGAGCGCGTCCCGCACCTGCTCGGGGGTGGTGAGGTTCTGCTGGAACGTCGTCTCGCGGCTGTGTCCCCGCGGCACCCAGGGCGCGTCGTCCACGGTGGTCGGCCCGAGACCTTTCCCGAGCTCGTGGTACCAGACGCCCATCCGCGGGCCGAACTCGGCGACCAGGGCGTCGGCCGGCGCGTCGGCCAGCTGCTGGACGGTGGTGACGCCGAGGGCCGTGAGGCGGCGTGACACCTTCGTCCCGACGCCCCACAGGTCGATGGTCGGGCGGGGGCCCATGACGTCGAACCAGTTCTCGGCGGTGAGCCGGAACACGCCCGCGGGCTTGCCGAACTCGGTGGCGATCTTCGCGCGGACCTTGTTGTCCCCGATGCCCACCGAGCAGTGCAGCCGCGTCTCGCGCAGGACCGCCTCCTGCGCGTCGCGGGCCAGCGCCTCGGGGTCGTCGGTCTGCGCGCCCAGGAACGCCTCGTCCCAGCCGATCACCTCGACGACGACGCCCAGCGAGCGCAGTGTCGCCATCACCCGCTCCGACGCCGCCTCGTACTCGGGGGCGTCCACGGGGAGGAACACCCCGTCGGGGAGCTTGCGGGCAGCGATCCGCAGCGGCATGCCGGAGCGGACCCCGAAGGCCCGTGCCTCGTAGGACGCGGTGGAGACCACGCCCCGCTCGGTCGGGTCGCCGCGCCCTCCGACGACGACGGGCTTCCCGGCGAGCTCGGGGCGGCGCAGGACCTCGACGGCCGCGACGAACTGGTCGAGGTCGACGTGCAGCACCCACGCGGTGTGCGAGCCCATGGTCCGAGTCTGCCCGACCGGCCCGACCGGAGCCGTGCGACGAGCGTCGCCGTGTCCTGGCGGCGCCGGGCACCGACCAGAGCTGCGGACCGGTCATGTCGTCCCAGAAGGCCATCCGCGTCGGGGATCCTCGTCCCGACCCGCGCGAGCAGCGCGTCCCACGATCGCTCGCGTCACCTCTCGGCGTCGTGGCTGCCGGCGAGCGCCTTCTCGACGGCGGGCAGGAAGTCGCCCAGGTCGTCCGGCGTGCGCGAGGTGACCAGGGTGAACGGGCCGCCGTCGTCGACCGAGACGGACTGGTCCACCCACGTCGCCCCGGCGTTGCGCAGATCGGTCCGCAGCGACGGGTACGACGTCACCGTCCGACCCTCGACCACACCCGCCTCGGCGAGCGCCCACGGGCCGTGGCAGATCGCAGCCACCGGGAGGCCGGACGACGCGAAGGAACGCACCGTGTCGACGGCGCCGGGCTCCAGCCGTAGCGCGTCGGCGTTCAGGGTCCCACCAGGGATCAGCAGCAGGTCGAAGTCCGATCCTGCGTCGCCGAACGTGGTGTCCGGCTGCACGGACCGGCCGGGGACCTTGTCACCGACCAGCGTCTGGACCGTGTCGGTCGACGCGGCAGCGACCACGACCGTGGCGCCGCGCTCGCGCAGGTGCTCGACCGGGACGACGAGCTCGTCCTGCTCGACGCCGTAGTTGGTCACGATCGCCAGGACGCGGTAGCCGCTCAGCGTCGTCTCGCTCATGGGGAGTCCTCTCGGCGGTCATGCACGCTCCGACCGCACTGTCGGTCGTGGCGCGGCTGCCTCACGCCGGGACGTCCCGACGCTACGCCGACGACGACCGGGACGCGCGTCGTGGCCGTCTGTTCGCCGCGCGCGAACGACCCCCGCGCATCGCTGGCACTCTGCCCAGGAGAGTGCTAATTCTTTGTGCTGTAGCCAGTCCGGCCACGGGGGTCGGACAGCACCCGAGGCCCGGACGGTCCGGCGCCTCGCCGAGAAGGAGGTGACGGTCATGGCTACGCGATTCGACCCGTTCCAGGAGTTCGACCGCCTGTTCGCCCAGGTCGCGTCCGCCGAGCGTGCCGCCGCGACGATGCCGATGGACCTGTACCGCTCCGGGGACCACTACGTGCTGCACGTGGACCTGCCGGGCGCCGACCCGGGCACCATCGACGTGAACGTCGAGGACCGCACGCTGACGATCCGCGCGCAGCGCACCCCGCACACCGAGCAGGACGTCCAGTGGCTGGCGAAGGAGCGGCCCGTCGGCACGTACGCGCGACAGCTCGCCGTGGGCCGCGGCCTCGCGCTCGACTCGATCACGGCCACCTACGCCGACGGCGTCCTCACCCTGAGCATCCCGGTCGCGGAGGAGGCCAAGCCGCGGCGCATCGAGGTGCAGCACGCCGGCGACAGCAACCAGATCACCGCCCAGGCGAACGCCGAGGCCTGACGGACGACGGTGGGGGCGCGACCGGTGCGAGAGCGCCGTCCGGACACCCGGGACGCCCTGTGCGGGCGAGCCGGCCCCGCGCCCCCGCCGCCGCGCGGCGCGCGTCGTCACCCCGGGGACACACGGCGCCAGTCGGGGGAGCGGACACCGGGCCGGTAGGGCGAGGAGCGCCGCTTCGCGACGATCCCGTCGAACCCGTTCGCCGCGGCGGCAGCCAGCACCGCAGCGCCGGGGCCGTCGAACGTCGGCGGCACACGCCACGCGGGGCCTGCGAGCTGCAGCTCGTCCAGCAGCGACCGACGGTCGTCGTAGGGCCGGTCCACGGTCGGGCGTCCCTCGAGGTGCAGGACGTCGTAGACGAGGTAGGTGACCGGGTGCGTCCGGGCCAGTCGCCGTGCGGCGCTGCCGGTGGCCGCCGTGCGCTCCCGGAGCCGTTCGAGGTCGGGGGTGCCCGCGACGTCGAGGGCGACCATCTCCCCGTCGAGCGCGGCGATCGTGGAACCGAGCTGCTCGCCCAGCCCGGCGATCTCCGGGTAGGTACCGGTGAGATCGTCGTCTGCCCGCAGCCGCACCCGCCCGCCGTCGACGAACGCGAGCGCGCGGACGCCGCCCCATGCCATCTCGTACGCCCACGCCCCGTCGTCGGGAGGCAGGGCGCCCGACCGCGCGAGCATCGGTCGGACGTCGGTGGGCAACGGGGTCCAGCCGGGATCCGTCGGTGGATCCATCCGGTGGACCATCCAGCTGCGGCCGTCGTCGGCAGCGCCCTTCGAGCGCGTGGCGAACAGCACGTAGCGACCCTGGACCCGGTTGCCGTGGAGCACCACCTGGACCTCGCGGTCCGTCCACTTCAGCTCCTCGTAGGTGCCGTGGTCCCACACGGTGACCTGGCCACCGCCGTACTCGCCCGCACCGATCCGGCCCTCGAACGTGGCGTACTCCAGCGGGTGGTCCTCCGTGTGGACCGCCAGGTGGTTGACCTTCGGGTCCGGTGGCAGACCCTTCGGCACCGCCCAGGACACCAGGACGCCGTCGCGCTCGAGCCGGACGTCCCAGTGCAGCGCACGCGCGTGGTGCTCCTGGACGACAAAGGTCCGGTCACCCGCCGACGACGTGTCGGGGTCGGTGGCGGGCACGGGCTCGGGAGTCCGCGCGGGGTCCCGCTTGGCGCGGTACTCGGCGAGGGGCTCGCGGTCTGGCACGTCCCGAGTGTCCCGCCGACGCGCCCGCGCCGCGCGTCCGGCGGGCGGCGCGACCGCGGGTCACCGGGCGGAGCTGGCG
>NZ_JBFULY010000024.1:0-66931 GCF_054049655.1 Cellulomonas sp. P5_C5 | reverse complement strand
GGCCGACGGTGGGCCCGTCGGCCACGGCCTTCCCCGGCCTCGCGGCGCCGCGCGCGCTGACCCGCGACGAGATCGCGGCCGTCCCCGCGGCGTTCGCGGCGGCGGCCCGACGCGCCGACGAGGCCGGGTTCGACGTCGTCGAGCTGCACGCCGCCCACGGCTACCTGCTGCACCAGTTCCTCTCGCCGCTGGCCAACGAGCGCGACGACGAGTACGGCGGCTCGCTCGAGAACCGCGCACGGCTGCTGGTCGAGACGGCCGACGCCGTCCGCGCCGCCTGGCCCGACCACAAGCCGCTGTTCGTCCGGATGTCCGCGACCGACTGGGTCGAGGGCGGGCTCACCGTCGACGAGGTCGCGCAGGTGGCCAAGGAGCTGGGCGGTCACGGCGTGGACCTGGTGGACGTCTCGACCGGCGGCAACGCGCCCGCGGACATCCCCGTCGGACCCGGCTACCAGGTGCCCGCAGCCCGCGCGGTGCGCGAGTCGTCGGCGCTGCCGGTGGCGGCCGTCGGGCTCCTCACCGATCCCGCGCAGGCCGAGGGGGTGCTCGCGGACGGGTCGGCGGACGCCGTCCTGCTGGGCCGCGAGGGCCTGCGCGACCCGTTCTGGCCCCTGCGCGCCGCCCACGAGCTGGGCGCCGCGGACGTCGCGGCGTGGCAGCCGCAGTACGCCCGCGCCACCTGGGCATAGCCAGAAGACTTGGTCCTGCCAGGGAGGACGAAGTCTTCTGGCTAGAGGCTGACGCCGCGGGCGAGCGGGACGCCTGGGCGGTAGGCCAGGTGGCGGTGGCTCGGGGCGTCGAGGACGGCGAGGTCGGCGCGGGCGCCGAGGCGCAGGTGGCCGACGTCGTCGCGGCGCAGCGCGTGGGCGCCGCCGAGGGTCGCCGCCCGGAGCGCCTCGGCGACGGTCATCCGCAGCTCGCGGACGGCGAGCGCGATCATCAGCGGCATCGACGTCGAGAAGCACGTGCCGGGGTTGCAGTCGCTCGCCAGGGCGACGTCGACGCCCGCGTCGAGGAGGCGGCGGGCGTCCGGGTAGGGCGACCGGGTGGAGAACTCGACGCCGGGCAGCAGCGTGGCCACCGTCCCGGAGCCGGCGAGGGCGTCCACGTCGGCGTCGGTCAGGTAGGTGCAGTGGTMGACGCTCGCGGCACCCAGCTCGACGGCGAGCCGCACGCCCGGACCGGGGCCGAGCTGGTTCCCGTGCACGCGCAGCCCCAGGCCGGCCTCTCCGGCGGCGACGAGCACCTCTCGGGCCTCGTCGCCGTCGAACGCGACCGGGCTCGCCGGCTCGCAGAACACGTCCGCCCAGCGGGCGAGCGGGGCGCAGGCGGCGAGCATGGGGCCGGTGACCAGCGCGACGTAGTCGGCGCGGTCCACGCCGGGTGGGACGACGTGCGCACCGAGGAACGTGGTCTCCGCCGTGACCTCGCGCGCCAGGCGGAGCAGCCGCTCCTCCGTGCTGACGTCGAGGCCGTAGCCGCTCTTGACCTCGACCGTGGTGGTGCCCTGGGCGCGCGCCTCGGCGACCAGGGCCGCGAGGCGTCGGCGGAGCTCGTCGTCGGACGCCGCGCGCGTGGCCGCGACCGTCGTCGCGATGCCGCCGCCCGTGTAGGGCGCGCCGGACATGCGCGCCTCGAACTCGGCGGCGCGGTCGCCCGCGAAGACGAGGTGCGTGTGGGAGTCGACGAAGCCGGGGACCACCGCGGCACCGCCGAGGTCGGTGCGGCTGTCCGCGGCGGGCGCTTCKGTCGACGGCCCGACCCAGACGACGACACCGTCCTGCGCGACGAGCGCCGCGTCGAGGAGCGGCCCGTCGAAGCGCGGGTCGTGCGTGACCAGCTCACCGATGCCCGTGACCAGGTGCGACGTCATCGAACCTCCCCCCAGGCGGCGCGGACCGCCGTGCCCAGCATCGCGCCCACGTCGCCCAGGACGTGCCGGCCGCCCTCGACACGCACGACGCCACCGACCACGACCGTGTCGACGTCGGCGCTGCCCGCGACCAGCACGAGCTGCGCGGGGTCGGTGCCCGCGGTGCGCGGGGTGTCGGTGCGGACGGCGACGAGGTCGGCCGGGGCGCCGGGTGCGAGGCGGCCGCCGGTGGGGTCGCCGAGGCTGGTGTGACCGCCGGTGGTCAGGAGGTCGACCAGGACGGCGGGATCCAGGACCCCGCGCGACTCGCCCGCGAGGCGCTCGTGCAGCTCGACCGTGCGGGCCTCTGCGAGCAGGTCGGTGCGGACGTGCTGGTCGCTGCCGACGCTCAGGCGGGCACCCGCCGCGTGCAGGAGGGCGCCGGGCGCGATGCCGTCGCCGAGGTCCTGCTCGGTGGACGGGCACAGGCACGCGCCGGTCCGCGTCGAACCCAGGATCGCGACGTCCTCGGKGGTCAGGTGGACCGCATGGACGGCCGTGGTGTCCGGACCGAGGGCGCCCGCGTCCTCCAGGAGCCGGGTCGGGGTGACGCCGAACGTGGCCAGCGACTGCTCGTTCTCCAGGCGCTGCTCCGACAGGTGGACGTGCAGGGGGCGGCCGGTGGCGTGGGCGGCGACGACGGGGATCGCGTCGAGCGGGACCGCCCGGACGGAGTGGATCGCGGCGCCGACCGTGAGGGTGTCGTCGGGGCGGATGGCGGCGACCCGGGCGGCCCAGGCGTCGGCGTCGTGGTCGCCGAACCGGCGCTGGGCGCCCTCCAGCGGCGCGTCGATGCCGCCCGTCAGGTACGCGGTGTCGAGCAGGGTGATCCGCAGGCCCGCGTCGTGCGCGGCCGTGCGCAGCGCCTCGGCCATGACGTTCGGGTCGTCGTAGGGGGTGCCGTCCGGGGTGTGGTGCAGGTAGTGGAACTCGCCGACCGCCGTGACCCCCGCGAGCACCATCTCGGCGTAGGTGGCGCGCGCCAGGTCCAGGTAGGTGTGCGGGGTGAGGGTCGCGGCCAGCGCGTACATGCGGTCCCGCCAGGTCCAGAACGTGCCGCCGCCGTCGTGGGTGCGTCCCCGCAGCGCCCGGTGGAAGGCGTGGGAGTGCGTGTTGGCGAAGCCGGGCAGGACGACGCCCGGCAGGCGGTGGTCGCCCGGCTCCGCCGGGCCGGTGGTCACGGTGGAGATCCGCCCGTCCGCCACCGTGATCCGGACGTCGTCGGCCAGGCCGGCCGGCAGCCAGGCGTGTGCGGCCCAGTAGGTCGTCATGTCAGCAGCCGTTCCAGCACCGCGGCCAGGGCGTCGATGCCCGCCAGGCAGTCGGCCTCGTCGGCGTCCTCCGCCGGGGCGTGCGAGATGCCCGACGGGTTGCGGACGAAGAGCATCGCGGTCGGGATGCCCGCGGCCGCGAGGATCCCGGCGTCGTGACCAGCACCGGTGCCCAGGCGCGGTGGGTCGTTCAGCGCGCCCGCCACGACGTCCGCGAGGTCGGCGTCGAGGACGGTGACCGGGGTCCACGACTCCTCGGTGKGCGCGTACTCCTGCAGCGCCGTGAGGACCGAGCGGACGGCCGCCTCGTCCTGTGCGCGGACGTCCAGCCAGGCCGTGACCTGCGACGGGATCGCGTTCACACCGTTGGGGTCGACGCGCAGCTTGCCGACGGTGGCGAGCGCGCCGGCGTCGTCGGCCGCCCGGCGGACGTGCGCGAGGAACGCCGCGAGGTCGAGCATCGGGTCGTGACGGTCGGCCAGCGGGGTGGTGCCGGCGTGGTTGGCCTGGCCGCGGAGCTCGACGCGCCACCGGCCGTGCGGCCAGATCATCCGGCCGACGCCCACCGGGTCGCCCGTGTGCACCAGACCGCGGCCCTGCTCGACGTGCAGCTCGACGAAGGACGCGATGCGGCGGAGGGTCTCGTCGTCGCGGCCGAGCGTCGCGGGGTCGCGGCCGGCGTGCGTCAGGGCGTCGGCCATCGTGATCCCGTCGGCGTCGCGCAGGCCACGGGCCCTGTCGGCCTCGAGCGCTCCGGTGATCAGGCGTGATCCGGCGCAGGCGACCCCGAAGCGGGCGCCCTCCTCGTCGACGAAGCTCGCGATGCCCAGCGGCCTTCTCGGGGCGATGCTTTTCGCCCGGAGCGCGTCCAGCGCCGCGAAGCCGCTGACCACGCCGAGCGGCCCGTCGAACGCGCCGCCGCCGGGGACCGAGTCGAGGTGGCTGCCCGTGACGACGCCCGGCGTCGCGTCCGGGTCGCCCCACCACGCCCACTGGTTGCCGGCGCGGTCGGTCGTCAGCGCGAGCCCGCGGGCCTCGGCCTCGCCGGCGAACCACTCGCGGAGCGTGTGGTCCTCGCGCGTCCACGCGAACCGGCGGTAGCCGCCGTCGGGCGCCCGGCCGACGGGTGCGAGGTCGTCCCACGCGCGGCGGAACGTCGCGGCGGTGGCCGTCGCGACGTCTGCCGGTCGGGTGGCGGGCCACGTTGTCGACGTGACGCGTCCCCGGGGCGGCGGGCCGGGCTCGACAGGCGTCATGCGTCGCCCTCCCGCATCGGGATCCGCACGCCGTGCGCCGTCGCGACCTCGTCGGCGCGCGGGTAGCCCGCGTCGACGTGCCGGAGCACCCCCATGCCCGGGTCGTTGGACAGCACGCGGGCGAGCTTGCGTGCGGCGAGGTCGGTGCCGTCGGCCACGGACACCTGCCCGGCGTGGATCGAGCGGCCCATGCCGACGCCGCCGCCGTGGTGGATCGACACCCAGGTGGCCCCCGACGACGCCGCGACCAGCGCGTTCAGCAGCGGCCAGTCGGCGATGGCGTCGGACCCGTCGGCCATCCCCTCGGTCTCCCGGTACGGCGACGCGACCGAGCCGGCGTCGAGGTGGTCACGTCCGATGACGAGCGGAGCGGCCACCGAACCGTCGGCGACCAGCTCGTTGAACCGCAGCCCCGCCCGGTCGCGGTCGCCGTGCCCGAGCCAGCAGATCCGCGCGGGCAGCCCCTGGAACGCGACCCGGTCCTGCGCCGCGCGGATCCACCGGTGCAGGTGGTCGTCGTCGGGGAACAGGTCGAGCACGGCCTGGTCGGTCACCGCGATGTCCCGTGGGTCGCCCGACAGCGCAGCCCAGCGGAACGGGCCCTTGCCCTCCGCGAACAGCGGCCGGATGTAGGCGGGGACGAAGCCGGGGAAGTCGAACGCCCGGTCGTAGCCGCCCTGGCGGGCCTCGTCGCGGATCGAGTTGCCGTAGTCGAACACCTCGGCGCCCGCGTCCTGGAACCCGACCATCGCCTCGACGTGGCGGGCCATGGACTCGCGCGCGCGGTCGGTGAACTCCTCCGGCTTCGCGGCGGCGTAGGAGGCCCAGTCGGCCACGTCGACGCCGACGGGCAGGTAGCTCAGCGGGTCGTGCGCCGAGGTCTGGTCCGTGACCACGTCGACCTCGACGCCGCGGCGCAGTAGCTCGGGCAGGACCTCCGCGCAGTTGCCGACGACGCCGACGGACAGGGCTTCTCGTGCGGCCTTGGCCGATGTGACCAGCGAGATCGCCTCGTCGAGACGTCCCGCCACCCGGTCCAGGTAGCGCTCGCGGACGCGTCGGTGCAGGCGGTCGCCGTCGACGTCGACGATCAGGCACGCGCCCCCGTTCAGCGTGACCGCGAGCGGCTGCGCGCCGCCCATGCCGCCGCAGCCGCCGGTGACGGTGAGCGTGCCGGCGAGGGTCCCGCCGAACCGCTTCGCGGCGACCGCGGCGAGCGTCTCGTAGGTGCCCTGGAGGATCCCCTGCGTGCCGATGTAGATCCACGAGCCCGCGGTCATCTGCCCGTACATGGTCAGCCCGAGCTGTTCCAGCCGTCGGAACTCCGGCCAGGTCGCCCAGTCGCCGACGAGGTTGGAGTTGGCGATGAGCACGCGCGGCGCCCACTCGTGCGTCGTCAGCACCCCGACCGGCTTGCCCGACTGGACCAGCAGCGTCTCGTCGTCGCCGAGCGTGGTCAGCGTCCGCACGATCGCGTCGTACGCGTCCCACGACCGGGCGGCCTTGCCGGTGCCGCCGTAGACGACCAGGTCGTCGGGCCGCTCGGCGACCTCGGGGTCGAGGTTGTTCATGAGCATCCGCAGCGGTGCCTCGGTCTGCCAGCTGCGGGCTGTCAGCGTGCTGCCGCGCGGCGCGCGGACGGGGCGGGGGCCGGAGGTCATGAGCGGGCTCCTCGGAGGGCGGCGGCGACGTGGCCTTCGCGGACGACGTCCGCTGCGGTCTCGAGGTCGGGGGAGAGGTACGTGTCCGGGCCGGGGCCCGGGATGCCGCGCTCGCGCAGGAGGTCGCGGACGGCGGCCGTGAGCGGGGAGGGTTCCAGAGGTGCGCGCAGGTCCATCGCACGGGCGGCGGTGAGGATCTCGATGCCGAGCACCCGGGTCAGGCCGTCGACGGCGCGACGGAGCTTGCGGGCCGCGTGCCAGCCCATCGACACGTGGTCCTCCTGCATGGCCGACGACGGGATCGAGTCGACGCTCGCCGGGACCGCCAGCCGCTTGAGCTCCGAGACCAGCCCGGCGGCGGTGTACTGCGCGATCATCAGGCCGGAGTCGACGCCGGGGTCGTGCGCCAGGAACGGGGGCAGGCCGTTGCTGCGCGCGACGTCGAGGAACCGGTCGGTGCGGCGCTCGGACATGCTCGCGACGTCGGCGACGACGATGGCCAGGAAGTCGAGCACGTACCCGACGGGGGCGCCGTGGAAGTTCCCGTTGGACTCGACGCGGCCGTCGTCGGTGATGACCGGGTTGTCGATCGCCGCGGCCAGCTCCCGCTCCGCGACGTCCCGCGCGTGCTCCACGGTGTCCCGGGCGGCGCCGTGCACCTGCGGGGCGCAGCGCAACGAGTACGCGTCCTGCACGCGGGTGCACTCCGGGGTCTGGTGGCTCGCCATGATCCCGGAGCCGCGCAGGACCGCACGGAGGTTCGCCGCGGACACGGCCTGACCCGGGTGCGGGCGCAGCCCCTGGAGGTCGGCGGCGAAGACGGCGTCGGTGCCGAGCAGCGACTCGACGCTCATCGCGGCGGCCACGTCGGCCGCGTCCAGCAGGTTCGTCAGGTCGTGCAGCGCCAGCGCGAGCATGCCGAGCATGCCGTCGGTCCCGTTGATGAGGGCCAGACCCTCCTTCTCTGTGAGCGTGTGCCCCTCTCTGGGCTCCGTCACCAGCGCCCCCGTGGCGTCACGGACCTCGCCCTCGCCCATCAGCGCCAGCGCGCAGTGGGCCAGCGGCGCCAGGTCGCCCGAGCACCCGAGCGAGCCGTACTCGCGGACCACCGGTGTCAGGCCCGCGTCGAGCAGCGCGGCGTACGCGGTCGCCGTCTCGGGGCGGACGCCCGTGTGACCCGTCGCGAGCGTCGACAGGCGCAGCAGCATGAGCGCACGGACCACCTCGCGCTCGACCTCCGGGCCCGTGCTGGCGGCGTGCGAGCGGACCAGGCTGCGCTGCAGGTCGCGACGACGCTCCGCCGGGATCGACAGGGTGGCCAGCGCGCCGAAGCCGGTGGAGATGCCGTAGTGCGGCGCGGTGTCCGCCGCGAGCTCGTCGACCACCGCGCGGCCCGCGGAGATGGCCGCGAGCGCGCCCTGCGACAGCCGGACCCCCGCCCCGTGGCGCGCGACGGCGACGACGTCCTCGATGGTGACGGGACCGGTGCCGACGACGACGGTGGTGGCGGTGGTGGTGGTGGTGCTCATGGTTCATGACACCGCCTGACGCCTGCCGCTCCCAGAGTCTCCTCGGCGATACTGTCTGGTATCCCAGACACGAGTCGGGTGCGTCTCGAGAGGGTGCGTGATGAGTACCGTCCCCGCCGCCGACGCGACCCTGCGGCTGCTGCACCACCTCTCCCGGACAGGTCCGCTGCCCGCCGTCGCCCTCGCCGTCGCGCTCGACCTGCCCCGGTCCACCACCTACCACCTGCTCACCGTGCTCACCGAGCACGGCTTCGTCGTCCACCTGCCCGAGGAGCGTCGCTACGGCCTCGGCCTCAGCGCGTTCGAGCTGGGCTCCGCCTACTCCCGGCAGGCGCCGCTGGCCCGCGCCGCGCGCCCCGTGCTGGCACGGCTCGTCGACCAGGTCGGCGAGAGCGCGCACCTGGCCGTCCTGCACGGGCGCGACGTCCTCTACGTCGTCGAGGAGCGCGCCGCCGGGCGCCCGGCCCTGGTGACCGACGTCGGGGTGCGGCTGCCCGCCCACCTCACGGCGAGCGGGCGCGCGATCCTGGCAGGGCTGCCGCCGGCCCAGGTGCGTGCCCTGTTCCCCGGCCGCGAGGCGTTCGTCGACCGCACCGGCGTCGGGCCGCGACGGTTGTCCGAGCTCCGCGCGATCCTCACCGACGTCCGTCGCGACGGCTGGGCGTCCGAGCGGGGGGACGTCACCACCGGGTTCGCGTCCGTCGCCTCCGTGGTCCGCGACCACACCGGGCACCCGATCGCCGGGCTCGCGGTCACCTTCGCCGACGGGGACGTGCCCGACGGGCTGGTCCGGGCGACGCAGCGGGCCGCCGAGTCGCTCGCGCGGCGGGTCTAGACGCTCGACGTCTGCCCGGCTTGTGCGGTGCGTCGCAGACCGCGCGGCTGCCGTGCGGCTCGTGCGGGGGGCTCAGACCTCGATCGGGGTCTGAGCCGCCTTCGTCACCGCCGCGGCGACCACGGTCGTGACCTCCGGGTTGAACACGCTGGGCACGATGTAGGTCGGGTTGAGCTCGTCGTCCGTGACCACCGACGCCAGCGCGTACGCCGCCGCGAGCAGCATCGCGCTGGTGATCCGGTGCGACTGCGCGTCCAGCAGCCCGCGGAACACGCCCGGGAACGCGAGCACGTTGTTGATCTGGTTGGCGAAGTCCGAGCGGCCCGTGCCGACGACCGCCGCGTACTGGGCCGCGTCGTCGGGGTCGACCTCGGGCCGGGGGTTGGCCAGCGCGAACACGATCGCGTCCTTCGCCATCGTCGAGACGTCGTGACCCGTGATGACGTCCGGGGCGGAGACGCCGATGAACACGTCGGCGTCCCGGAGCGCGTCGGGGATGCTGCCCGAGATGCCGCGCGGGTTGGTCATCGACGCCGTCCAGAACAGGGACTCGTCCAGACCGGGCCGGTCGGCGCGCACGACGCCCTCGATGTCCGCGACCACCACGTCCTTCGCACCCGCCGCGAGCAGCAGCTTCAGCACGGCCGTGCCCGCGGCACCCGCCCCGGACAGCACGATCCGGACCGTCGCCAGATCCTTGCCGACGACCTTCAACGCGTTGGTCAGCGCGGCTACCACGACGATCGCCGTGCCGTGCTGGTCGTCGTGGAAGACCGGGATGTCGAGCCGCTCACGCAGCCGGCGCTCGATCTCGAAGCAGCGCGGCGCCGAGATGTCCTCCAGGTTGATCCCCGCGAACACGGGTGCGATCGCGCAGATCGTCTCCACGATCTGGTCGACGTCGGTGGTGTCCAGCGCGATCGGGAAGGCGTCGATCCCCGCGAACCGCTTGAACAGCACCGCCTTGCCCTCCATGACCGGCAGGCTGGCCAGCGGGCCGATGTTGCCGAGGCCCAGCACCGCGGTGCCGTCCGTGACCACCGCGATCGTGTTGCGCTTGATGGTCAGGCGGCGGGCGTCCTCGGGGTGCGCGGCGATGGCCTCGCAGACGCGCGCGACGCCCGGCGTGTACGCCATCGACAGGTCGTCGCGGTTGCGCAGCGGCACCTTCGACTCGATCGACAGCTTGCCGCCGATGTGCATGAGGAACGTGCGGTCGCTGACCCGCTCGACGACCACGCCGTGCAGACCCTTGAGGGCCTCGACGATGTCCGCGGCGTGCTGCTCACCCCGCGTCGCGCACGTGACGTCGACGGTCATCTGCTCGTGGCCCGACGCCGTGACGTCCAGCGCGGTGACGATGCCGCCGGCCTTCTCGATCGCCGTGGTGAGCTCGCTGACGGCGGTCGGTCKGGCCTGCACCTCCAGGCGTGCCGTGATGGACGAGGAGACGCTCGGGGAGACCATTCGGACATTGTGCCGCGCTCACTAGGGTGACGGCGTGACCGACCCCCTGGCCCCGCTCCTCGATCTGCCCGGAGTCGGCGACGCCGTCGACCGCGCCCGGGTCGCGTGCGAGGAGCTGCGCTGGCACGAGGCCTACCGGCGGCGGTGGCGGGAGGTCCGCGCCGAGGCCGGTCTGCGGGCGACCCGTGCGTCGGCCGAGATCGAGGGCGTGCGCGTGCCGCTGTCGCTGGTGCGGTCGCTGGCGACGAGCGGTGGCGACGAGCCTGTGGTCGTCGGCGGGCTCCGCGCGACCGCCCTCGTCGAGCGCTGGATGCCCGCCCTCGGCGACCGTGGCGCCGTCGCCCTCCCTCCGCTGGGCCAGCTGCTCGCGCAGGTGCACGTCGCCGCGGCCGGCGGCTGGCTGCCCGACGCCGCCGTCGGCCGGCTGCGGTCGGCCGAGCAGCCGGGCGACCTGCGCGGCCTCGGGCCCGCACCCGTCGGCGAGGAGCTCGCCGCACGCGTCGCGCTGCTGGGCCGGACGGTGCAGGAGTCGTCGGCGCCGGCACTCGTCGTCGCGGCCGTCGTGCACGGGGAGCTGCTCACCCTGCGGCCGTTCGCCGCCGCGAACGGGGTCGTCGCCCGCGCAGTCGCGCGGCTGGTGCTGACCGCGCGGGGTCTCGACCCCACCGGGTCGCTGGTCGCCGAGTCCGCCTGGGCCGCGGCCCTCAACCCGTACCTGGGCGCTGCGGCCGGGTTCGCGACGGGATCGCCGTCCGGGGTGGGTGCCTGGGTGCGCGCGTACGGCGACGCCGTGCTGACGGGTGCCGCCGAGGCGCGGGTGATCGCGGACGAGGTGCTGGCGGGCTCGCTGGGGTCGTCGTAGGTCAGCGCGCGAGTCGAGCGTCGCGGTGCCTGTCGCGTCGGGTCATCGCCCGGGCGGACTCGTCTCGCGGCCTCGACGCGTCGCTCATGGCTTGGTCAGCGGGCGTCGCGTCCGTCGTCAGACGAACGACGGCGCCCCTGGGGGCGCCGTCGCCAACAGCTGACCGGGAAGGTGATCAGGCGTGCGTCGGTGTCGGTCGCGACGGGACCAGCCCGGTCGACCTGCCCATAGGTGGGCTCTCCTGCGCGTGGGTGCCTTCACGGTCATGCAGTTGTGAGGCCTGTCGTACCGCACATCCCCGACGAGCGGAACCCGGGCGGACGACGACGCAGGCCACGTCGATGGCGGCGCCGGATGCTGGGACGGATGTCCGTGATACGGGACGAGCTCACCGGCTCCGACGGCGCCGACGGACGAGGACCCAGGTGACCACGACGCCCGCCACGACGAGGGTCACGACGCCCGCCGTGGCGATGCGTGCCCGGCGCGGGAACAGGGGCACCGGACGCACGAACGAGAGCGTCCCCCAGCCCCGCTCGAGCGCGAGCCTGCGCAGCCCCCGGTCCGGGTTCACGGCGAACGAGTGGCCCACCGCACCGAGCATCGGTGCGTCCGTGATCGAGTCCGAGTACGCGTAGCTGGCCCCCAGGTCGTACCCCTCGGCCAGCGCGAGCTCCCGGACGGCGGACGCCTTGTTCTCCCCGTAGGCGTAGAAGTCGATCTCGCCGGTGTACCGCCCGTCGACCACGTTCATGCGCGTCGCGATGACGTGGTCCGCACCGAGGATCGCAGCGATCGGCTCGACCACCTCGGCGCCCGACGCGGACACCACCACGACGTCCCGGCCCGCCGCGTGGTGCGCGTCGATGAGCGCGACGGCCTCCGCGTACACCGTCGGGTCGATGGACTCGTGCAGCGTCTCCGCGACGATCGAGGACACCAGCGACACGTCCCACCCCGCCACCATGCGCGACAGCTGCGCGCGCAGGCGCTCCGTCTGGTCCTCGTCCGCACCGCCGACCAGGTAGAGCAGCTGCGCGTAGGCCGTGCGCAGCACCGAGCGCCGCGTGAGCAGGCCCTGGGCCAGGAACGGGCGGGAGAAGGCCGTGGCGGACGACGTCGCGATGATCGTCTTGTCGAGGTCGAAGAAGGCAGCCTCGCGCAGCACGCCCTGCTGCGTCGGGTCCTCGTCCATGGTGCTCCGCGGTGGTCGTCGTCGATGTCGGCGGCCCCCGTGCCCGGGTGCCTGGCGGCTCGCGGTGAGCCTAGTGGGCGGGGCTGACACGGCGCGGCTGCTGGGCAGGGCTGGTCCCACGGCTGGCCTGCGAGCAGCAGGGCGAGCGGGAGGACGAGGCGGGCCACGCCGCGGATGGAGCCGCGGAACGTTGGTGGCCGATCGGCGAGCGGATCCGCTGACACCCCGACCCGGTGCCGAGCCGCCCACAGCCCGCCGAGCTCGCGCGATGGTCACAGGACGCCGCAACGGTCGGCCCCGAGCCGGTGGCGCGCGGCAGTGTTCGTCGTGCGCCGGCGGTCAGGTCGGCAACGACGGAGAGGCAGTGCCGATGACCCCCCTCGCCGGTCCGCGTCCCGTCCCTCCGACCTGGCCGTCGGTCGCCTCACCCCCGCAGCGCGCGCTCGTCGTCGGCATCGTCGCCGGGCGCGGTGGTGCCGGGGCATCGACCCTTGCCGCAGCCGTCGCCCGGCACCTCGCCCGACAGACCGCGACCGTCCTGGTCGACCTCGACCGGGCGTCCGCGGGGATCGACGTGCTGCTCGGCCTGGAGGGCGCCGACGGTGTCCGGTGGCCGGACCTGGCGGACGCGCAGGGCGAGGTGCCCGGTGCCGACGTGCTCGCCCTGCTGCCGCGCTGGGGCACCTGCGCGGTGCTCAGCGCCGACCGGGCTCGACCCGGCGCACCCGAGCCGGCGGTGGTCGCCGACGTCCTGCACGCGCTGACGTCCGAGGCAGGTGCGCTCGTCCTCGACCTGGACCGGGCCGCCGTCGTGGCGGGCGAGTCCCTGGTGGCGGCGTGCGACGCGGTGCTCGTCGTCGCACCGCGCGACCTGCGCACGGTCGCCGGGATCCTCGCGATGCGCCCCCACCTGGGCCCACCGGGCGCTCCGACGTGGCTGGTCGTCAGCGGCCCGGCACCCGGCGGACTCGGTGCGGCCGAGCTGTCCGAGGCGGTCGACCTGCCCGTCCTGACGACCCTCGCGTCCGACCGCGCCCTGGCGGCCGCGCTCGAGCGCGGCGGTGTGCCCGACGCCGGCCGCACAGCCCGCTCGGCAGCCCGGGTCGTCGCGGCCCTCCACCGGGGCCTGACGTGAGCACGCTGGTCCGAGGGGTCGGCCCGGACTTCCTCGACGCGGTCCGCACGCGGCTCGGCGCGCACGGCGCCTCCGACGGCTCCCTCGGTGTCGCCGTCGAGGCGGCGGTGCGGGACGCCGGCGCGGTGCTGGGCGCCAGCGCGCTGCGCTCCGTCACGCGGACCGTGCGCGACGAGCTCTTCGGGGCCGGCCGGCTGCAGGTGCTCCTCGACGACCCGGACGTCACCGACGTGCTGGTCAACGGTCCGCGCGACGTCTGGGTGGAGCGGTCGGGACACCTGAGCCGCGCGGACGTGGACCTCGGTGGTGCCGACGACGTCCGGGCGCTCGCTGTCCGGCTCGCGGCCGCGGGGGGTCAGCGGCTCGACGACGCCTCGCCCGCGGTCGACGCKCGGCTCCCGGACGGCACCCGGCTGCACGCCGTGCTGCCCCCGGTGGCGGGCGCCTGCGCGCTGATCAGCCTGCGCGTGGTCCGGTCCCGTGCGTTCACCGTCGAGCAGCTCGTCACGTCGGGGACGCTCGCGCCCCCGCTGGTGCCGGTGGTCCGCGCGCTCGTCGCCACCCGGGCGAACCTCCTCGTCTCCGGGGCGACGGGCTCCGGGAAGACGACCCTGCTCGCCGCGTTGCTGTCGTTGGTCCCGCACGACGAACGGCTCGTGGTCGTCGAGGAGGCCGGCGAGCTGGCCCCGGCGCACCCGCACGTCGTCCGGCTGCTCGCGCGGCACGCGAACGTCGACGGCGCCGGACGGGTGGACCTGACGGACCTGGTCCGGCACGCGCTGCGGATGCGGCCCGACCGGATCGTCCTCGGGGAGTGCCGAGGTGCCGAGGTCAGGGAGGTGTTCGCCGCGCTGAACACCGGGCACGACGGCGGGTGCGCCACCGTGCACGCCAACACCGCCGCCGACGTGCCCGCGCGGCTGGAGGCGCTCGCGGCGCTGGCCGGGATGTCCCGTGAAGCCGTCGCCGCGCAAGCGGCGAGCGCCTTCGACGCGGTGCTGCACCTGCGGAGGGCCGATCGCCGGTACGTCTCCGAGGTCGGCGTCGTGGGGAGGGACGCGGCCGGTGAGCTCGAGGTGGCGTGCGCGCTCCGAGTCGACCCGTCGGGTGTCACCTCGCCCGGGCCGGCCTGGTCGGCGCTCGCGGACCGCCTCGGGCTGTCACTTGCCCGCACGACGCTGGAGGCGTCTCGGTGAGCGCCGTCGTCGGGGTGCTCGTGGCGCTCGCCGTCGTCACGTCGGMAGGAACCGGTGGCCGCCCGGTCGCCGCGAGCGCGCGAGAACGCCCAGGCGACGGGCCCACGCGTCGACGGGCTGCACCCGACCTGTCGGCGCTCCTGCTCGGTGTCTGCGCGCAGCTCCGCGCCGGCGCGGCGCCTGGTGAGGCGTGGTCCCGCGCGACCGGCACGCCGGTGGCCGGACCGGTGCCGAGCGTCGGCGTGCTGCTGACGTCGACGTCCCGCTCGACCGGCATGGGGTTCCTCGGTCGAACGACACTCCGCCCACGACCCGCACCCCGCCGACGCTCTGTGCTGTCCAGACGCTCCGACGACGGAGCCGTCCAGCGCGTCCGAGCGGTGCTGGCCGCGGCGCGGCTCTCCGACGAGCTCGGCGCACCCCTGGCGGGCGTGCTCGAACGGATCGCGTCCGCCGTCGCAGCGGACGAGGAGGCCGACGGTGAACGCCGGGCGGCCCTGGCCGGACCGCGGTCCACCGCTCAGGTGCTCGCATGGCTCCCGATGCTCGGCGTGGCGCTCGGCGCCCTGCTCGGCGCGGACCCCGTGGCGGTGATGGTCTCGGGTGGGCTCGGGACGGCGTCCGTCGTGCTCGGTGGGGCCTTGCTGCTGGTCGGCCGCTGGTGGACGGCCGCCCTCCTCGCCCGTGCGGGCCGTGCCGGCGACGATCCGACGGGGAGGTCCCGCACGGGCGCGTCCAGGACCGTCCCGTCTCGCACGGCTGAGGCCCGAGCGGACGTGCCGTGAGCGGGTGCCTGGTGAGGACGCGTCCCGTGAGCGCGCGTGCCCACCGCGGGCGAGCTGTGGCGAGGGCATCTCGGGCCGGCGCACAGGGCTGGCGCACCTCGCGCGCGGAAGTCGTCCACGCCGCCGTCGACGGCGTGCGATCGTGACGCCCTTCGTGCTCGCGGTCCTCGTCGCCCTCTCGTGCGGAGCGGGGACCAGCCCGTGGTGGTCCGGACGGGTGCTCCCGGCCGCACGGGAGCGAGGGCGGCCGGACGATCCCGTGATCGTGCCCGGGCTGATGGACGCGGTGCTGCTGCTCGACCTGCTCGACGTCGCGATCAGCACCGGAGCATCCCTGCCGCGGGTGCTGTCCGCGGTCGGCTCGGCCGTGGGAGGCCGGCAGGGGGCCGAGCTGGTGCGAGGCGGGACCGCGCTGCTGCTCGGTGCGTCGTGGCAGTCGGCGTGGGCGGGTGCCACGGTGACGGACGTCGTCGGCGCCCTCGAGGCCAGCTGGAGCACCGGGACCGCACCCGGGCCGGCGTTGCGCGCGCGAGCGGACCAGCTGAGACGGGACCGTCGGACCCGGAGCCGCACCGCTGCCGGTGCTCTCGGGGTCCAGCTGGTCCTGCCGCTCGGGCTGTGCTTCCTGCCCGCGTTCGTCCTGCTCGGGCTCGTGCCGATGCTCCTCAGCCTCGCGGGCGACCTGTTCGGGTGACCAGTGAGGCGGGAGTCGGCTTGAGTCCGTCCCTCACCTACCGACGCATCGCCGGCGCTTCCGACTCCTCGCTGCCGATTTCCTGCGCCGGTGTCGCTCGACCTCTGCCGATGTCGCCCTCGACGGCGGGTCCTCCGCGGCCGGGATGTCGCGCTGCGGCCCTGCCCAGGCGTCGTCTGGTCTCCGCGCTGACCGTCGACCACGCCTGTCTCGTCGCGGTGGGTCCCTCGTCTCCCTCCACCGCGGTCGGCGTGCCTCGGCTGCTCTGACAGGTTCCCTCCGAGCGGGATCGCACGGTGCCCTGCTGCGTCGCCACGAGCGGCTGCGCTGCTGCGTCCCGACGACGGCGCGCGACGCTGCGGTCGGCCTGCCGTGCGTCGATCGCGGCTGCATCGCCATGCCTGGTGGGTTCCTCGTGCGTCTCGCTCGCTCAACCTGCGTCTCGCTCCGTCTCCTCGGATGTCTCGGTCGTTCGAGACGTCCACAGCCCGGCTCGCCTGCACTCGCGCCACCGATGTGCCGGGCCCGGGCCTGGGCGGAGACGTCGCGGTCGAGGCTGGCGGTGCGCCGGACACTCGGCGGCGCCACGCGAGAGGAGAGGCCATGACGCATCACCCCACGGTCCCCGGGCCGGACCACCCGAACCCCCAGGACGACGACCCGACGCCCGGAGGTGCCACCCTCCGACGGGCCCCACGGCGGGGCTCCGCAGACGGCGAGGTCGGCCTCTCTCGACCGACACACGCCATCGGCGAGAGAGGCGCGACCGGTTCTGTCGATACCGCGGACGTTGCCGATGTACCGGGTGTCGCGGTCGTGGTTGAGGCGGCCGGTCGTGGCGTCCCCGGACGTGCACGAGCGGACAGCCGTCGGCTGTCGGACGGTCGACGCCGTGCGCGGCTGCCACGGTCGGTCGTGTCGTGGCACGAGCGCGGCCGGCGGACCCGGGACGAGCTCGCGGAGGCGGGGATGGCGACCGCTGAGTACGCGATCGCCACCCTCGCCGCGGTCGGCTTCGCGGGGCTGCTCGTGGTGATCCTCAAGGGGAACGAGGTCAAGGGTCTGCTGCTCGGGATCATCCGCCAGGCGTTGTCCTCGTGACCGCCGCGGGCCGGCGGGACCGTGGCAGTGTCACCGCCGAGCTCGCGGTCGGTCTGCCCGCGGTCGTCCTCCTCCTGGTGGCGCTGCTCACGGTCGCGTCGTCGGCGATCGCGCAGACCCGCTGCACCGACGCTGCCCGGGCGGGTGCCCGGGCAGCCGCACTGGGGGAGCCGGACGCTGCGGTGACCGCGACCGCCCGGCGGCTGGCCGGCGAGGACGCGTCGGTCGCGGTGACTCGTGGCGGCCAGTGGGTCACCGTCGAGGTCTCGTCGGCGGTCGTGTCGGGGTCGTGGGGGACCGCCGGGCTGCGGGCTCGGGCGACCGCGGTGTCGCGGGTGGAGCCGTGACGATGCGCCGCCGGAGCTGGAAGGGGCGCCACGTCCGCCACGACCTCGGGCGCCCGCGAGGGGGCTCCGACGTGCAGGGTCCGGGCATCCGCCAGCCGGGGTGCGCGCGGGCGCGACGTGGCGAGCAGGGATCCGGCACGGTCCTGCTCCTGGCGCTCGTCGCCGTCGCGCTGGTCGTCGCGGCGATGCTCGGACTGCTGGCCTCGGCGCAGCTCGCTCGTGGCCGGGCGCAGACGGCGGCAGACCTCGGCGCGCTCGCCGGCGCCGCTCAGCTGTTGGTGGGGCGGCCGGGAGACGCGTGCGCGACCGTCGCCACGGTCGTCCGTAGCAACGGCGCCAGGCTGACGTCGTGCTCGGACGAGGGGGCCGGAGTCGTCAGGGTGCGGGTCGTCGTACCCGGTGCTGCCGGTTCGGCGTCGGCGTCGGCACGTGCCGGGCCCGCGTCGGCACGCCCGTGATGCCGGGTTCGGACCGCTCGAACCGCTCGAACCGCGTCGAACCACGTTGCACGCGCGAGCGGACGCGCTGACGCGACGCGACCCGTCGCGACTCGCGGACCTGCCACCGGCACGTCGTCGAGCGCTCGCACCGACTCCGTCTTCAGAGCATTTAGGCCCTAGCGCGTCGCCTTCGCACGGCCGGACGCTGGGAGCAGGAGGCGCCATGAACGGGCCCGGCGCGACACGAGTGGGTAGCGGGCTCGCGCTCGTCCTGCGGTCCGGGACCCGGCCGCCGCGCGGTCGGTGCGCGCAGGACGACGAAGGGTCCCGGGGCGACGGGCCGACACCGGTCGAGGGCGCCGTGACGATTCCACCGGTGGTCGCGCCGCGAGATGTCGCCCGGGCGGCGGACGCTCGGCGGACGACCCTTCGATGTCCCGGCAGCCGTCGGCACGACCAGGGACGAGAGCCGCGTGCGTGGGACGTCACGCCGGGGGCCCGTCGCGCGCTGCGTCCGAGCTCGGACGACAGGTGAGAAGGAGAAGGAGGAGATGGAGATGTTGCGCAAGATCGCTCGTGGACTCGTCGTGCTTCTCGTGGCAGGGATGGCGGGGCTCTCGGCTCAACCGGCCACAGCGGCGACAGAACGACCCGTGGCGGATGTGACGATCCTGCCGAGAGCGCACGTGACCGACGGCGGGGCGTCGATCACCGTCCGGCTCCTCGTCCGGTGCCGGCCGGTCGACGGCGTCCAGTGGGAGGGCTTCGTCAACGTCACCCAGGGCGACGTGTTCGCCTGGGCGGGGCTGCCGCTCGTCTGCGACGGACGTCTGCACATGGCGCACGTCGTGCTCCCGGTGAGCGCTCCGCCGGACACTGCGTGGTTCACACCGGGTGGTGCCGAGGTGTCCGCCGTGATCATGGACGAGAACACACTCGTCGAGTACGCCAACGACGCACGCTCGGTGAGGGTGGTGGCGATGTGCMGCCGCGGTTCCTGACCGTGCTCGTCATCGACGTGTCCGGGACCGACCCGAGGAGCATCATGGACATCACCCTCGAAGACCAGCCGACCGTGATGGTCGCGATCCTGCGCGAGCGCGTCGCGATGGGCGCCCTGGCCGCCTTCTACGACCGGGCCTATCGCACGGTGCTCGAGCAGGCGGCGGCATCCGGGCTCGCCGTCACCGGCCCGGCGTTCGGCTGGTACCGCCACATGCCGACGGACTCGGTCGATCTCGCCGCGGGCTTCCGGGTCGGCGCGGACGCCGCCCGGGCGCTCGGGGACGGAGTCGAGGTCGTGGAGCTGCCAGGCGGCCCGGCGGCGGTCGGGGTGCACCTCGGTAGCTACGACGGCCTCTCCGGAGCGTGGGCCGAGCTCCGCACGTGGATGTCGGACCATGCTGCGCAGATGCGTGGCGACTTCCTCGAGGTGTACGTCACGGACCCGTCGGAAGCCGATCCGAGCCAGAACGAGACGCGTCTGGTGCTGCCGATCGTCACGTGAGCTGACGTGGCACCGCCGGCCGCCCCCATCCCGCGGCCGGTGCGAGGCGTGCGCGAACGGCGACCTGAGACAACGGCTCGCCGGCCGCAGGTGACCGGTCGCTCGGCCGGAGGCGTGCGCTGGCTCAGGTGGCCGTCGGGGCGTGGGCGAGGACCGCGGTGAGAAGCCGGATCGCGGCTGCCTTGTCCAACGGGTTGTTCGCGTTGCCGCACTTGGGCGACTGGACGCACGCGGGGCACCCGGCGAAGCAGCGGCAGGAGGCGATGGCGTCGCGGGTCGCTCGCAACCAGGTGGCGCCGAGCGTGAAGCCGCGTTCCGCGAAGCCGGCGCCGCCGGGGTAGGCGTCGTGCACGAAGACGGTGGCCTGCTCGGTGTCGACGTGCAGTGCGGTGGACAGACCGCCGAGGTCCCACCGGTCACACGTCGCGAGCAGGGGCAGGAGGCCGATGGACGCGTGCTCGGCGGCGTGCAGGGCGCCCGGGGTGGCCTCGACGGTGACGCCGGCCGCCAGGAGGACCTCCGCGGGGGCGGTCCACCAGACGGCGGTGGTGCGCAGGGTGCGGGCGGGCAGGTCGAGCTCCTCGGTGCCGAGCACCTGCAGGTCCGGGATGCGTTTGCGCTGGTAACCGAGGACCTGGGTGGTCACGTCGACGGACCCGAACCCCCAGGTGACGGGGCCCCAGGGGACCTCGGCGTCGACGGACTGGATCTCGGTGGTCGTCACCCAGCGAGCCCACGTGCCGTAGTCGACGTCGCGGCGGGTCACCAGGGCGACGCCGTCCTCGAGCCGGAGCTCGTCGACGACGTAGGACGCGCCCTGGTGCACGTAGACGGCTCCGTCGTGGACGGTGGCGTCCGCGGAGGCGGCGTCGACCGTGCCGAGCAGGCGGCCCGTGACGGACTCGACGACGCGGACAGGGTCACCGCCGGAGCCGCGCAGGTCGGTCAGGCGGCTGGCCTGCTCGTTGTGGGTCCAGTACCAGCCGGAGGGGCGCCGGCGCAGGGTCCCGCGCTCGACCAGCTCGGCCAGCAGCTCGGCGGTGCGCGGCCCGAAGAGATCCAGCTCCTCGAACCGGAGGGGAAGCTCGGCGGCCGCGGCGCACAGGTGCGGCGCCAGGACGTAGGGGTTGGTGGTGTCGAAGACGGTGGCCTCGACGGGGGTGTCGAAGATCGCCTCGGCGTGGTGCACGAGGAACGTGTCGAGCGGGTCCTCGCGGGCGACGAGGACGACGAGACCGTCGGTGCCGGCGCGTCCTGCGCGGCCCGCCTGCTGCCAGAGCGAGACGCGCGTGCCGGGCCACCCGGCGATGAGGACGGCGTCGAGCCCGGAGATGTCGACGCCCAGCTCGAGCGCGTTCGTCGTCGCGAGCGCCCGCRGCGCGCCGGACCGGATCGCGGCCTCCAGGGCGCGACGTTCCTCCGGCAGGAATCCGCCGCGGTACGCCTGCACGGAGGTCGCGAACGTCGGGTCGATCTCCAGCAGGTGCGCCCGCGTGGTGGCCGCGACGGACTCCGCGCCGCGCCGCGACCGCGTGAAGGCGAGCGAGCGCGCGCCTGCGGCGGTGAGGTCGGCCAGCAGGTCGGCGATCTCGGCGGTCGCCGTGCGCCTCGGACGGTCGGAGGGCTCCGCGACGACCCGCTCGCCGGTTCCGAGCGGACCGGAGCCTTCGCGGGTGTCGAGCTCCTCGGACCTCGGAGCCGCGCCGAGCAGTCCCGTTCGGCCGTCCGCGCCGAGCGGGTCCGGAGCGTCGCCGCCGTGCCCGACGCTCGCGCCGAGCGGGCCAGGCGCGTGACCGCCGTGCCCGGGGGCTGCGCCGAGCGGGCCGGGCGCGTGCCCAGCGCCGAGGTCGGGAAGCGCCTGGGCGAGGAGGTCGGACAGGACGACGGGGTCCTCKGCGCCGGCGAGCGCGGGCGGCGACGCGACGCTGCCGACCGCACCCCAGATGTCGTCCGGGCCGGGCGGGCTGAGATCGTCGGCGCTGCGGGTGACGTGGCGGGGGAGCGCGAGCGGGGTGGCCCACGGGTCGTCCTCGGGCAGGAGCGCGGACCAGGGGGCGTCGGAGCCGGGCAGCTCGGGCGGCTGCCACAGGACGAACGTCTTGCGACCGGCGGGGGAGGCGTCGGCGGTCACGGCGGTGACCTCGGAGGGGTCGACACCGATGAGCCGCGCCGCGCTGGCGGCGGGGTCGGAGGTGGTGGCGGACGCGAGCAGGAACGTCGGCGTCGACCCGTAGGACGCGGCGAGCCGGCGCAGGCGTCGCAGGACCAGGCCGACGTGCGCACCGAAGACCCCGCGGAACGCGTGGCACTCGTCGACCACGACGTACCGCAGCGACCCGAGCAGCCGCGCCCACCGCCGGTGCTGCGGCAGGAGCGCGAAGTGCAGGAAGTCGGGGTTGGTCAGGACGACGTCCGCGTGCTCCTGCACCCAGCGGCGCTCGTCGAGGGACGTGTCGCCGTCGCAGGTGGAGACGCGGACGTCGCGGGTGCGGCCGGCGACGAGGAGCCGGTCGAGGGCGGCGAGCTGGTCGGCGGCCAGCGCCTTGGTCGGGCACAGGTAGAGGGTCGTCGCGCGACGGGTCACCGACTCGATGCGGCCGGGGTCGAGCAGCGACCCGGCGCTCGCGGCGCGGGCGGTGGACAGGGCGGGGAGCCAGAACGCGAGGGACTTGCCGGAACCGGTCGAGGTGGCCAGGACGGTGTGCCGGCCGGACCAGGCGGCGTCGGCGGCCTCGACCTGGTGCAGCCAGGGACGCTCGACCCCCAGCGCGCGGTACCCCTGCACCAGGTCGGCGTCCGCCCACGACGGCCAGTCCGCCTGCGTGCCGGCCCGCGCGGGCAGGTGCCGGACGTGGGTCATGCGGTCCGAGCGACCCCCGGCGGCGAGCAGCACGTCGAGCAGCGCGCCGGGTTCCACCACCCGCCCATCCTCGCACCGGGCACGTCGGCCGCCGTCCGCCCTTGCTGCGGCCCTCCGCGGCCGGAGCCCGCGCCGCCGCCGTACAACTCCAGGCTCCGGTGACGTGAAGCGCCGACACGTCGACGGCGGGACGGGCAGGATCGGTGCATGGCGGACCGGATCGATCTCAACTGCGACCTCGGCGAGGAGCTCGACGCGTGGGAGCCCGGCGTCGACGGACTCGACACGCTGCTGCTCGACATCGTGACCAGCGCGAACGTGGCGTGCGGCTTCCACGCGGGCGACGAGCGGACCATGGCCGCGGTCTGCCGGGCGGGGGCGACTCGGGGCGTGTCGGTCGGCGCGCACGTGTCCTACCTCGACCGCGCGAACTTCGGCCGACGCTTCCTCGACGTGCCGGCGGAGGTGCTGGAGGCGCAGGTGGCGCAGCAGATCGAGACGTTGCAGGCGATCGCGCTCCGGGAGGGCACGCGGGTGGCGTACGTGAAGCCGCACGGTGCGCTGTACAACGCGGTCGTGCACCACGAGGAGCACGCGCGGGCGGTCGTCGCGGCGATCACGGACCTGCCCGTGCTCGGGCTGCCGGGGTCCGCCGTGCTGGCGGCGGCGGACGCGCGAGGGCTCCGCGCGGTCACGGAGGCCTTCGCCGACCGTGGCTACCGCCCGGACGGCACGCTGGTGCCCCGCTCGGAGCCGGGGGCGCTGGTCACGGACGGCGACGAGGTGGCGGCGCGCGTGCTGAGGCTCGCCATCGAGGGCGTCGTCCGGTCCGTCGACGGGACGGACGTGCGCGTGGACGCCGAGTCGGTGTGCGTGCACTCGGACACTCCCGGTGCGGCCGTGCTGGCCCGCGCGGTCCGGTCGGTCCTCGTCGCGAACGGCGTGACGGTCGTGCCGTTCGTCGCGTGAGGACCCTCACGACCCCAACGAAACGAGGCGCCCGTCCGTCATGGTCGATGGCGGGCCCCTCGGCCGGCACGGACGAGCAGCGAGGCGGACACGGGTGGACTGGCAAGAGGTGCTGGACACGCTCGTGCGCGACCGCGGAGCGGCGCTGCTGCGGTACGGGTACCTGCTGACGGGCGACGCTGCCGACGCGCAGGAGCTGGTCCAGGACGCGCTGGTCGCGGTGCTCGCACGCAAGGCCCGGTTGCGGGAGCCCGCCGCGGTGGAGGGCTACGTCCGCCAGACGATGCTGTCGTCGTACATCGACGGGTACCGGCGCCGCCGACGGTGGCTGGGCCTGCGGCACCTGGTGGCGTCCCCGGAGGTCACGGTCGACCACGGCGACGGGGTGCACGCCCGACGGGACGTCGTCGCGGCGCTCGGGGGCCTGGCTCCGCGGGTCCGTGCGTGCGTGGTCCTGCGCTACTTCGAGGACCTGACGGTCACGGAGATCGCGGACCGGCTGCAGCTCTCGGACGGCACGGTGAAGCGGTACCTGAGCGACGGGGTGCACGCGCTGGAACGGGTGCTCGGCCCCGTTGCCGAACCCGCGTCGCCCGAGTCCCACCTGATCACCACCAGGAGCACACGATGAGCCTCGACCTGTCCGCGGCGCTGCGAGACGCCGCCGAGCGCGCTCCGGTCGGCACGCTCGAGCCGACGACGCTCGGCCGTCGGATCCGGCGGCGCCGGGCGGCGCAGACTGCGGCGCGGTCCGCCGGGGGTGTCGGCCTGGCAGGTGTGCTGGCCGTCGCCGCCACGCAGACGCCCGGGCTGCTGGGCAGGTCGCCCGGGGGCTCGGTGCCGGGCCTTCCCGCCGACGAGGTCGCCCACGAGCTGCCGCGGGCGGACCCCGACGCGGCACCGGGGGAGTGCGGCTGGGTGGTCGAGCCCGCCGCCGAGCCCGAGGTCGACCTCGGAGTCGCGCTCGACACGTACCAGCAGCGCTCCTACCTGGCGCTGCCGGTGTCGCTGACCGTGCACGTGCCGGCGGGGTTCACGCTGCGGGACCCGGTCGACGTGGTGGTGGCGAAGGACGGGGTGGTCGTCGCGCGGGCGTCCCGGCCGCACGACTTCGCGGTGGCGGACGACCCCGGTCCGCACACGATCGGCAGCTGGAGCGAGATGGCGCTCACCACGTGCGGCGGGGCCGATGCGACCAAGGCGCTGCCCGACGGGGAGTACGTGATGTACGGGGTGCTCGCAGGCGCTGACGGTGCCGGACCAGCAGCGCTCAGCCCCGGTCAGCCGCTCGTCGTGGCGGGCAACGTGCGTGAGCGGTGGTGCGGGGCGGACCTCTCCGTCCTCCCCCGCCGTGACGACCGGGTGCAGATCGACGCGGGCTCCGTCGACGACGTGAGCATGAACCTCCTGCTCGTGTGGAAGGGCGACGCCGAGGCGTCGATGGTCAGCGCGCGGACGCTGCTCGTGGACGACCGGACCGGTCGGATCGTGAGCGACTCGGACACGTGGGACCCCGCGCTGGGGCGGCTGACGGCCGATCTCGATCCCGGGTCCCCGCTCCCTCTCACCCCGGCGGTCAGGACGACGTCGTGCGTGGACGACGCACCGCTGCCGTCCGGGACGTACCGGGTGTACAGCGTCGTGACGGTCGCGCCGACGTCGCGCGACACCGGTGGCCGACTGACCGTCAACGCGACCGGGGTGGCGGAGGCGGCCGGGACGCTGACGGTGCCGTAGGTCCGGCAGGATCGGTCCATGACCGACGCACACGCGCCCCGGGTGGTGCCCTACGGGGACGACGCGGTCCTCGTGGAGCTCGCCGGCCTGGCGGAGGTCCGTGCGCTCGACGACGCGGTGCGGGCCGCGCGCACGTCGGACCCGGACGCCGGGGGCATCGTCGACCAGGTCCCGGCCGCGCGGACGCTCCTGCTGCGGGTGCGCGCGGACGTGGACCCGGGGGCGTTGCCGGTGGCGCGCTGGTGGGCGGCACGGTCGTCCCGGGCCGCCGAGGCTGCACCCCACGAGGTGGTGCTCGCCGTCGACTACGACGGTCCCGACCTCGCGGACGTCGCCCGGCTGACAGGGCTCACCGTCGACGAGGTCGTCGCGCGGCACACCGGTGCGCGGTACACGGTGGCGTTCGGCGGTTTCATGGCCGGGTTCGCGTACCTCGTCGGCCTGGACCCGGCGCTGCGCGTGCCACGGCTGGACAGCCCGCGCGAGCGCGTCCCCGCGGGGTCGGTGGCGATCGCCGACGAGTTCAGCGCCGTCTACCCGGCGGCGACCCCCGGCGGCTGGCGGCTGCTGGGCACCTGCGACGTGACCCTCTTCGACGTCGACCGCGACCCTCCGGCGCTGCTGCAGCCCGGCACGCACGTGCGGTTCACGCCCGCATGACGGGCGCGCTGGAGGTCCTCGACCCCGGCCTGCTCACCCTGGTCGAGGACCTGGGGCGGCCCGGGTGGGCGCACGTCGGCGTCGGCCGGTCCGGTGCGGCCGACGCGGGCGCGCTGCGCCTGGCCAACCGGCTGGTCGCCAACGACGAGGGCGCCGCGGGCCTGGAGGTCCTGCTCGGCGGGCTGCGCGTGCGCGCCGTCGGGGACGTGACCGTCGCGCTCGCGGGCGCGCGTGGCCCGACGTGGCTGGACGACCGGCCGGTCGGGCACGAGGCCGTCCTGGAGCTGCGCTCGGGCACGGAGCTGCGCCTCGGCACGGTCACCTCCGGCCTGCGGACGTACGTCGCCGTGCGCGGGGGGATCGACGTGCCGACGGTGCTGGGGTCCCGCTCCACGGACCAGCTCGCGGGGCTGGGGCCGGCTCCACTGCAGGCCGGGGACGTCCTGGCAGTCGGGCTCGCCCCCGTGGAATGGCCGGTCGTGGACCTCGCGCCGGTCCAGCCGCCACCGGACCGCGTCGAGCTGCCCGTGGTGCCGGGGCCGCACGCCGACTGGTTCGCGGACGTGCTGGTGCGGCTGCAGGCGGGCGAGTGGCACGTGACCCCCGCGACGAACCGGGTCGCGGTCCGGCTGACGGGACCGGCGCTCGCCCGCACCGCCGACGCCACCGGGCGCGAGCTGCCGTCGGCGGGCCTGGTCCTCGGTGCCGTGCAGGTGCCGCCGGACGGGCAGCCTGTCGTGTTCGGCGTCGACCACCCCGTCACCGGCGGCTACCCGGTGGTGGCGGTGGTCCGCCGGTACGCGCACGGCCGGCTCGCCCAGGTCCGGCCGGGGGACCGGGTCTCGTTCGTGCACGGCTGAGCCCGCGCGACGTCCGCACACCAGGGCGTCCCGACGACCGGACGGGCGGACGCTGCCGCGGGTCCCTCGTGGTCGGGTCGCGCGTCTGTTTGAATGCACGAGAGGGAGGGGACCCCATGGACGTGCGTGTGACCAGCCGGGATGTAGGTCCGCGGACGGTCGYGGAGGTGGACGGCGAGATCGACGTGTCGTCCGCCGACGCGCTGCGCGACCAGATCGCGGAGCTGCTCGAGCGGGACCGGACCGATCTGGTCATCGACCTGCGGGCGGTCCGGTTCATGGACTCCACGGGCCTCGGCGTCCTCGTCGGCACCCTGAAGAAGGTCCGCCTGGCGGGCGGTCAGCTCCAGCTGGTGATCGACTCCGAGCGGCTGCTCAAGGTCTTCCGGATCACCGCGCTGCTCCAGGTGTTCACCGTGCACGACACGGTCGAGGCGGCACTGGACGCCTGACCGGGTGAATACGGGCGTGTCCGGTTTGTCAGATATTGACAGGGTTCTCCTCGGGGCGTGAACTCGTCGGCGGGACGACTGGCCGCCGACGTCGCGGCGACCGCTCCCCGCTCAGCGAGGGGACGACGATGCGGCTACGCGCCAGCCTCGCCACCGGTGCGGTCAGCATCCTGACGGTCGTGGGCCTGGTGACGCCCGCGCAGGCCGCCGGTGCTCCGCCGAGCGTCCCCGTCCTGGTGGGGCCGGCCGCCGGTGCGCCGTCGGTCCCGGCGGGGGCGCAGCTGCAGGTCCGTGCGAGCGACCCCGACGACGCCCAGGTGGACGTGACCTTCCACGCGCAGGCGGACACCCCCGGCACCCCGGGGTCGGGCGACCCGTTCACGCTCATGCTCATGCCGGACACGCAGAACTACGTGAGCACGTCGGCGAACACGGACATCATGCGGCAGCAGGCGCAGTGGATCGTGGACAACCGGGCGGCCCTGAACGTCGCCTTCGTCGCGCACCTCGGCGACATCGTCGGGTTCGAGACGGCGACCGTCCAGTGGGAGCGCGCCTCGCAGTACCTGGCCCTCCTCGACGCGGCGAACGTGCCGAGCGCGGTGCTGCCCGGCAACCACGACATGAACCTGACCACCGGGTCCGCGGTGCTCTACCAGCAGTTCTTCCCGGTGAGCCGGTACGCGAACGCGGCGTGGAACTCGCCGACGGCGTCCTACGGCGGGTACCTCGGCCAGGACCAGTTCGGCGACGACCCCGTGGACCGGCAGAACCTCGACTCCTACTCCCTGTTCACCGCGGGCGGCATGGACTTCCTGCTGCTGAGCCTGGAGCTCAACGCCCCCGACGCGGTGCTCGACTGGGCGCGGCGGGTGCTGGCCGCGCACCCGGACCGTCGGGCGATCGTCGCGACGCACAGCTACGTCGACACGGCCGGTGGCCTGACCACCCAGGTCGCCCGCACGGACGGCGGGAACAGCGGGCAGGCCATCTGGGAGGAGCTGGTGCGTCCCAGCTGCTCGGTGTTCCTGGTGGTCAGCGGGCACTTCTCCGACGCGGTCACCGCCGAGGCGCGCCGGACCGACACCAACGCCTGCGGGCAGCCGGTGCAGGCGATGCTCTCCGACTACCAGGACCGCCCGCACGGCGGCGACGGCTGGCTGCGCTACCTGACGTTCGACCCGGGTGCCGACGAGATCCGCGCGTTCACGTACTCGCCCTACCTCGGGCAGTTCGAGACGGACGCCGACAGCCAGTTCACGGTCCCGTTCGACATGACCGAGCCGGCCGACCTGCCCGTGGTCGGCACCGCGACCGTCGCGTCCGGCGCGGTCGCGTCGGTCCCGGTCCCGGCGCTGCCCCCGGGCACGGTCGTCGACTGGTACGCGACGGTCGACGACGGCACGACGGTCACGCGCGGACCGACGTGGTCCTACACGACCGCGCAAGCGGGCCCGGCGACGCTCGCGTCGGACGCCTTCTCGCGGACGGTCGCGAACGGCTGGGGCTCGGCCGACGCCGGTGGTGCGTGGACCGTCGGGGGCGGCACGACACGGTTCTCGGTCGGCTCCGGCACGGGACTGCAGTCGGCCGCGGCCGGGGGGACCGTCGCCGCGACGCTCGGGTCGGTCGTGTCGACCTCGTCGGACGTGTCGGTGTCCGTCGGGCTCGACCGCGTGCCGTCCGGACCGGTGTACCTGACGGTCTCGGGGCGGGCGGTCGGGAGCGCGGACTACGGCGCCCGCGTGAAGGTGCTGGCCACGGGCGCGGTGCAGTTGCACACCGAGCGGTCGGGCACGGTGCTCACGGGCAACACGCTGCCCGGGCTGACCCTGGCCGCCGGTGACCGGCTGCGGGTCCGCGTGCAGGTCGAGGGGACCAGTCCGACGACGGTGCGGGCGCGGGCGTGGAAGGTCGGGTCCACCGAGCCGACCACGTGGCAGTACACGGCGACCGACTCGACGGCCGGCCTCCAGACCGGCGGCGGGGTGCGCCTGACGACGTACGCGAGCTCGACCGTGACAGGCGGTGCGATCGTCGCGCGGTACGACGACCTGCTGGCGACGGGTGTCGGCGGGACGACGCCACCGCCGAACGTCGCGCCGACCGCGAGCTTCACCGCGACCGCGGCCGGGCTGACGGCGTCCGTCGACTCGTCGGCGTCGACCGACTCCGACGGCACGATCGTGAGCCGCACCTGGGCGTTCGGCGACGGCACGACGGGCACGGGCACGACGACCAGCCGCACGTACGCCGCGGCGGGCACGTACACGGTCACGCTCACGGTGACCGACGACGACGGCGCCACGGCGAGCACCACGCGCCAGGTGACCGTCACCGCGCCGCCGCCGAACGTCGCGCCGACGGCCAGCTTCACGGTCACGGCGGCCGGTCTGGTGGCGTCGGTGGACTCGTCGGCGTCGGCCGACCCGKACGGCGCGATCGTGAGCCGGACCTGGGCGTTCGGCGACGGCACGACGGGCACCGGCACGACGACCAGCCGCACCTACGCCGCGGCGGGCACGTACACGATCACGCTGACCGTGACCGACGACGACGGCGCCACGGCGAGCACCACCCGGCAGGTCGTCGTGGCCGCCGTGCCACCGCCGACCACGCTCGCGACGGACTCGTTCACCCGCACGGTCAGCAACGGCTGGGGCGGCACGTGGACCGTCGGCGGCGGGAACACCCGGTTCTCCGTGAACGGCAGCGTCGGCCTGCAGGCGCCGGCCATCGGCGGCACCCTCACGGCGACGCTCGGCGGGGTGTCCTCGACCGCGACGGACACCACGGTGGCCGTCAGCATGGACACCGTGCCCACCGGCCCGGTGTACCTGACGGTCGCGGGACGGGTCGTCGGGTCGGCCACCTACGGCGCGCGTCTGAAGCTGATGCCCACCGGCGTCGTCCAGCTGCACACCGACCGCAGCGGCACCGTGCTGGCGGGCGGCACCCTGCCGGGCCTGGCCCTGACCGCGGGACAGCAGCTGCAGGTCCGGGTGCAGGTGCAGGGCACCTCACCGACGGTCGTGCGCGTCAAGGCCTGGGCCGCCGGCTCCACCGAGCCGGCCGCCTGGCAGTACACGACKACCGACTCGACCGTAGGCCTGCAGTCGGCCGGCGCTGTCCGGCTGCAGACCTACCTCAGCTCGTCGGCGACCACCCTGGCGGTGGCGCGCTGGGACGACCTGGCGGTGGCGCCGATCGGCTGACGCGTCAGTCCCGGCGGATCGTGTAGAAGACGGTCGGCTCTCCGTCCTCCGACGTCGATGGTGCGACGGTGACGTCCCACCCCGCCACGGTGAAGGTGAGGCCGGACGGGACCGGCAGCACGTCGTCCGGCACGTCGTCGCCGAGCAGCCGGACGGCCTCCGTGGCGGCGTCGTCGCCGTCGACGGCGATCATGACGTCCCACCCCTCGCTGCTCGACCCGCGCGCCGGGGTGACCGAGACCAGCCGGCCGCCGATGAGGGGGACGTCGTCGACCGGGAAGCCCTCGGGGAGCGCGGTCGGTGCGGGGGGCATGTCGAGCAGGGACACGGACCAGGGGCCCGCCACGGCGCGCTCGCCTGCGTCGACGTAGCTCACGTAGACCGAGTAGTCGCCGGCGGGCAACGGCACCCCCCCGGGGTCCTGGTCCGTCGCGCAGGTGCTCAGCTCCGTGCTGGTGATGCTCGTGACCACGGAGCTGTCGGACGAGGAGATCCACCCGTACTGCGGGTCGGGCGACGGGTCGGCGTCGGACGCCACGACGGTGCCGTCGTGGGTGATCAGGATCTGGCTCTCGAGCTCGTCGCCGACGACGGTGATGTACTCCGGGGTCTGCGCGACCTCGAGCTGCTGGCGCGCGACCTCCACGCCACGGTCCAGCGCGTCGACCTCGCCCACCGTGAGCGGGACGCCGGCCGGAGGACTGGCCAGCCTGCTCGAGCGACGCGCCTCCGCGGCAGCCAGCGACTCGTTCGCGCTGCGCACCTGCTCGGCGACCGCGGCGTCCCGAGCCTCCGGCGACAGCTCGCGCACGAGGATCGGGTTCATGAAGCGTCCGAGCAGGGTCCCCAGATCGGTGCCCTGCGGCGGGACGGTGGAAGGGTCGTCCATGTACCAGGAGCCGTCGTCCGCCGACGGCATCAGACCGACACGTCCGGGCTCGGCCACCGGGAGGAGGCCGATGTCGGAGCCGCACGTCCCGGGCCCGGCGTCGGCACGCGCCGCGGGGAGCACGGACAGGGGGTCGCGTCCCCCGACGTACACGGCGCCGAGCGCCACGGCCCCGACGGCACCGACGGTCACCCCGCCGCGCACTCCCGCACGGACGGTGCGGCGGCGCCGGATGCGGCCGGTGAGGGACAGGACGTCGAAGGGGGAGTCGTCGGGGCCGGTGTCGACGGCGTCGTGCAGGGCGCGGGTCAGGTCGGGGCTCATCGGGTCACTCCTGTCGGGACGAGCTGGATGTCGATCGTGTGGGCGTCGGGCAGCGGTCCCAGCAGGGACTCGAGCTGGCCGATGGCGTCGAAGAGGTACCGCTTGACGGTGCCGTCGGAGAGCGCGAGCCGGCGGGCGATCTCGGGCACGGTCAGGTCGTCGTAGAACCGGAGCACCACGCAGGCGCGGAGCCGGGGCCGGAGCGTGAGGAGCGCGGTCTGCACGTCGAGCCGCGCCGTGCTGGTAGGCCCGTGGTCGGCCGTGTCGTCGTCCCGCGCGAGCAGGTGCCGGACCGCCGTCCACCGTGCCCGGCGCCGGTAGGCGTCCAGGAAGATCGTCAGGATCGCCTGCCGCACGTACGACTCGGCCGCGGCCGTCTCCCGCAGAGGGCGACCCTGGCTGAAACAGCGAACCAGCGCGTCCTGGACCAGGTCCTCACCCTCGCGCTCGTCGCCCGTGAGCAGCGTCGCGTACCGCACGAGCGCACGCCCCCGAGCCCGCACGAGCTCGTCCAGTACCTGTTCCCAGGCCGTCATGCCACCTCCCTGTGGTGCCGTCATCTTCCTGGACGACCGGGAGGTGCGAATCGTTGGTCAGGTGAGGGTCAGGTGAGGGTCACCGGGAACGGCGCGCCCAGCGTGACGGAGTAGATGTCGTCCGGTCGGGGCAGGTCCACCGTCTCGGTCGCCGTCCGGACGACCGGGGCGTTGAAGATCCACGCGGGGTAGACCGTGTACTCACCCGGCGGCAACGGGGTCCCGGTGCTCAGCGGGTAGCCGCCGTCCTGGCTGCACGACGTCAGGACCCGTCCGTCCGCGGAGAACGCCAGGGGTGCGCCGGCACCGAGGTCGAGCGAGGAGAACGCGTCGTTCGCCTGCACGGTGGTGCCGACGACGACACCGTCCTGCACGACCCAGTACTCGATCGCGTGGTAGCCGAACAGTCGCAGCCGGCCCGGGCCTGTGTACTGCACCGCAGCGGTCGCGGTCAGAGGGGCACCCGAGGCGATCGTCGTGGCGACGGGCGCCACCTGCAGGTCGAGCATCGCCCCGCGGACCGGTGCGGCCGGTGCGGGTGCGTCGCAGGCGGGCGGCCCGGCGAAGGTGGTGCGGTCGAGCGGCACGTCCGCCCCGGGCAGCGGGGACTGCGACTCGGCGTCCCCCGTCACCGTCACGGTCGTGGGCTCGCCGACGGCCGTCGCCCGGGTGCCGCCCAGCGCGGCCGCCTGCTCGAACGTGAGCGAGTTCTGGAAGAGCTCCGCCGGAGCCTCCTGGAGGTCGTCGTAGGTCACGACCTCCGCCCACGGGCGCAGCTCGTACGTCCCTGCGGGCAGGGGTCGGCCGACGGTCGTGGGGCCGCCGTCGCCGGGGTCGCACACCGTGAGCCCGAGCGGGCCACGGAACGAGGTGATCTCGCCGTCGTTGCCGCTGCGCCCGGCCATGACGTCGTACGGCTCCGGCGAGAAGCCCGCGGTGCCGACGACCACGCCGTCCTTCAGGACCGCGACGCGCGGCCCGCCGTCGGGCACGGCGTACGCGAGGAAGTCGCCGTCGAGCTCACGGTCGACGACACCGCCGGCTGTCAGGAAGTCGCCCGAGGTGAGCGTGGCGGCATCCGGGGCCACCCGCGCGACCACGCGGTCGTCGACCGGGTACGCCGGTGCGGCGTCCGCGAGCGCACCGCAGGCGCCGAACGGCAGCGCGGGGTTGCCCACCGGCAGGACGACGGGCGCCACGGTCGGCGTCGGGTCGGGCGTGGGCGTCGGCGACGTCGTCACGGTGGGGCTCGGCGTGTGGGCCGGGGGCGGCGGCGCCTGGTCCGGGAGGAGGGCGAACGCCGCGCCGGCGACGATGACGACTCCGGCCGCCGCTCCGGTGACCGCGAGCGCGGCGCGCGTCCGGCGGTGCCGACGGGCGAGGCCGGTGATCCGGTCCACGGGCAGGGGTGCCCGGACGGCTCGGTGGTGCAGCTCCGCACGGTCGGCCAGCTCGTTGAGGGCCGACTCCAGGTCGCGGTTCATCGCGCGCCTCCCTTCGTGATCGTCGCGACGTCCTCGGAGGCCAGACCCGGCTGCGGGCCGAGCAGCGGCTCCAGCTTGTGCCGCGCGTCGGACAGGTAGCGCTTGACGGCTCCCTCGGACACGCCCAGCCGCAGACCGATCTCGGGGAGCGTGAGGTCGTCGTAGAACCGGAGCACGACACATGCGCGCTCGCGGGGCGTCAGCACGGTGAGCGCGCGTGCGACGTCGGCCCGGTCGCCGGCGGCCGTGTTCGGGTCGTCGGTGACGTCGGGCGTCGCCAGCAAGGGGGTGACGGCGGCGAAGCGGGCCCGGGCCCGGTAGCCGTCGAGGTAGGTGTTGAGGATGACCCGTCGCACGTACGCCTCGACCCAGGTGACCTCGGCGGGGCGGCGTCGCGAGTAGGTCCGGACGAACGCGTCCTGGACCAGGTCCTCGGCCGAGGCCATGTCCCCGGCCAGCAGGTACGCGTACGCGACCAGCGCCGACCCGCGCTCGGTGACGAGCCGGTCGAGATCCGACTCCCAGCTCATGCTCGTCCCCCTCGGTCGGTGCGCAACTGCCTTCACCTGTCCAGACGCCCCCCGGCCGCGAACGGTTGGGGTCCCCACGAATCGTCCCGCGAACGGCGTCCCCGATCACGCTTGCGTCGTGGTGCGATCCACGTCACATCTACTGGCTAGACTCGCCCGGTCGCGCAGCAACGGGGCTGTGGGACGGGCGTGGTCAGGGGGGCCTCGCTGATGTCCGAGGAGGATGCATGGTCGAGCTCGGGTCCACGAGCATCACGATCGTCAGTGTCATCGCGGCCGTTGCGGTCGCGTCCCTGCTCATCGCCGTTGTCCTGCGCCGCCAGGTGCTCGCGGCCGGTGAGGGGACCGAGTCCATGCGCGAGATCGCGCGCGCGGTCCAGGAAGGGGCGTCGGCGTACCTGAGCCGGCAGTTCCGCACCCTGGCCCTCTTCGCGGTCGTCGTCTGTGCCCTGCTGTTCCTGCTGCCGGGCGACAGCGGCGTCAAGCTGGGCCGGTCGGTCTTCTTCCTGCTCGGGGCCGCGTTCTCGGCCGCGATCGGGTATCTGGGCATGTGGCTCGCGACGCGGGCGAACGTCCGGGTGGCGGCAGCCGCGTCGGAGGTCGGTGGGCGTGCAGAAGGTGCGCGCATCGCGTTCCGGACCGGCGGGTTCGTCGGCATGAGCGTCGTGGGCCTCGGCCTGCTCGGCGCCGCGTCGGTGGTCCTGATCTACCGGGCGGACGCGCCTGCGGTGCTCGAGGGCTTCGGCTTCGGTGCCGCGCTGCTCGCCATGTTCATGCGGGTCGGCGGCGGCATCTTCACCAAGGCTGCCGACGTCGGCGCCGACCTGGTCGGCAAGGTCGAGCAGGGCATCCCGGAGGACGACCCGCGCAACGCGGCCACGATCGCGGACAACGTCGGCGACAACGTGGGCGACTGCGCGGGCATGGCGGCGGACCTGTTCGAGTCGTACGCCGTCACGCTGGTCGCGGCCCTGATCCTGGGCAAGGCGGCGTTCGGTGAGCAGGGGCTCGTGTTCCCGCTCATCGTCACGGCCATGGGTGCCGTCGTCGCGGTGCTCGGCGTGTTCATCACGCGGGTGCGCGGCGCGGAGAGCGGCCTGGCGGCGATCAACCGGGGCTTCTACATCTCGGCGCTCGTCGGCGTCGCACTCTCCGCGGTCGCGGCGTTCATCTACCTGCCGTCGTCCTTCGCGGACATCACGGGGGTCAGCGACGCGCTGGCGACGCACGGTGGTGACCCGCGGGTGATCGCCTCGGTCGCCGTGGCGATCGGCGTCGTGCTGGCGGGCGTCATCCTCTGGGTGACCGGGTACTTCACGGGCACGACGAGCAAGCCGACGCTCCACGTCGCCCGCACCACCCTGACCGGCGCGGCCACCGTGGTCCTGTCCGGCATCGGGGTCGGCTTCGAGTCCGCCGTCTACACGGCCGGCATCATCGCAGCGGCCATCTGCGGGCTCTTCCTGCTGGCCGGCGGCTCGGTGTCGCTGTCCCTGTTCCTCGTCGCGCTCGCGGGCTGCGGCCTGCTGACCACGGTCGGCGTCATCGTCGCCATGGACACGTTCGGGCCGGTGAGCGACAACGCGCAGGGCATCGCGGAGATGTCCGGCGACGTCACGCCCGAGGGTGCGCAGATCCTCACGGACCTCGACGCCGTGGGCAACACGACGAAGGCCGTCACCAAGGGCATCGCGATCGCGACGGCCGTGCTGGCCGCGACCGCCCTGTTCGGCTCCTACGCCGACGCGGTGTTCAACGCGCTGCAGACGGCGGGCGAGGCGGGCGACGAGCTCACCCAGGCGATGCTGAACTACAGCATCATCAGCCCGGTCACCCTGGTCGGCGTGATCCTCGGCGGCGCGACGGTGTTCCTGTTCTCGGGCCTGGCGATCGACGCCGTGACCCGCGCCGCAGGAGCCATCGTGTTCGAGGTGCGACGCCAGTTCCGCGAGCACCCCGGGATCATGACGTACGAGGAGCGACCGGAGTACGGCAAGGTCGTCGACATCTGCACCCGTGACTCCCTGCGGGAGCTGGCCACACCCGGTCTGCTCGCGGCGTTCGCGCCGATCGCGGTCGGGTTCGGGCTCGGCGTCGGGCCGCTCGCCGGCTTCCTCGGCGGGGCCATCGCGACCGGCGTGCTCATGGCGGTCTTCCTGGCCAACTCGGGCGGCGCCTGGGACAACGCGAAGAAGATCGTCGAGGACGGCAACTTCGGCGGCAAGGGGTCCGACGCGCACGCGGCGGCGGTCATCGGCGACACCGTCGGCGACCCGTTCAAGGACACCGCCGGTCCGGCGATCAACCCGCTGATCAAGGTCATGAACCTCGTGGCCCTGCTCATCGCGCCGGCCGTCGTCGCCATCTCGGTGGGCGACGACGCCAACCAGACGGCCCGTCTGTCGATCGCGGTCGCGGCCGCGCTCGTCGCCGGTGGCGCGGTCGTGGCGTCCCGGCTCCGGGCGGCACGTGCGGACAAGAACGACCTCACGCGAGAGGCCGAGAAGGCGCTCGCCTGACGGCAGCCGGCTGCTCCCCCGTCCCTAGGACGGGGGAGCGGTCGACTCCCGGATCATCAGCTCGGGCGTGACCGTCACGCGGTGCACGGCCCGGGCGGGCTCGCCCAGCCGGCCCACCAGCAGCTCGACCGCCGTCCGGCCGATCGAGCGGCGCGGCGGGCGCACGGCCGTCAGCGGAGGGTTGGCCAGCCCGGCGACCTCGTCGTCGTAGGCCACCACGGACAGCTGCCCCGGCACGCGGATGCCACGCTCCTCGCAGCGCTCCACCAGCGAGATCGCCTCCGGGTCGGAGTGCACCAGCAGCGCGGTCGTCCCGGCCGCCAGGCACGCGTCGAGGATGCGGTCCACCTCCGCGCGCCACAGCGGGTCGCGGTAGTTCACCATCGACAGGTCGGGTGCGGCGTCCAGGCCGAGCCCCTCGCACGCGCTGAGCCAGCCGGTGCGGACCTTCGGTGCGGTCGGGCTCGCCTGGGAGTAGGCCAGCCCGATGCGTCGGTGGCCCAGGGACGCGAGGTGGTGCACGGCGATGCTCGCGCCGAGCGCGTGGTCGGACACCACCGACTCCATCGGCGCGCCGTGCGGCGGGATCGTCGCGGTGCGCTCCAGCAGGACCACCGGGACGTCCAGCCCCGCCAGCCGCGCCAGCAGGGCGTCGCCGCCGGGCCCGGACAGGTTGGGCGCGATGAGCAGGCCGTCGACGCCGACGGTCTCGACCAGGCCGGTGACCTGCCGCTCGTCGTCCTCCACCTGGTACGACGAGCCGCGCAGCACCAGCCGGACACCGAGGCGCGCGGCGGCCTCCCGGGCACCCTGGAGGACGCCCGGGTAGTAGTAGTCGAGCGACGGGACGACCATGCCGAGCGTCGCGGCGACGGGTGCCTCCTCGTCGCCCTCGGGGGTGGCCAGCAGGGTCGCGCCGCCGTGCACCCGGCGGACCAGGCCCTCGTTGGCCAGCTGCGTGATGTCGCGGCGGACGGTCACCGGGGTGACACCGAGCGCGGAGGCGACGTCGCTGACCCGGACCGTGCCCTCGCGGCGCAGGACGTCGAGCAGCTGGTCGCGGCGGGTCACCGGCAGGGACGTCATCGGGCTGTCTCCGCAGCGATCTCCATCGTCACGACCAGCGAGCCGTGGCCCGCGGAGTCGTCGACGGCCAGCTCCAGGCGCATGAGGTGGTCGCCCCACACGTCGGAGAGCATCGGGTCGTCCAGCGGCCGGACGGTCAGCGACGAGGTCACCGTGGCAGGGTCCCAGGTCAGGCGGGTCGGGCGCGCGTCATCGGGCGGGTGGATCGTGACGTGTCCCGGTGCGGTGACCTCCACGGTGCMGGCCAGCATCCAGTGCACGACGCTCCCGCCGGGACCCGGTGCGACGTCCCAGTCGTCCGCGACGAGCACCCGGGACGCCGCTCGGTCGAGCGTGACGGTACGGGTCCAGCGGGTCAGGTCCTCGGTCGGGTAGGCCGCAGCGAGGTCGAGCCGGAGCCGTTCCCCGTCGTGGGACGGCTGGGTGGCCCGGAACTGGCGACCGTCGTGCTGCGGGGTGCCGCGGACCTCGGGCACGGAGTGCCACGAGCTCTGCATCGTCCAGATCGCGTACCGGTCCGGGCCGAACGTCTGCGCTGTGTACGTGGGGCGGCCCGGGTCGACGACCACGGGCACGCCGTCGACGGCGACGACGACGGAGCCGACGTCGTTGTGGTTGTGCGACTCGCCGTTGTGCCCGCCCTTGAGCGCGACGGCCAGCCCGCGCGGCGATCCCGCGGTCTCGCGCAGGAGGCCCACCTCCGTGCTCGGGAACCAAACCTGCGCGGGCAGCGGGGACGGCGGGGCGATCGTCGGCCACGCGTCGTAGGCGAGCGACTCCAGGGTGCGGCCGATGCCTCCCCGCTCGGGCAGGGCGGCGCAGGCGTGCTCCGCGGCGGCGTGCGCGGCGGCCGCCTCCGAGCCGGTGCGCAGCGCCCACGCGTGGAGGACGTGCCACGGCAGGTCGGTCGGGGGTGTCGCGGTGCCGTCGCCGACGCCGAGGTACCACGGCCCGCCCAGGTGCATCGTGTGCGGGTAGTCGACCATCGCGCGCACGACCGGCCACGTCGAGGCGTCCTCGCCGGTGGCGTGCTCCAGCAGGATCAGGGCCTCGAGCGCGCGGCAGGCGCCCTGCCACCAGTAGCCGTAGCCCTCGTCGATCGCGCCGTCCGGCGGCAGGGACGCCAGGTAGTCCCCGAGGCCGCCGGCCACCCGCGCCACGACGGGATCGCGTTCCTCCGGCTCGAGCAGCACGAGTGCGGCCGTCAGCACGTTGGCGTGGATCCACGCGGTCCAGTTGCTCAGCGGCGGGACCAGCCAGCCCCAGTCGTCGCGCGCGACGAACGGGTCGAGCACCCGCGTGCGCACCTCGTGCCGGATCCGGCGACGCAGCCCGGGGACGCGGGTGTCCAGCTGGTCGCCCAGCACGTGGTCGATCCAGGCCAGCCGCGCGGCCACCTCGCCGGCGCCCAGGTCGAGCACGGGCTCGGTGACCACCGGGACGACCGTGCCCAGCGCGGCGGCGGCGACGTCGTGCGCGGGCCAGCACCACGAGCTCTGCTCGCACAGCAGCGTCACGCCGTCCGCCACCTCGTCGACCCACGCCGGCTCGTCCGTCACGAGCGCCGCGACCACGGCCCGGGTCAGCCGGTCCTCGCGCCCGAACACCTGGGCCTCGTACTCGACCCGGTCGCCGTCGCGGCGGTAGCGGGCGTACTGGCTGGCCAGGGGCTGCGGCCAGGGTGTGCCGCGTTCGGACTGCGCACGGGCGAGGACACCACGGTCGTCGACCGTCGCCCAGAACGAGCGGTCGGTCTGCAGAGGAAGTCCTCCGCGCACGGCTGTCGACATGAGCCCTCACTTCGGATCGGCGATGATCGAAAATGATCGTAACTCATCGGGGAAGCGCTTGACGAGGATCGTTTATGTGCGTTTAACTCCACTCTGCCGGTCAACGGCGGGTCGAACCGATCAAAGACGACATCGACCCCGACGCCACTTCGATGAGGAAGGACGACGCGTGACGCACCMCAGCACCCCCGCAGCCGCGCGGCCCCACGTCCTGCTGCTCATGAGCGAGGGCACGTTCGATCTCCAGTTCCACGCGGAGCAGGTCGACCGGCTGCGCGAGCTCGCCGTGGTCGGGGAGCCGCTGCGGCTCGACGACCTGGACAGCCCGCAGGCCCGCGCGCAGCTGGCCGAGGCGGACGTGATCGTCACGTCGTGGGGTGCACCTGCGATCACGCCGGCGCAGCTCGCCGCCGCACCCCGGCTGCGGGCCATCCTGCACGCGGCCGGCACCGTGCGCGGCCTGGTGCCGGACGAGGCGTGGGCGCGGGGGATCGTCGTGACGTCCGCCGCCGACGAGAACGCTCGGCCGGTCGCCGAGTACACGCTCGCGGCGATCATCCTGGCCGGCAAGCGCGCCCCGTTCCTCGCCGCCGAGGCCCGCACCCGTCGCGACCGCTGGTCGTTCGCCGACAAGCAGGGCAACCTCAGTGACCTGAGCAACCGGGGCCGGACCATCGGCATCGTCGGCTGGTCCCGCATCGGGCGCCGCACGGTCGAGCTGCTCGACGTCCTGGAGACCGACGGCGTCCTGGTCGCCGACCCGACGATCACCGCGGACGACCTCATGGGCACCGGCGCGGAGCTGGTGGCACTGCCGGAGCTCCTGCGTCGCAGCGACATCGTCAGCCTGCACGCCCCCGCCCTGCCGGAGACGCGTCACCTCATCGGGGCCGACGAGCTGGCCCTCATGCCCGACGGGTCGACCCTGATCAACACCGCCCGGGGCGTGCTCGTCGACACCGCGGCCCTGGAGCGCGAGGCGTCCAGCGGGCGGCTCTTCGCGGTCCTCGACGTGACCGACCCCGAGCCGCTGCCTGCCACGTCGGTCCTCTACGACCTGCCCAACGTCATGCTCACCCCGCACATCGCCGGCTCGCTGGGCTCCGAGGCGCGGCGCATGAGCGACCACACCCTGGACGAGCTCGAGCGCCTGATCCTCGGACGTCCCGTGCTGGCGCCGGTCACCCGCGAGCACCTGGTGGTGGGCGCATGACGCGCCGGGAGATCCGCAGCCGGGAGCAGTGGGCGGCGCTCGCCGACGAGATGCTGCTCGCGGTCCGCCCGTACGCGTCGCCGCAGCACGCGCTGATCACCCTGCCCGGTACGCCGGGCGGCTACGGCACCGCGGTCGACGGGCTCGAAGGGTTCGCGCGCACGTTCCTGCTGGCCGGCTTCCGGCTGGCGGGGGAGCGCGGCGCGGACCCGCACAACCTCGCGGAGTTCTACGCCGCGGGTCTCGCGACGGGCACGGACCCGTCCTCGCCCGAGCGCTGGGTGCGCCCGGAGGAGCACGGTCAGGCGAAGGTCGAGGCCGCGTCGCTGGCGCTCATCCTCGACCTGACGCGCCCGTGGCTCTGGGACGGCCTCGACTCCGGGGTGCAGGAGCGCGTCGTCGACTACCTGTCGTCCGTCGTCGGCGACCGCGGCTACCCGCGCAACAACTGGCTGTGGTTCCGGATCGTCGTCGAGACMTTCCTGCGGTCGGTGGGCGGCCCGTGGTCGGCCGAGGACCTGGAGGAGGACCTCGCGCTGCACGCGTCGTTCGCGCGCGCCGACGGCTGGTTCTCCGACGGCGACCAGCGCTCCTACGACCACTACGTCGGCTGGGCGCTGCACCTGTACCCGGTGCTCTGGGCGCGGATGCAGGGCGCGTCGGTGGAGCCCGAGCGCCAGGCCCGGGACGTCGCCCGCCTCGACCGGTACCTGCAGGACGCCATCCGTCTGGTCGGCGCCGACGGCAGCCCCCTGATCCAGGGCCGTAGCCTCACCTACCGGTTCGCCGCCGCCGCGCCCTACTGGGCGGGCGCCATCGCGGAGGTGCCCAGCACGTCGCCCGGGCAGCTGCGCCGGGCCGCGTCGAGCATCGTCACCCACTTCGTGCAGCACGGCGCGCCCGACGAGKACGGTCTGCTGACGCTCGGCTGGCACGGTCCGTGGCGGCCGCTCGCGCAGAGCTACTCCGGCACCGGGTCGCCGTACTGGGCGGCCAAGGGCATGCTCGGGCTCGCGCTGCCGGCCGACCACCCCGTGTGGACCGCCGCCGAGGAGCCGCTGCCCGTCGAGGTGGCCGACGACCTCGTCGCCGTGCGCGCGCCGGGCTGGATCGTCAGCGGGACCCACGACGACGGCATCGTGCGCGTGGTCAACCACGGCACCGACCACGCGCTCGAGGGTTCGCTCGACGGCGACTCGCCGCTGTACGCCCGGCTCGGGTACTCCACCGCGACGGCGCCCCTGCTCGACGACGAGGCGTGGGCCGAGCCGTTCGACCAGGCCGTCGTGCTGGTCGACGCCGACGGGCGGTCCACCCACCGCTCCGGGATGACGGCGCTGGAGTGCCGGGTCGACGAGGGAGTCGGCGTCGCGGCCTCGCGCAGCGTCGCGCACCGCGTCGAGGTGGACCCGACGGTGCAGACGCACGGCTCCGGCCTCGTCGGCACCTCCGTCGTCGTCGGCACCCTCACCACGCTGTCCGTCGTGCGCGGCGCGTGGGAGGTCCGGGCCGTCCGCGTCGACGACGCCGACCCGGGCCTCACGCTCCGCAGCGCCGGCTGGCCCGTCTCCGGCGAGCCGGCGTTCCTGGCGGACGGCGTCCGCAGCGGGGGCCTGACCTCGCTGCTCGTCGCCGACGGGTCCGCCACCGAGGTGCGGCTGGACAAGGACGCCAGCCCGCTCGGCACCTGGACCGCGACCCCGTGGGCATCGACCCCGGTGGTCGCCGGCAGCTGGTGGGTCACCGCCGTCTGCCTCGCACAGCACCCGAACGAACCTCCGACCGCTGCCCTCATCGACCAGCAGCTGACCGTGACGTGGGCCGACGCCCGCGTGACCACCTGCACGTTGCCCCACCAGCAGTAGCACCCGGGCGACGGCGCCCGGCGTGATGACGACCCAAGAGGAGAGCACCATGAACAGGAAGGCCCTGGCCGCCATCGGCGCCGCCGCGGCTCTCTCGCTGACGCTCGCCGCGTGCGGCAGCAGCAGCGGGGACGCGCCGGCCGACGAGGCCACCGAGTCCGGACCGGTCGAGCTGTCGGTCGCCGTCTGGAGCATGGACCAGACGCCCGAGTTCCAGGCCCTCTTCGACGCGTTCGAGACGGCCTACCCGGACATCACCATCAAGCCGGTCGACATCCTCGCGGACGACTACCCGGAGAAGGTCACGACGATGCTGGCCGGTGGCGACACCACCGACGTCCTGACCATGAAGACCCTCACGGACTACTCGCGCTACGCCGGCCGCGGCCAGCTCGAGGACGTCACCGACCTGGTCACCGACTACCCGGACGGCAAGCTGGCCGGCACCGACGGCTACGACGTGGACGGGAAGTACTTCGCGGTCCCGTACCGGCAGGACTTCTGGGTCCTGTACTACAACAAGGGCCTGTTCGACGCGGCCGGCCTCGACTACCCCGGCCACGTCACGTGGGACGAGTACGCCGACCTCGCGCAGAAGCTCACCGGCACCGACGCGGCCGGGCAGAAGGTCTACGGCACGTACAACCACATCTGGCGCTCGGTCACGCAGGCCGCGGCGCAGGCGCAGAACGAGGGCGCCGACCTGCTCAGCGGGGACTACGGGTTCCTCAAGGACCAGTACGACCTCAACGTGGGCCTCCAGAAGGACGGCTACGCGCTCGACTACTCGACGGCCAAGACGCAGCAGGTCAGCTACCGGACGATGTTCGAGACGCAGGCCACCGCGATGATGCCGATGGGCACCTGGTACATCTCCGGGATCCTGCAGGCCAAGAAGGACGCCAAGTCCACGGTCGAGTGGGGCATCGCCCCGATGCCGCAGATCGACGACGTCGACCAGACCACGACGTTCGGCGGACCGACCGCGTTCGCGGTGAACAAGGCGTCGAAGCACAAGGACGCCGCCAAGACGTTCCTGGAGTTCGCCGCGTCGCTCGAGGGCGCCAAGGCGATCTCCGCGATCGGCGTCGTCCCCGCCCTGCAGAGCGACGACGTCACCGCCGCGTACTTCGCGCTCGAGGGCATGCCCACCGACGAGCTGTCCAAGGAGGCGTTCGCGCCGGACGACGTGGCCCTGGAGATCGCCCCGTCGGACATCACGGCCGACGTCGACGTGATCCTCAACGAGGAGCACGACCTGATCATGGTCGGCGAGAAGACGGTCGACCAGGGCATCGCCGACATGGAGAGCCGCGTCAAGCAGGACGTCCTCGACTAGCAGCCCTTCGCGCGGGCCGGCTCCCACGGGCCGGCCCGCGCGGATCGGCGAAGGAGCACCATGGCCATCACCGCAGCGCCACCGACGGCGCCGACAGCGTCGTCCGCGGGGTCCGGCACCACCGGGCGGCAGTCCCGCCGCAACACCCTCATCGGCATCAGCTTCATCCTGCCGAACTTCCTCGGGTTCGCCCTGCTCACGCTGGTGCCCGTGGTGGCCGCCTTCGGGCTGGCGTTCATGGAGTGGGACTCCTACAACCCCGCCGAGTTCGTGGGTCTGGACAACTTCCAGAAGATGTTCGGCAGCGACACGTTCTGGATCGCGCTGCGCAACACTCTCTACTACGGCATCGGTCACGTGCCCCTGACGCTGCTGTGCTCGCTGGGCCTCGCGCTGGTGCTCAACCGCAAGCTGCGCGGCGTGCGGTTCTTCCGGACGGCCGCGTTCTTCCCGTACGTCACCTCGATGGTGGCCGTCGCAGTCGTCTGGAACATGCTCTTCAACCCGACGATGGGCCCCGTCAACCAGCTCCTGACCACCCTCGGCGTCGCCAACCCGCCCGGCTGGACGTCCAGCACCGACTGGGCCATGCCCGCCGTCATCATCACGAGCGTCTGGCGGGACATGGGCTACTACATGATCCTGTTCCTCGCCGGCCTGCAGACCATCCCCGTCGAGTACTACGAGGCCGCCCGCGTCGACGGCGCCAACGCGTGGCAGCGGTTCTGGCACATCACCCTGCCGACCCTGCGCCYCACCACGTTCCTCGTCCTCATCCTGCTGACCGTCGGCTCGTTCAAGGTCTTCGACCTCATCGTCGTCATGACCGACGGCGGACCCGGCCGCGCCACCCTGGTGCTCTCCCAGCTGATCTACCGGGAGGGCATCGCCCAGGGCGAGTTCGGGTACGCGTCCGCGATCTCCCTGGTGCTGTTCGTCATCGTGCTCCTCGTCACGGTGCTGCAGTTCCGCCTCGGTGAGCGGAAGGACCGCTGATGAGCGTCGTCGAAGCCCCCATCGCCACGGTGTCCCTGGACCCGGCGGACGTCCCGTCGCCCGGACCGTCGCGGCACCCCGTGCGGACCGCCGTCATGTACGTGCTGATCACGGTCATCGCGCTCGGCGTGCTCGTGCCGTTCGTGTGGATGGTCTCCTCGTCGCTGAAGAACAACAACGAGGTCTTCACCGTCCCGACGCAGTGGATCCCGCGCGACTTCCAGTGGCACAACTACGTGGACATCTGGTCGCGCATCCCGATGACCACCTACCTGCGCAACTCGCTGGTCCTGTCGCTGGTCATCACGTTCCTGCAGGTGCTCACCGGCTCCTTCGCGGCGTACGGGTTCTCCAAGGTGCGCTGGCGCGGCCGGGACGCCCTGTTCGTCGCCTACATCGCGACCATCGCCGTGCCGTGGCAGGCGTACATGGTGCCGCAGTACGTGATGCTCCAGAAGGCCGGGCTGGTCAACACGCTCTGGTCGCTGATCCTGCTGCAGGCGTTCGGCGCGTTCGKGGTGTTCCTGCTGCGGCAGTACTACCTGACCATCCCCGACGAGCTCTGCGAGGCCGCCCGCATCGACGGCCTGTCCGAGTACGGCATCTACCGGCGGATCATCCTGCCGCTGTCCAAGCCGGCCCTCGCCAGCCTCGCTCTGCTCACGTTCGTCGCCACCTGGAACGACTACATGGGGCCGTTCATCTACCTGACCAGCAACGAGCTGTGGACCGTGCAGCTGGGGCTCAAGTCGTTCGTCGGCCTGTTCGACGGCGACTACGCCATGATCATGACCGGCTCCGTGATCTCGGTCGTGCCGATCCTCGTGATCTTCCTGCTCGGGCAGAAGTACTTCATCCAGGGCATCGCGACGAGCGGGCTGAAGGGATGAGCACCCTGTCGGTCACCACCTACGAGCGCGGCTTCCGTGGCCTGTGGACCGGGCTCGTCGTCAACCTGCTGCTCGCTGTGGCGTGCTCTCCGCTGCTGCTCGCGCTCGTCCTCGTGGAGGACCCGCTGGCGTCGCTGCCGTTCTTCGCGGTGCTCTCGTGCGTGTGCGGGCCGGCGCTCCTGGGGGCCTTCGGGGCCTTCGCTGCCGACGACCGGCCGGCGACTGCGTTCGTCGCCGCGTACCGGCGCGGGTTCCTGCGCGGGCTCGCCCTCTGGGCGGGTGGGGCCGCGGTGCTCGGCGTGCTCGCCGTCAACGTCGTCGGGGCGCTGGCCGGTGACGTCGCGTTCGCGCGGCCCTTGCTGCCGATGTTCGTCGTGCTCGCGGTGCTCGTCGTCGCGGTGCTGCCGTACGCCCTGGTCGGCGCCCCGCTGCGGGTGGCGGCCGTGGTGGCGCTGCGCCGCTGGTACCTGTCCGCGCTCAACGTCGTCGTGCTCGCCGTCCTGGCCGGCGTGCTCCTGGTCAAGCCCGGGATCGGGGTCCTGGTCGCGTGCGCGCCGCTGCTCTATGTGGTGTGGTCGAACGCCCGCTACGCAGTGAGCCCCCAGGAGGACTGATGACCCACGCGCTCGTGCTCGCCGGACACGGACGCTACGAGGACCCGTGGCACGACACCGCCGCGATCGCCCACCGCGTGGCGCAGCTCCTGGCGGAGGACGGGATCGACGCGACGATCCGCGGGACCCTGCCCGGTGCGCTCGACGGCATCGAGCCGGACCTCGTCGTCGTCGCCTCCGGTCGCGGGCGACCCGACCCCGAGTTCGACGGCACCGACGCCGACTGGCTCCCGTTCCACGCGCGGCTGTCGGCGCTCGTGGCGTCCGGCGTCCCCGTGCTCGGGCTGCACCAGGCGGCCAACACGTTCCTCGACTCGCCCACCTGGGAGCCGCTGCTCGGCGGGCGCTGGGTCGAGGGCACCACCTGGCACCCCCCGCACAGCACCGCGACCTTTCGCGTGGTCTCGGACCACCCCGTCTCCGCCGGGTTGACCGAGATCACGGCCGACGACGAGCAGTACCTGTCGCTGCGGGTGTCGCMCGACGTCCACGTGCTCGTCGTCGCCGACCACGAGGGCACCGCGCACCCCGTCGTCTGGGTGGCCCCCGGCCCCGGCCGGATCGTCTACGACGCCCTCGGTCACGACGTCCGCTCGTACGACTCCCCGTCGCGCGTCGACCTGTTCCGTCGCGAGGTCCGCTGGCTGCTGAGCCGCTGACACCGCAGGGTCGCACCGGCCAGGAGGAGACCCCACACCAGGAACCAGGGCTCCCACAGGAACAGCCGCCACGTGAGCGCGCGCTCGGACAAGGGCTCGTCGAGCTCGACCACGCCCGCCGCCACGAGAGCCACCGACGCCGTCTGGAGCGTGCCGTAGAGCACGAGCACGCCGCTGCCGAGCCAGCCCAGGACCAGGAGAGGTCGCCGAGGCAGGTGACGACCMCACGGCTGGACCAGCGCCAGCGCGAGGACACCACCCAGGACCTTCAGCACCAGGGCGACGGCGTTCGCGGCGAGCAGCGCCGGCTCGCCGGCCCGGGCCATCCGCTCGATGGTGCCCCCGAGCGTGTCCAGGCCGACCGTGCTGCCCAGGGCCCACGCGAGGCTGACGCCCGCGAACGCGAAGGCCACCACGGCCGCCCCCCACGCCACCCACCGCGGGGGGACCCAGCGGTCGGACGGCGGCTCCATGACGGACCACGCTAGTCCGCGGCTGCCCGGCGCGACGCTGCGTGGCGCACTGCCCGTTGTGCCCGTTCGCAGGTCCTCGCAAGGATGGGGCGATGACCACCGCCCCTGACCGCGCCCGGCTGCGGGTCATGACGTACAACGTCAAGGGCTTGCAGCTGTCCCGGCCCGACGTCGTCGACGTCGTGCGCGCGGCCGCACCGGACGTGCTCGGCCTGCAGGAGCCGCCGCGCGGTCTCCTCGGCTGGATCCGGACCTGGCGGTTCGCGCGCGACGTGGGGATGCGGGCCGTGGTGAACGGTCGGGGCGCCCGCACGACGGCCCTGTTCGTCGCGCGGGGCCGGTCGGTCACCGGTCCGTCCGCCGTGCGGCTGCCGAACCTGTCCGGTCGGACCGCCCGCGGCGTCGCCGTCGCCACCGTCGACGGCATCCGGTTCGTCGTCGTGCACCTGTCGCTGGTCCGCGACGAGCGCGCCGCCCACCTGTCGGACCTCCTCGTCCACCACGTGCCGACGGTGCGGACGGTCGTGCTCGGCGACCTGAACGAGCCGCCCGGCGGGCCCACCTGGACGAGCCTGACCACCGTGCTGGTCGACGTCGACCCGCTGGGTGACCCGACGTTCCCCGCAATCGAGCCGCGCCTGCGCATCGACGCGATCCTGCGGTCCCCGGACCTGACTGCGGGCACCGCCCGGGTCCCGTCCGGCCAGCCCGCCCAGGTCGGGAGCGACCACCGCCCGCTCGTCGTGGACCTCCACCTCCTCCACGACGCCTGAGACCGCTGCGTCCGAGGAAGTGAGCGCCCGGGCGACCAGATGCTCGGACACTCTGCTGGGAGCAGGTGCAGTGTCCGAGGAAGTGAGCGCCCCGGCGACCAGATGCTCGGACGTTCTGCTGGGAGCAGGTGCAGTGTCCGAGGAAGTGAGCGCCCCGGCGACCAGATGCTCGGACGTTGCGGGGATGATGGCGGGGTGCCTCTCGACATCGCGCCCGGTGCGCCCCTGATCGACCCCGCGCTCGTCGCGGCGCTGCGCGACGACCTCACGGCTGCGGGGTACGGCGTCGCCGGGGTCGAGGAGGTGCTGGGGGCGGTCGCCGCCGACGCGCTGCACCGTGAGGAGCCGGTGCCGGCCCTGCGGGCGACCGAGGCGGCTGCCGACGACGTCGTCGCGGCGCTGGTCCGCACGTTCCTGCTCGGTGTCACCACGTCGCGGCGCACGCTCGAGTTGGCGTTCCCGACCCTGACGGTGGACGGGGCGTCGCGGCTCGGCCTGGTCGAGGTCGACGGTGACGACGTCCGAGCTCGCGTCGACCTGCGGCCGTACACGGCGGTCGACGGGGGTGGCGAGGTCGACTGGTGGATCGCGTCCGACCTCGGCGAGCTGGCGACCGGGCAGGCGCTGCGCACCGATCACGTGCTGGGGGTCGGCGGGGCGTCCACCACGCTGGCGCAGGTCACCGTGCGCGACGAGCGCGAGCACGTGCTCGACCTCGGCACCGGCTGCGGGATCCAGGCGCTGCACGCCACGCGGCAYTCGCGCCGGGTGGTCGGCACGGACATCTCGCGACGCGCGCTCGCGTTCGCGGGGTTCAACGCGGCGCTGGCCGGGGTTGAGCTCGATCTGCGCGAGGGGTCGATGCTCGAGCCCGTCGCCGGCGAGCGCTTCGACCTCGTCGTGAGCAACCCGCCCTTCGTCATCACGCCCCGGACGCCGGGGATGCCGTCGTACGAGTACCGCGACGGCGGCCGGGCGGGGGACGCGATCGTGCGCGAGCTCGTCGAGGGCGTCGGCGCGGTGCTGGCACCCGGCGGCGTGGCGCAGCTGCTGGGCAACTGGGAGGTGCGTCGCGGCGAGCAGTGGCACGAGCGCGTCGGCTCCTGGCTCGACGCCTCCGGCCTGGACGGGTGGGTGGTCCAGCGCGAGCTGCAGGACCCCGCGCAGTACGCGGAGACGTGGATCCGCGACGGCGGCACGACCCCCGACCGCGACCGGGCCGCCTGGGCGCAGCGGTACGGGCAGTGGCTGGACGACTTCGCGTCGCGGGACGTCGAGGGCATCGGGTTCGGCATCGTGACCCTGCGCAAGCCGCTCGGCGCGCCGACCCTGCGCCGGCTGGAGGAGGTCACCGGGACGGTCCGGCAGCCGCTCGGGCCGGCCGTGGCGGCCTCGCTCGCGGCGCACGACTGGCTCGCGATGTCCGACGACGACCTGGCCGGCCAGCGCCTCGTCGTCGCCCCCGACGTCACCGAGGAGCGGTACCTGACCCCCGGCGACCCGGACCCGCAGGTGGTCCTGCTGCGCCAGGGCGGCGGGTTCGGCCGGGCGGTGCAGGCCGGGACCGCGCTCGCGGGCTTCGTCGGCGTCTGCGACGGCGAGCTCACCGTCGGCCAGATCGTCAACGCCCTGGGTGCGCTGCTGGAGGTCGGCGCGGACGCGGTGGCCGCGGACGTCCTCCCGTCGGCCCGCGGCCTGGTCCGCGACGGCCTCCTGCTCCCGGCGCACCAGCCCTGACGACGTCCGAGGATCTGGCTGCCCCGCCGACCACTTCCTCGGACGCTCCACATCACCAACGACGGACGTCCGAGGAAGGGGCTGCTCTGGCGGCCACGTCCTCGGACGTCCGGTGGTGAGGGGGTGCTGACGTCCGCACCCCGAGGAGAGGGGGCCTCGGGAGTGCGGACGTCAGCGGGGGAGACGCGCGGGCACACGCGTCGGTCGGTCAGCGGATCTCGACGTCGTCGATCACGTGGGTGCCTGCGTTGAAGTACAGGTTCACCTTCTTCACGTCGGCCAGCTGCACGCCGCACTCGGCGCTCAGGGTGGCCAGGTCGACCAGCACGTCGGACGTCGGCGCGGAGATCCACCCCACCTGCGCGGTCTCGCACCAGGTCCACGACGACCCCAGCTGCAGGGCCGCCTTGGTGTCGAAGCCCGTGGTGGACACGACGTCGAACCGCAGCTCCGTGCGCCCGGTCCAGTCGCCGGTCGACGGACCGAACCCGAACCAGCCGCCGTCGGGAGCGGCGGCGTCGATCGTCAGCGTCCCACCGGTTCCGGTCGCCGTGCCCTCACCGATAGGCCCCCAGCCCTGGGCGCCGTCCGCGAAGTCCGTCAGCACGACGGGCTCCAGCGGGCTCGGCCGGTGGTCGTACCGGTCGAGGTACCCGGCGAAGTCGCCGCGCGTGACCACCTTGAGCACGCCGTACTTCGTCGCCGAGGTCGGCACGATGATGCCGGTCTCGGTCGCCCACGCGATGGCCTTGCCGAACGGGTGCCACGACGGGACGTCGGTGAACGCCTCCGGCGCCGCAGGCTCGGGCGACCCCGCCAGCCGCCAGAGCAGCTCAGCCGCGGACGAGCGGTCGAGCGGCCCCTTGGGCAGGTACAGCGGGATCGACGTGTCGACGAGCTTCTCGCTCGCCAGCCACTCGATCTCCTTGGAGAAGGCGTGCTTCTTGGGCACGTCCAGGAACGTCGGCTTCTTCGCCGTGGGGACGAAGGTGGCCTCGGAGTAGCGGTAGAGCAGCGACGCCACGGCCTCGCGGGTCTCCGGCTTGGTCGGCCGGAACGTGCCGTCCGGGTAGCCGTCGTCGAGGCCCTGGTCGTGCAGCCAGATGATGCTGTCGAAGTTGGGCGACCCCGGCGGGACGTCGGAGAACAGCGGCGGCGGCTCGACACCCGGCAGGGCGGCGATGTTGTCGACGACGATGCTGCCCGACGGGTCGCCGGTGCCGTCGTCGGCCGCGTTCACGTAGATGTTGAACTGCGAGATCGCCTTGAGGTCCGCGTCGCTGATCCGGCGGTTGGCGTTGGCGGTGTCCCACGGGGCCGGTCGCCAGTCGACGAACGGGAAGGTCACCACCCCGGCCTCGGTGCCCGCCAGCGACGGGTACGCCTCGTAGGAGACGCCACCGGCCACCAGCTGGAGCACCATCTTGTTCCCGGAGCCGTCCGGCTTGACCCAGAGCGCGAGCTCGTTGAAGTCGGACCAGTCGCCGCTGATCTGCTTGCCCAGGCCGGTGTAGGTCTGGGTGGCGAAGTCGTAGTCCATCCGCAGCGCCTTGGACTCCCCGCTGGTGTCGAGCGAGATGGTGTTGGCGCCGTAGGAGACGTACTCGGCCCGCAGCGCGGTGTCGTCGCCGTAGCCCTCGTAGTCGTCGACGACGCCCGGTCCGAACGTCGGTCGCGGCCCGAGGACCACGGACGAGCTCTCGGTGAGCACCTCGACACCGTCGGCGACCACGTGGACCTCGAGCGTCTTCGTGCTGTTGTCCAGCTGCGCTGCGGGGATGTCCCACGGTGCCGACCACCAGAGGCCGTCCCCGGGGGCGAGCTCGATCTCGGTGTCACCGACGGTGGCGTAGACGCGGTCGGCGTCGACGTTCTGCACGGTGGCGCGGATGGTCGTCGGTGACGTGGCCACCCGGGCGCTGTCGGCCGGGGAGGCGATGTGCAGGACCGGGCCGGCGGGMGTCGTGTCGACCGTCCGGTCGAACGCGCCGGTGACCTCACTGGCGAACAGGGTGTACGGGTCGGCCGCGTAGTCCTGGAAGTCGGGCAGCAGGGCGTCGCCGGTCACGGGGACGTAGTGCTGGCCGGCGTCGAAGTTGGCCCACGTCTCCATGTACGCGTTGCGGCTGGCCTTCGGGTCGGCCTTGATGGCGGCCAGCACCTTGGTGAACCACTTCTCCGGGCTGGAGCCGGTGGTGCCGACGCCGTTGGTCACGCCGAACTCGGTGAACGCGGAGACCTTGCCCTTCGCGTCGGCCAGGTCGGCGATCATGCCGAGGTCCTTGACGAGGCCGTCGAGGAACGCGGCCGAGCCGGTGTTGTCGTACGCGTCGAGGCCGAAGACGTCGACGAACTCGTCGCCGGGGTAGGTGCGCAGGTAGGTGTCGGCGTTCCCGCCGAACCCACTGCCCGGCCCGAACGCGTAGAGGAAGTTGGAGACGCCCTTGATGTCGCGCAGGTACTCGACCGTGTAGCGGAAGAGCTCCTTGTACTCGCCGGGTGAGCCGAACGCGGCACCCCACCAGAACCAGGAGCCGGCGTTCTCGTGGTACGGCCGGAAGATGATCGGGATGAGGTTGCCCTCGGCGTCGCGGGCACCGTCGGCCGCGGCGGCGATGTTGTCCAGGTACGCGTTCAGGTCGGCGTTCTTCGCGCCGCCGGGCAGGACCGCGCGCAGCGTGTCGCCCGTGGTGTCGTAGAAGCTGCCGCCGGTGACGAAGTTCTCCATGTGCGCGGAGAGCGTGTTGATGCCGCCGAGACCGTGCGCCTTCTCGATGTAGTCGTCGAGGGCCGCGATGTTCTGCTCGGTCGTGTTGCCCGCGGAGCCCGGGGCCTCGTCGCCCTGCAGGATGAGCGTGTCCCAGCCGAAGACCGCCGGGAAGTCGCCGGTCATGTTCTTGACGTCGGACTTGGTGCCGTCGGCGCCGGTCACGGTCAGGCCGTAGGACGTCGTGTGCTGGTGGCCGAACAGGATGCCCTCGCCGCGGATGCCGTCGAGGTAGGAGAACAGGGAGCGGGTCGCCGGGCTGGCGTCCGGGTCGACGATCGTGACGGTCTCGGCCGCCTGGGCGGCCGGCAGGGTCACGAGCCCGCTGAGCGCCGCTGCGGTGAGCCCCGCAGTCAGAGCGCGCGCGAGATGACGGTTCTTCATTGAACCTCCTGGGTGGTCTCGCCGCGTAGACCCGGCGATGTCGCCGGTCGCAGCCGAGGCGGAGCAGAGTTAGTCAAGTTACCAAAGAAAGGATGTACCGGACAGATCCGAAACGATTGAGGGCTGTCCGCTGCGCCTCGCCCACCGGCTCGACCCGGACTCACCAAGGCCCGTCGCCGATCCACAGGTGAGGCACAGGTCAGTGCTACGGGCGGCCCAGCGCGCGTCCCTACGTTCGGCCCAGGTCATTCGGCCGGGTCGACGTGAGGGAGAACATGCAGCACGTATGGAGGCGGACGACGCCGCTGACGAGGACGGTCACCGCCGTCGTCCTCGTCGCGCTCGTGGCCGCGGGGATCTGGTGGTTCGGGATCAGGGACGCGTCGGCGGCGTCGGCGGAGCCGGTCACGCGGACCGTGGCGGCGAGCCTGACCACGATGCAGAAGTCGGTCGGCGGCAGCGGGACGCTGACGCCGTCGGTGCAGCAGGACGTGAGCCTCGAGGTCAGCGGCACCGTCACCGCGGTGCCCGTCGCGGTCGGGCAGACGGTCACCGTCGGGCAGACGCTCGCGACCGTCGACACCCTCCAGCTCACCGCCGACCTGCTGCAGGCGAAGGCCACGCTGGCCGACGCGCAGGCGAGGCTCGCCGACGCGTCCGGCACCGCGCAGGTCGCCGCCGCACAGGCGCAGGTCGACGTCGCCCGGTCCGGGGTAGACACCGCGCAGGCCGCGATGGACGACGCCACCCTGACGGCACCGGTCGCGGGCCTGCTCACCGCCGTGAACCTGGAGGTCGGTGACGCGGTCGGCGGGAGCGAAGGGCCGTCCGCCGAGACCGCCGCCCAGTTCACCATCGTCGGCACCGACGCCTGGCAGGTCGACGTCACGGTCTCCGACGCGGACGTCGCGCTGGTCGAGGTCGGCGACCAGGCCGAGGTCACCCTCGACGGGGCGACCGAGCCGGTGTTCGGCACCATCAGCGCGATCGGTCTGCTGTCCACCAGCGACACGGGCGTCGCGGCCTACCCCGTCACCGTCGCGGTCACGGGCGACCAGGAGGGCCTGCACGACGGGGTCGCCGCCGAGGTCGAGCTGGTCTACGAGCGCCGCACCGACGTCCTGACCGTGCCCAGCCTGGCGGTCACGACCGCCGAGGACGGGACGACGACCGTGCAGCAGACGGACTCCGAGGGCCAGATCGTCGACGTCCCGGTGACGACCGGGGAGACGTCCGGGAACGTCACGGAGATCACCGAGGGACTGGCCGAGGGCGACGAGGTGGTGCTCGCGGTCTTCACGCCGGGCACCGGCGGCACCGGTCGGCAGAACCAGGACCTGCCCGAGGGCGGGCAGTTCTTCGAGGGCGGTCCCGGTGGCGGGCCCGTGTTCGAGGGCGGACCCGGCGGAGCGACGCAGAACCAGCAGGGCGGTCCGGCGAATGGTTGAGCTCGCGTCGCCGCGCGTCGAGACCCGCACCGAGGCGGTCATCGACCTCGTCGGGGTCACCAAGACCTATACGTCCGGCAGCATCGAGTTCGAGGCCCTGCGTGGTGTCGACCTGCGGATCGAGCCGGGTGAGTACGTCGCGGTGATGGGCCCGTCGGGCTCGGGCAAGTCCACGCTGATGAACCTGCTCGGCTGCCTGGACACCCTGACCCGCGGCACGTACCACCTGGCCGGCGAGGACGTGGGCGAGCTCGACGAGATCGACCTCGCCGACATCCGCAACCGGCGCATCGGCTTCGTGTTCCAGCAGTTCCACCTGCTCCCGTCGCTGTCGGCGTGGCGCAACGTCGAGCTCCCGCTGGTCTACGGGCGCGTGCCCTCCACAGAACGCAAGGACCGGGCCGCGGCGGCGCTGGACCGGGTCGGCCTGGCCGACCGGCTGGACAACCGGCCGGGCGAGCTGTCCGGCGGTCAGCAGCAGCGCGTCGCGGTGGCCCGCGCCCTCGTCGGCGAGCCCGCCCTGCTGCTCGCCGACGAGCCCACGGGCAACCTCGACTCGACGTCGACCGGGGACGTGCTGGACCTGTTCGACGAGCTGCACCAGCAGGGCCGCACGATCGTCCTGATCACGCACGAGGCCGACGTCGCCGCCCGCGCGGACCGGGTCGTGCGCGTGCACGACGGCCTGATCGTGTCGGACGGTGCCCGATGACCTGGACCGAGACCCTGCGCACCGGCTGGTCGGCCGTCACGTCGCACGCGATGCGGTCGATCCTCACGGTGCTCGGCATCCTCATCGGCATCGCGGCGGTGATMCTCACGGTCGGGCTCGGGCTGGGCACGCAGAAGGACGTCAGCGCGCAGATCAGCCAGCTGGGCAGCGACCTGCTCATCGTCCGGCCGGGCAGCAGCACCAGCGCCGAGGGCGTCCGCGGCGGCTTCGGCTCGCGCACCACCCTGACCACGGCCGACGCGGAGGCGCTCGACTCGTCGGTGAACGCACCCGACATCGGGAAGGTCGCCGCCGAGAAGACGTCGTCCGCGTCGCTGGAGGCCAACGACACCAACTGGACCACGAGCGTCGTCGGCACCAGCACGGACTGGCTCGACGTCCGCGGCCGCACGCTCGCCTCCGGGGAGTTCTTCACGGCCGACGACGAGGCGTCCCGCGCCGCGGTCGTCGTGCTCGGGCCGTCGACGGCCGAGGAGCTGTTCGGGTCCACTCGCGTGGTGGGCCAGACGGTGACCGTCGGCGACACAGACCTGCGGGTGGTCGGCGTGCTGGAGGCCGAGGGTGCGTCCGGCGAGAGCGACCTCGACGACCTGGCGGTCATCCCGATGTCGACCGCCGCGGACACGCTCGTCGGCGGCCAGGACCGCAACGCGGTCTCGACGATCTACGTGCAGGCCGCGTCGTCGAGCCAGCTGGGCGCCGCCTACCAGGAGGCGCAGGCGCTGCTGCTCAACCTGCACGGCATCACCGACGCCGACAGCGCCGACTTCACGATCAACAGCCAGGACGCCCTCGTGTCCACGGCGACCGCCGTCTACAAGACCCTGACGGTCCTGCTCACCGGCATCGCGGCCCTGTCGCTGCTGGTCGGCGGGATCGGGGTCATGAACATCATGCTCGTCTCGGTCACCGAGCGGACCCGCGAGATCGGCCTGCGCAAGGCGCTCGGCGCCCCGCCGTGGGCCATCCGCCGGCAGTTCCTGGTCGAGGCGGCCGTGCTCGGCCTCGCCGGCGGCGTCCTCGGCGCGGCGCTCGGGATCGTCGCCGCGCAGGTCCTGCCGGGACTGCTCGACACCTCCGTCGTCGTCTCCGGCGCCGCCGTGGCCGGGTCGGTCGTGGTCGCGATCGGCATCGGCCTGGTGTTCGGCGTCTACCCCGCCACGCGCGCCGCGCGGCTGGCCCCCATCGACGCGCTGCGCGCCGAATAGCCCTCTCAGCAAGGAGCCCTCCCATGTCCACCCTGACCACGCGACTGCTTCCCGCGCTCGCTGCGGCCTCGGTCCTCGTCCTCGCCGGCTGCACGGCCGGTACCTCGCAGGCGGCTGCGCCGACGGCCTCCGACGCCCCGCAGCAGCAGGGCGGTGACGGCCCGCAGCGCTCCGGTCCCGGCGGGGGAGGCGGCGCGTCCGGCGAGATCGCGTCCGTCACCGGCACGGTCCTGCAGGTCCGGTCGACGGACTCGCAGACCGCGGTGACCTGGACCGACGCCACCACGTTCTCCGCGACCGTCGCCGGGACGCTCGCCGACGTGACGGTCGGGTCGTGCGTCGTGGCGGTGTCGACGGCGAGCGCGGACGACACGACCGGGGACGACACTGCCGGCACCGATGCTCCGGTCGAGGCGACGAGCATCCAGGTCACCCGACCGACCGACGACGGCACCTGCGCCGGCGGCTTCGGCGGCGGGCCGGGCCTCGGCGGTGACCGCCCCGACGGGGCGCCGACCGACCTGCCGACGATGCCGGAAGGGGAGCGGCCCGACGGCGCCCCGACGGACCTGCCGCCCGGCGGTGGCATGCGGTCGTTCGGCGGCGGCGCCGTCGKCACGGTGACCGCGGTCGACGGCAGCACGCTCACCGTCGAGAGCACCGGTCCCGACGACGCGACGACGACCCGCACGGTCACCGTCACGGACGCGACCACCTACACGACGACCGTCGCGGCCGACGCTTCCGCGGTCGTCGTGGGCCAGTGCGCCAGCGCGCGCGGCGAGGCCGACGACAGCGGCAAGGTGACGGCGACCAGCATCACGGTCTCCGCCCCGACGGACGGTGAGTGCTCGGTCGGGATGGTCCAGCGCTTCGGTGGCGGACCCGGCGGCGGTGCCGGTCCGGGCGGTCCCGGTGGGGGTCAGGACGGCGGTACCCAGGACACGACGCAGGACGGTGGCACCGATGTCTGAGCTCGCGGCCCGCCCGTCCGTCGCCCGTCGGCAGCGCGCCCGACGACGACGCATCGTCGCGCTCGGAACCGCCGGTGCGCTGGTCCTCGTGGCCGCCGGCGGCGGGGTCGCCCTGGCCGTCGGCGGGTCCGACGACGGCCGGTACCGCACCGCCGCCGCCGAGCGGGCGAGCGTCGAGCAGGTCATCGACACGGTCGGGACGATCGCGTCGTCCAGCCGCCGGGACGCGTCGTTCTCCGTCGACGGCACCGTGGCGACCGTCGCCGTGACCGTGGGGCAGGTCGTCGCGGCCGGTGACGTGCTGGCGACCCTCGACACCGGGGCTCTGCAGGACGCGGTCGAGCGCGCGCAGGCCGACCTCGCTACCGCCCAGCAGCAGCTCAGCGACGACCTCGACGCGCAGGCGTCGTCGAGCACGACGTCCTCGACACCGACCTCGTCGTCGCCGACCCCGTCGGCGTCCCCCTCGTCGTCGTCGCCCTCGACCTCGGCGGCCGACGAGGCCCCTGCCGAGGGCGACTCGCACGAGGACCCCGAGGCCCCCGCCGACCCCGCCGTCGAGCGCGGGGCCGCCGAGGTGCGGGCGGCGCAGGACGCGCTGCTCGACCAGTACGGGCGGACCGCCGACGCGCTGGCCGCCAGCAGCGCGACCGTGACGGCCTCGCAGGCGACGTGCGCGGCGTTCCTCGCGGTCGTCGGCGGCGACGTCGGCACGCCGGAGCCCACGCCGGAGCCCACGCCGGAGCCCACGCCGGAGCCGACGACAGAACCCACGCCGGAACCCACCGGGGAGCCCACGACCGAGCCGACCACCGAGCCGACCACCGAGCCGACCACAGAGCTGCCGGCCGCAGCACCCGCCCCGACCGACGAGCCCGACACCTCCGCCGTCGAGCAGGCGCTCGCCGACTGCCAGGCCGCGCTGACCGGTGCGCTCGACGCGCAGACGGCGACGGACACCGAGCAGCAGGCGCTCCTGACGCTCGCCACCGCGCTCGACCAGGCGGTCCAGGCGCTCCAGGTGGCCGTCGAGGCGTCGTCCACGAGCACGAGCACCCCGTCGACGAGCACGCCCTCGTCGAGCACCCCGTCGACCAGCGCGCCGTCGACGAGCACCAGCACCCCGTCGTCGAGCACCCCGTCGGGCGGCTCCGACGACTTTACGACGATCACCGCGGCGACGATCGTGGCCGACCGGGCGGCGATCGACCTGGCGGAGGCGAACGTCACTCTGGCGCAGAGCAGGCTCCCGTTCGCGACCCTGACGAGCCCGATCGCCGGCACGGTGGCCGCGGTCTCGCTGGCGCCCGGCGACCAGGTCACGGCGTCGTCGACCACCGCGGTCGTCACGGTGCTCGGTCCCGACGGCTACACGGTCACCACGAGCGTCCCGCTGTCGTCGATCGACATCGTGTCGGTCGGCCAGCCGGCGCAGGTGACGACGCCCAGCACCGACGCGGCGCTCACCGGCACGGTCAGCAGCATCGGCATCCTCGACACGTCGACCACCGCGGACCCCGCGTACACGGTCGAGCTCGCCGTCGACCCCACGGACGAGACGCTCTACGACGGCGCCTCGGCGCAGGTCCGGATCACGGTCGCGGGTGCCGACGAGGTGCTCACCGTCCCGACGTCGGCCGTCCACGTCGACGGCGCGACGGCCACGGTCCAGGTGCTCCGGGACGGCACCCCGACCGAGGTCACGGTCACCCTCGGGGCGGTCGGCACGGAGCGCACGGAGGTCACGGACGGTCTCGCGGTCGGCGACGACGTGGTCCTCGCGGACCTCGACGAGCCGATCGAGTCCAGCACGTCGACCACGACGGGCCTGTCCGGCCTGGGCGGCGACCAGACCGAGCTGCCGGGGCCGCCGCAGGGTTTCGTGATGAACGGCGACCCGGGCGGTGGCCCGCCGGCGCAGTTCTCCGAGCGCAGCAGCGGCTGAGGGCGAGCGCCTTCCCCGGCGCCCGCCTCGCGTCGGTAGGCTCGCGGCGTCGCCTCCCGGCGGCACGGACGGGGAGGACCACGATGACCGACGAGCGCACCGGCGGCAGGCCGCAGGTCGCGGTGCTGGGTGGCGGCGTGATGGGGGAGACCCTGCTCAGCGCGCTGCTGACCGCGGGATGGGCGCCGGAGCAGGTCGAGGTCACCGAGCGGCACGTGCCACGGGCCGACGAGCTGGCGGGCCGCTACGGCGTGCGCACCGGCGCGTCGAACGCCGAGGCGGCGGCCCGTGCCGACGTCGTGCTCCTGGCGGTCAAGCCGAACGTCGTCGCCTCCGTGCTCGACGAGGTGTCGCAGGCCCTGCGCGGGGGCGAGCTCGTCGTGAGCGTCGCCGCCGGGCTCCCGATCTCCAGCTACGAGAAGCGGCTCCCCGCCGGCCAGCCCGTCGTCCGCGTCATGCCGAACACGCCGGCTGTCGTCGGCAAGGGCGCCAGCGCGATCGCCGCCGGCACGCACGCGACCGAGGGGCACCTGGTGCTCGTCGAGACGATGCTCGCCGCCACGGGGCTGGTCGTCCGGGTGGAGGAGAAGGACCTCGACGCCGTCACCGCGATCTCCGGGTCCGGCCCGGCGTACGCGTTCTACCTGATCGACGCGATGGCCGAGGCGGGAGTCCTGCTCGGGCTCAGCCGGGACCTGGCGACGAAGCTCGCCGTGGCCACCGTCGAGGGTTCCGCCGCGCTCGCGGCCCAGTCGGGGGACCACCCCGCGGTGCTGCGCGAACGGGTGTCCTCCCCTGGCGGCACCACGGTCGCGGCGGTGCAGGTCCTCGACGCCCACGGCGTGCGTGCCGGCGTCGTCGCGGCGGCGGAAGCGGCCCGGAACCGCTCGCGCGAGCTCGGCCAGCAGTACTGATGATGAACAGCGCCGCACGGCCCCCCGCCATGAGTGACGTCGCCGCGCTCGCGGGCGTCTCCCACCAGACCGTGTCCCGGGTGCTCAACGACCACCCGAGCGTCCGCCCGGAGACCCGCGAGCGGGTCACGGAGGCCATCGTCCAGCTCGGCTACCGCCGCAACAGCGCCGCGCGCACGCTGGTCACGCGCCGGTCCGGCACCCTCGGGGTGGTCACCCCGGCGACCGCGCTGTACGGCCCGACGAGCACCCTGGTGGGGCTCGAGGAGGCCGCGCGCGTGGTCGGCTGGTTCGTGTCCGTGGCGACCATCCGGCAGTTCGACGGCGACAGCATGCACACCGCGCTGGAGCACTTCCTCGGGCAGGGCGTCGACGGCATCGCGATCATCGCGCCGACGACGGAGGTCGCGCAGGCCATCGCCGCGATCGCGTCCCCCGTGCCGGTGGTGCTCATCTCCTCGGCGTCCGACGTCCCGCCCGTGCCGCACCTGCACGCCGTCGGGGTGGACCAGCGGCACGGCGCCCGGCTCGCCACCCAGCACCTGCTCGACCAGGGCTTCCCCGACGTGGTGCACGTCGCCGGCCCGCAGGACTGGTTCGACGCCCAGGACCGGCTCGCCGGCTGGCGCGAGGTCTCCGGGCCCAGCGCCCCGGAGCACATCGAGGCCGGGTGGGACGCCGCCGACGGCTACGAGCTGGGGTTGCGCATGGTCCGCGAGGGGCTGCCGCCGGCGATCTTCGCGGCCAACGACCAGCTGGCGCTCGGCCTCCTGCACGCGTTCTGGGAGAAGGGCGTGCGGGTGCCCGACGACGTCGCGGTGGTGGGGTTCGACGACGAGGTGGGCGCCGCCCACTACACGCCGCCGCTGACCACCGTCCGGCAGGACTTCGGGGCGCTCGGCCGGCTCGCGGTCGACTCCCTGCAGGCCGCGTTCGCCGGTGAGGACGTCGCCCGCCAGCAGATCCCGGCCGAGCTGGTGGTCCGCGCCAGCTCGGTGCGGACCGCTCGGTAGGCCGGCCGGCGGGGCATGACCTGGGAGGTCATCGACACGACGACCTGCCGGACGCGACGGTTCTGGTGCGACATCCGCCACCGGAGCCCGGAGGAACCACCATGACCACGTCCCCTGTCCTGACCGCCGTCCCGACGAGCGAGCGGACCCTGCGCCGCGTCCTGGCGGCGGACGCGCTCGTCGGCCTCGTCGCCGCGGTCGGGCTGCTCGCGGCGACTGACCTGTACGCCCGCCTCACGGGCCTGCCCGCGACGGTGCTCCGGGTGGTCGCCTTGCTGCTCGTCGGCTACGTCGTGGCCCTGGCGTGGACGAGCCGCGCGCGGCCGCTGCGCCGGCGAGCGGTCGGCGCGCTCGTCGTCGCCAACTGGGCCTGGGTGGCCGCGAGCGCGGTCCTCGTCACGACGGTCCCCGCGACGCCGTTCGGGGTGGTCTACGTGATCGGGCAGGCGCTGGTCGTGGCCGGGTTCGCGGTGGCCGAGGCGCGGTTCCTGCGAGACTCGTCGGCACCATGACCACAGGTTCCGGGCCTCTGCTGCGGCAGTGGCGGGTGCGCCGACGGCTGAGCCAGCTCGAGCTCTCCTCGCAGACGGGCGTCTCGACGCGGCACCTCAGCTACGTCGAGACGGGCCGGTCGAGCCCGAGCCGCGACCTGGTGCTGCGGCTGAGCTCGCACCTCGACGTTCCGCTGCGGGAGCGGAACCACCTGCTGATCGCCGCGGGGTTCGCGCCCGAGTACCGCGGCACCCCGCTGGACGACCCGTCGATGGCCGCGGTCCGGTCCGCGCTGCGGGTGGTCCTCGACGGCCACGGACCCAACCCGGCGCTCGTCGTCGACCGGTCCTGGAACCTGGTGGAGGCCAACGCCGCGGTGGCCGTGCTGCTCGGCGACGTGGATCCGGCGCTGCTCGAACCGCCGGTGAACGTGCTCCGCGTCGCGATGCACCCGCGGGGGATGGCGCCGCACATCGCCAACCTGGCCGAGTGGCGCGCGCACGCGCTCGACCGGGTGCGCAGGCAGGTCGCGTCGACGGGGGACCGCGATCTCGCCCAGCTGCTCGCGGAGCTCAGCGCGTACCCCGGCGGCGAGGTGAGGGCCGCCGCGAGCGACGGGGTGGCGGTCCCGATGGGGCTGACCGTCGGCGGGGAGCGGCTGCTGTTCCTCACGACGGTGGCGACGTTCGGCACGCCGCTCGACATCACGGTGGCCGAGCTGGTGATCGAGTCGTTCTACCCGGCGGACGCGGACACCGCCCGAGCGCTCGCCCGGCTGGTGGCGTCCGTGGACCCCGCCCTGGTCTCGGCGGTGCTGAGCCGGACCCGGGGGTCCTAGGCTCGGGTCACCGCCGAGCGCCCCTGGAGGCCCTGATGATCGACATCGCCGAGCTCGCGCAGCGGCACCTCGACGCGGCCCGGACGGACCCGCACGGCCGCTCGGCGGGGGTGGTGGCGCACGACGGCGAGCTGCGCCAGTCGGTGATCGCCCTGACGGCCGGGTCGAGCCTGGGCGAGCACAACTCGCCCAACGCGGCGACGCTGCAGGTCATCCGTGGGCGGGTGCGGGTGGACTCGGCCGAGGGAGACGTCGAGGCGAGCGCTGGGCACCTCTGGGTGCTGACGCACGAGCGGCACTCGGTGCACGCGGTCGAGGACTCGGTCTTCCTGCTCACGACGCTGACCGGCCTGGGCCGGCCGTCCCACGGGTGAGCGCTGAGGCTCCCCGGCGGAAGGTGGACCCGGAGGCGGATGTTAGCGCTAACATGTGTCTCGGCCGCCGGCGTCCGCCGCGGTCCGTGACGGACGGAGCGGAGCCCGCGTGATGACGGTCGACCCCCACGGTGCTGATCCCCGGGAGGCCATCGCCGCCGGTCGGACGACGATCGGCATCGAGCTGGGCTCCACCCGGATCAAGGCGGTCCTCATCGGCCCCGGGCACGCCCCGCTGGCCAGCGGCAGCCACGACTGGGAGAACCAGTTCGTCGACCGCGTCTGGACGTACTCGCTGGAGGCCGTCTGGTCCGGCCTGCAGGAGGCCGTCGCCGCGCTGCTCGCCGACGCCGAGGCGCAGCACGGGGTGCGGCCGACCACGGTCGGGGCTCTCGGGATCTCCGCGATGATGCACGGCTACCTCGCGTTCGACGAGTCCGACGAGCTGCTCGTCCCGTTCCGCACCTGGCGCAACACCACCACAGGCGCGGCCGCGGCGGAGCTCACCGGGCTGTTCGGCCACAACATCCCGCTGCGCTGGTCGATCGCCCACCTGCGCCAGGCGGAGCTCGACGCCGAGCCGCACGTCCCGCAGGTCGCCTTCGTCACCACCCTCGCCGGCTACGTGCACTGGAAGCTCACCGGGCGCAAGGTGCTGGGCATCGGCGACGCGTCGGGCATGTTCCCGATCGACACCGCCGTGCACGCCTACGACGAGCGGATGCTCGCGTCGTACCCCGGAGTCGACGTGGCGTCGCTGCTCCCTGAGATCCTGCTCGCAGGCCAGGACGCCGGCAGCCTGACCGAGGCGGGCGCGGCACTGCTCGACCCCACGGGCACGCTGACGGCGGGGATCCCGCTGTGCCCGCCCGAGGGTGACGCCGGCACCGGGATGGTCGCGACCAACGCCGTCGCGCCCCGCACGGGCAACGTCAGCGTCGGCACCAGCATCTTCGCGATGGTGGTCCTGGAGAAGGCGCTGAGCAGCGTGCACCACGAGCTCGACCTGGTGACCACGCCGTCGGGGGACCTGGTCGCGATGGTGCACTGCAACAACGGCGCGAGCGAGCTCGGGGCCTGGGCCGAGGTGTTCGGGCAGTTCGCCGCGGCCCTCGGAGCCACCGCGAGTGCCGACGACGTCTTCGGGGTGCTGCTGCGCGAGGCCCTGCGCGGCGACGCCGACGGCGGCGGCCTGCTGGCCTACAACTACCTGTCCGGGGAGCCCATCACGGGTCTGGACGAGGGGCGCCCGCTGGTCGTGCGGACCCCCGACAGCCGCCTCACGCTGGCCAACTTCATGCGCACCCAGGTCTACAGCGCGTTCGGCACCCTCAGCCTGGGCATGCGGGTCCTGCGCGGCGAGGGTGTCGAGCTCGACGCGATGTTCGCGCACGGCGGCCTGTTCCGGACCGAGGGGGTGGCGCAGCGGCTGCTGGCGGCCGCCGTCGGCGCGCCCGTGACCGTGGGCAGCACGGCGGGTGAGGGCGGCGCCTGGGGGATCGCGGTGCTCGCCGCCTACCTGGGCGCGGCGCGCGAGCAGGACCTGGCCGGCTACCTGGAGGACCGCGTGTTCGGTGGAGCCGTCGCGACGACGGTGGAGCCGGACGCCGACGACGTCCGCGGCTTCGACGCCTACCTGGAGCGCTACAGCGCCGGGCTGGCGATCGAGAAGGCCGCGGTGGAKGCACTGTGAGCACCTACCCGCAGGGATACCCGCACTCTGTGCTCGCTGAGATCGAGCGCACCCGCGCCGTCGTCGCCACCCTGCACGCCGAGCTCCCGCGCTGGGGCCTCGTGGTGTGGACCGCCGGCAACGTGTCGCAGCGCGTCGTCGTGGGAGCGGCACCCGGCCCCGACGACCTGCTCGTCATCAAGCCGTCCGGCGTCACCTACGACGAGCTCACGCCGGAGTCGATGGTGGTCTGCGACCTCGACGGCACCCTCGTCGAGGGCACCCGTGCACCGTCGAGCGACACCGCCGCGCACGCGTACGTCTACCGGAACCTGCCGCACGTCGGCGGCGTCGTGCACACCCACTCGACCTACGCCACGGCGTGGGCCGCGCGCGGCGAGCCGGTGCCGTGCGTGCTGACGATGATGGCCGACGAGTTCGGCGGCGACGTGCCGGTCGGCCCGTTCGCGCTCATCGGCGACGACTCCATCGGCCGCGGCATCGTCGAGACCCTGCGGGACTCCCGCAGCCCCGCGGTGCTCATGCGCAACCACGGCCCCTTCACCATCGGCAGAGACGCCAGGGCCGCCGTGAAGGCCGCCGTCATGGTCGAGGAGGTCGCCCGCACGGTGCACATCGCCCGTCAGCTGGGCGACACCGTGCCGATCGCCCAGTCCGACATCGACTCCCTGTACGCCCGCTACCAGCACGTCTACGGCCAACAGCCCACGAACACCCCGGAGAGCGACTCATGACCAAGCCCTACGCCGACCGCGAGATCTGGTTCCTCACCGGGAGCCAGGGTCTGTACGGCGAGGAGACCCTGCGGCAGGTCGCGACGCAGTCGCAGGAGATCGCCGCGGTGCTCCAGGAGACCCTCCCGGCGAAGGTCGTGTGGAAGCCCGTGCTGACCGACTCCGACGCGATCCGTCGCGCCGCGCTCGAGGCCAACGCGGACGACGCCGTCATCGGTGTGATCGCGTGGATGCACACGTTCTCCCCGGCCAAGATGTGGATCGCCGGCCTGGACGCGCTGCGCACCCCGCTGCTGCACCTGCACACGCAGGCCAACGTCGAGCTGCCGTGGGACACGATCGACTTCGACTTCATGAACCTCAACCAGGCCGCGCACGGCGACCGCGAGTTCGGGTACATCGCGACGCGCCTGGGCGCTGCGCGCAAGACGGTCGCGGGCCACGTGTCCAACCCGGCAGTGACCGCGTCGATCGACGTCTGGGTGCGCGCGTGCGCCGGCTGGGCCGCGACGCACGAGCTCACGCTCGCCCGGTTCGGGGACAACATGCGCAACGTCGCGGTGACCGAGGGCGACAAGACCGAGGCCGAGCTGCGGTTCGGCGTCTCGGTGAACACGTGGGGCGTGAACGACCTCGTGGCGGCCGTGGACGCGGTGGTCGACGCCGACGTCGACGCGCTCGTCGCCGAGTACGAGCAGCTGTACGACGTCGTCCCCGAGCTGCGCAAGGACGGCGACCGGCACGACGCCCTGCGCTACGGCGCCCGCCAGGAGATCGCGCTGCGCACCCTGCTGGAGTCGCTGGGGGCCAAGGCCTTCACGACGAACTTCGAGGACCTCGGTGACCTGCGCCAGCTGCCCGGGCTCGCCGTGCAGCGGCTCATGGCCGACGGCTACGGGTTCGGCGCCGAGGGCGACTGGAAGACCGCGATCCTCGTGCGCGCCGCCAAGGTCATGGGCGAGGGGCTGCCCGGTGGCGCGTCGCTCATGGAGGACTACACCTACGACCTGACGCCCGGCTCGGAGCGGATCCTCGGCGCGCACATGCTCGAGATCTGCCCGACGCTGACCACGTCGAAGCCGACCCTGGAGATCCACCCGCTCGGCATCGGCGGCAAGGAGGACCCGGTCCGCCTGGTCTTCAACGCCGACCCCGGCGTCGGCGTCGTCGTCTCGCTGGCGGACATGCGCGACCGGTTCCGGCTCACCGCGAACGTCGTGGACGTCGTCCCGCCCACCGCCGACCTGCCGCACCTGCCGGTCGCGCGCGCCGTGTGGGAGCCTCGCCCGGACTTCCGCACGTCCGCCGAGGCGTGGCTGACCGCCGGGGGCGCGCACCACACGGTGCTCACCACGGCCGTCGGGGTCGAGGCGTTCGAGGACTTCGCCGAGATCGCGCGCACCGAGCTGCTCGTGATCGACGAGGCGACCACCCGCCGCGGCTTCCGGGACCAGGTGCGCTGGAACCAGGTCTACTTCCGGCTCGCGCAGGGCTTCTGACGTAGACCGAACGGGTTGGCGACACCGGGAGTTATTGCCTCCCGCGACAACTGTGCATACGGTCGTGACAGCGGCGACGGACGGGGGCGGACCGGTGGCGGTGCAGGGGGTGACCGGGACCAGGTGGCTGCCGCGGGTCCACGGGAGCCCGGCGGCGCACCCGCTCCTGCGGCGAGCCGTGCAGGCCGTGCTCCTCGCCGGCGCGATGGCCGCCGTCGCGCTCGAGCTGGTCGGCCCCGCCGCGGCTTC
>NZ_JBFULY010000023.1:0-69396 GCF_054049655.1 Cellulomonas sp. P5_C5 | reverse complement strand
GGGCGACCGTCGCGCAGCGCGCCGCACTGACCTACCGGCAGGTCGCCACGCCCCCCGGTGCGGCGACGCTCGACGTCGAGCTCGCCGCGGGCGACGCGGGCGGCGGCTGGGTGCTCGACAGTGACCTCGCGACCGCGGACCAGACGCTCGAGCTGGCCGAGCACGTCGGCGGCGCGGCTCTCACGCGCTTCGTGCGCGGGGAGGCGCCGATCCTGCCTCGTCGGGTGGGCGTCCCGCGGGCGGCACGCGTCATGGGCTCGACGGGCGTCAGCGCCACCGAGGTGGCCGCCGCGATCACCGGCTCCCAGCCGCTCGCAGCTGCCCGCACCGGACTGGTCGCGCGGGTGCCCGCCCTCGACACCCTCCCGCCCGGTGACCTGCCCGCCGAGCTGCACCTCGGCCCCTCGTTCGAGGACCCGCTGTTCTTCGACCTCCTGGAGGCCGACCCGGACGTCATCGTGCCCGGCGTCGGCACGTTCCCGTCGAACCGGGTCCGTCTGCTCGGGGTCAACGGCGGGTTCGTCGGTGCCCTGCTCGTCGGGGCCAACCACCAGATGGCCGAGGAGCTGCTGTGGCGGGAGTACCCCGCCGACCTCGCGGCGACGTTCTTCGCCCGCTTCTTCGCCTACGCCGACCCGGCGACGGTCGACATCGCACCGCTGGCCGGCTGGGGGCGCACCACGAGCGTCACCGACAACGTGCCCGTCGCCGCCGCGACCACGGCCCTGCTCGTCCGCGGCGACCTGGTGCGCCGCTACCCCGACCTCAACGTCTTCCTCGCGCCGCAGACCGCCGACGGCGAGCCCGACGTCGAGTCAGCCGTCCAGCCGAGCTTCTTGTGCCCGCTCGACGCGGACACGGTCGTCGTGGGCTTCCCGCTGCCACCAGCCGAGGTGCTCGGCACGCCCGAGTACTTCGTCGCGTTCGAGGAACGTGTCCTCGCGCCGCGGTTCGGGCTGGACGTCCACCGCGACGGCCCGCTGACCGGCTGGGACGAGCTCACCTGGGAGGACTTCCCACCGCGGGCGACCCACGTGAGCGCCTCGTCGATCCCCGGCCTCGGGCGCCCCGAGTTCGGCGGCGTCCGGTGGGGCCGCAACTCGGCGCACCTCGCCGCGGCGGTCCACCAGCCGCCCTACCGCCGGCTGTTCCTCGCGTCCCGGCTGGTCGGGTCATGAGGACGCGGCGCCGCGCGCGCGAGGTGGACGACGGTCCGCGCGTCGGCCCGCCCGTGCCCGACGACACGTTCGACCCGCAGGTCGACCCCTCGATCCTGTTCCGAGTGCTCGACCCCGAGCTGCCGCTCGCGCTGCTGCCGGTGCGCCTGGAGGCGCGGTTCCTGCCCGATCGCGACCCCACCGAGCTCGTCGTCCGCGTGTTCTGCGACGACCTCCACGTCGACACCCACGACGCGACGCTCACCGACGCGGAGCGGGCCCTGGCGCAGGTCTACTGGACGACCGTGTGGGACGCGGCGGGCGACGCGACCGCGGCCGCGCAGGCCCAGGGCTGGCTCACCGACCAGCTCGGCGCTCACCGGGCGGCGTACGTCGCCGCGGCGACCCAACCCGCCCAGGACCCGCCCACGCGACCCGGCAAGCCCCCCGTGCTCGCCACCGTCCCCGGGCGGCAGGAGACGACGCCGGGCCTCGGTCGGCTGCTGCCCGCGCGCTGGGCCGCGTTCGTCGACGTCGGCGACGAGGTCCACGGGCCGTTCTGGGCCGAGCACGCCGTCCGGGCGGACCTCGCGGCCGCGCCCGCGCTCGTCGACCTGCCTCCCGACGCCGACGCGCGCGACTTCCTCACGGCCCAGGGCCTGGACTGGATGATCGACCTGACCGCCGCCGAGGACGCCGGCATGGTCGTCCGGATCCCCGTGAGCAGCGTCGGACCACCGGGGGATGCCGGCTACGACCGCCTCCTCGTCGTGGGGACGGCCGTCGGCACCGAGCACGACGAGACGTTCCGCGCGCTGCTCGAGGCGCACCGCAGCACCCGAGGGCTCGAGGTGATCCCGCCGGGCACCCCGACGAACACGACGGAGCAGGCGACCGGGGACGCGGTCCTGCCCACCGCCGACGAGCTGTTCGCGGCGGAGCTGGAGCGCGACCGCGCGCGGTCCCCCGCCGCGCTCGCCGACCCGGCGGACCTGTACGTCGCCGGACCCGCCGACGCGGTGGCCGTGGCGCTCGGCCTCGACGGCCACACGGCCGTGCACCGCTCCGGCCACGCCGACCATCCCCAGCCGCGGCTCGCCCGCGCGGCGAACGTCGCCCTGTGGCCGGCGACGTGGGGACGCTGGTTCAGCGACCCGATGCGGTGGGCGGACGACGGCACCCCGCTGCTGTCCCCTGACGCACTGACACGCTCGCGCACCTGGTTCGTCGACTACGTGCGCGCCGAGGGACCGCTGCCGACCCTGCTCGCCGGCCGGCACCCGTACGGGCTGCTCCCGGTGACCCGGTTCGGGGCCAGGCCCGACGCCACGACGACGGCCGACCACGTCGAGGACCTCGCGTACCGGCTCTGGGTCTCGTGGCTGGGCGCTCTCGACACCGTGCCCGTCCTCGACCCCGACGCGGCCGACGTCGCGCCCGCCGGGCAGGCCGCCGAGGACGCGTCCGACGTGGGCGCGATCGTCGGAGCCACGCCGCACGTGCGCGAGCTGCGGCTGCGGACCGTCGAGGACACGCACGACGACCTCGGCGACCTGTTCTCGGCGCGGCTCGGCCTCGCGGGTCTGCTGTGCGCGCTGGTGCCCCTGTCCGACGGGTCGGTCGTCGCCGTGGAGGACCTGGAGAGCCACGCCTTCTACTCGACGTTCCTGCGCTACGAGGCCGACGCGCGGGGCGCGCGGGGCGTGCAGGCCCAGGTCGACGCGCTCAGCGCGATGTCCGACGGGCTGGAGGACGCCCCCGGCACAGAGGCGCAACGCGCTGCGGCCCAGGCCGCCGCCGACTTCGTGAAGTCGCCGATCCCCCGCCCGGAGGGCCTGTTCACCGGAGACCTGTTCGGGATGGCGGCACGCCACAAGGGCCGGGTCGAGGACGCGACGCCGTTCCTCACGCCGCTGGCGCCCCGCGACGAGCTCGGCACCGACCACGCACCGCTCCTGTACTGCGCAGCGTTCGGCGAGGAGGGCACCGAGGAGCCCGTCGGGGTGCTCGTCGCCGACGGCGAGGACGACGCGCCCGCCGTGCTCTCGGACTGGCTGGGGGGCGTCGCCGGCAGCCTGCGGGCGTGGGTGGACGGCGGCTCCCAGCCGTCCTATGCGCACACCGTCGCGGCGCCCCTGTTCCAGCAGCTCGTCCAGTCGGCGGCGCAGACGGTGAGCCGGGGACAGGCCGACGCGACGGCCAGGGCGCTGGAGCGGCTGCGCGACCACCTCGACGACCACGGTCCCGCGGGCCTGCGCGACCTCGAACGACTGATGCGCGCCACGCTCGGGCTGGCGATGTACCGGACCGACGCGTGGCTGACGAGCATCGCGTCGCGCCGCCTCGCCGAGCAGCGCACCAAGCGGCGCACCGGGCTCCAGGTCGGCGGCTACGGGTGGCTGGTGCGCGTCCGGCAGCGCGCGGGCCGGGCGAGCCAGGGTCACATCCACGCGCCGAGCCTCGACCAGGCCACGACCGCCGCGGTGCTGCGCAGCGGGTGGGCGGCGTTCGGCACGCAGGACGCCGGCTCCCCGCTGGCCGTCGACCTGTCCTCCGCCCGCGTCCGCACCGCGAAGTCCCTGCTCGAGGGTGTCCGCAGCGGCCACGAGCTGGGACGCCTGCTCGGTGCGCGCCTCGAACGGCGCCTGCACGACAGCCACCTCGACGCCTGGGTGGACGAGGTGCGGGCGGCCGTCCTGCGCGGCGCGGGCAACGACGGGCAGCCCCCGAACCGGGTCGCCGACGGGCTGCTCGCCGCGCGGGCCTTCACGGAGGGGATCGAGCAGACGACCGCCGAGGCCGCCGTCCGGACCGAGCTCGACACGCTGCTCACCCGCGCACCCGCGGGCGTCCAGCGGGCGCTGGTCGGCTGCGCCCGCGACCTCGACGCCGTCGCCGACGTCCTGCTCTCCCAGTCCGTGCACGCCCTGCTGCGCGGCGACGAGGCGGTCGCGGCGCCCACCCTCGCCGCGACGGGGTCGGGCGACGCCGGCCTGCCCGCGATCAACCTGCCGGCCACGCGACGCGGCGGGCGGCTGGTCACCCACCACGTCATCGGGACGTTCGGGGTGCCCGTCGGCGGGAACGGATGGCCGGGCGCGGCTCACAGCGTGCTCGCCGCGGTCGAGCCGCGGCTGGAGCGGTGGGTGGGAAGCCTGCTCGGACCACCGGACCGGGTCCGGGTGCGGCTCACCTCCGGGGGCGAGCCGGTCGACCTGAGCGTGCTCGACGTGGGAGCGCTGGACCTGGTCTACGGCGTCGAGGAGCTTCGCCGCCGGGTGCTCGACGCGGTGGGCGCTCCCGAGGGCGCCGACCTCGTCGCCGGGCGTCCTGACGGCCTCGCCGACGACCTGCTCACCTTCGACGAGCTCGTCGTCCTCGCCCGTGCGGTCGCCGCGACGCTGGGCCGGCTCCGGGCGCTGGCCCCGACGGACCTGGCCGCCGAGGGCCGGTCGTGGGACACCACCGACCTGCTCGCCCGGGTCGGTGCGGCGGAGGCGCGCGTGCCGCCCGGCGACGCGCGCCACGACGCGCTGCAGCAGCACCGCGACGAGCACCCCGGGCCCACCGCGGCGCAGGCGGTGGAACAGCTGCAGATCTTGGCGGGGGTGCCGGTGCCCGTCCTGCCGCTGCTGCCCGACGGAGTCCCCGCACCGCTCGCCTCCTCGTTCGCGGCCCGGACCGGTGAGGCGGTCCGGGCGGTCGGGTGGCTCGCCCAGGTGGCCAAGGTCCGGACCGGCGTCGACACGTTCCTGAGCGCCTGCCGGCTGGCCGAGCTCACCTCCGGTCGGCTGCTGGTCTCCGGCGACCTCGCCCAGAGCCCCGACGCGGTCGGGGACGCGTGGATCGGGTGGGCCGATGTCGCCGAGCCGGGCGCGCGCGACGCGTGGTTCAGCGTGACGGGCCCACCGGGCAGCGGTCCGCTGGCCGGGTTCGTCGTCGACAGCTGGACCGAGGTCATCCCCGACCGGCTGGCGACGACGGGCGTGGCGGTGCACATCGACCGGCCGTCGGCCCAGGCACCGAACGCGGTGCTGCTCGCGGTGGCGCGGGCCGGGGAGCGCTTCGACGTCGCCGGGGTCGCCGACTGCCTGCGCCACACCCTCCTGCTCGCCCAGTCCCGCGCGATCAGCCCGGACGCGCTGCCAGGCGACGGTCAGCTCCTGCCGGCCGTCGTCCTGAGCAGCGGCACGCGCATCACCGCAACCGGAGGAGAGCCGACGTGAGCTGGCTGCGCCTCCACGGTGCGACGCGGGACCCCGAGATCGCCGAGGGGCTCGCCGCCGACACCGCCGACCCGCTGTGGGCGCTCGCCCGCCAGTGGCAGTTCGGCGAGTTCCACGGCGAGGACGCCGCGAGCCCGGTCCTGGTCACCGCGGACGTCGTGAGCAGCCCGATCACCGCGTTCGCAAGCAGCGGCGGAGACGTGGCGCGCCGGGCGGACCGTCCGCTCGAGGTGCTCGTCGAGCAGGAGCCGCCTGACGACGACCGGCTGCCGCTCGAGGTCGGCTGGCTGCTGCTGCGCGCGCTCGCCGCGGCAGGTGTGCCCGACGACGCCCGTGCACGGCTGCGGTCCCGCTCCCCCGCGACCCTGGCGCGGGACGACGGCCTCGACCCGGTCGGGCGTGCCCAGCTCGAGCTCCTCGCGCGCCGCTCGCTCGACGGGGAGGCGCTCGCCGCCGACCTGGCGTCGTCGACGGACGCGGTCGCGGCGCTCGTCGCGGACCTCGGGGTCACCGGTGACCTCCGAGCCCGGGTCGCACGGGTGGTCGAGCAGTGGCTGGACACGGTCCGCGACCTCGTCCGGCTGCCCGACGCGGCGGGGTCGTCGTCGTGGCGGTCCCGGCCGCTGGAGTACCAGTTCCAGGTCGGCGCGCCCACGGCGCAGGGCGAGCTGACCTTCGCCGCGGAGGAGTACCGCGGCGGCACGCTCGACTGGTACCACCTGCGGCGCAGCCCCGCGGCGGACCCGCTGGGAGCCCAGGGGGCGCCGCGCGAGCGTCACGTCACGGTGCTCCCGACGCCGCTGCGCTTCCTCGGCATGCCCGCGGCACGGTTCTGGGAGATCGAGGACGGCGTCGTGTCGTTCGGTGACCTCGCCGCCGGGCCCGAGGACCTCGTCCGGGCGGTCGTCGGCGGGTTCGCGGCGACCTACGGCGACGACTGGTGCGGGTTCCCCCTCGTCGTCCCGGCCGGGTCCGTCAGCCGGGTCCAGCAGGTGGTCGTCCACGACGACTTCGGTGGCCGGAACGTCATCCCGGCGACGGCCGTGATCGACGGTCCCGACCGGGTCTGGCGCTTCTTCGAGCTGGAGGGCGACGACGGTCCCGACGCGCCGGAGCGTGCCGACCGGCGGGCGCCGCTGCTGCTCGTCGCCCCCGCCCTGCCCGACGCCGAGTCCGGCCCCGCGTGGGAACGGGTCGACCTGGTCCGCGACGACGCGGCGAACCTCGTGTGGGCGGTCGAGCGGAGGGCGCCCGCGTCGTCCGGCCGGTCGGTCGACCGCGACGCCCTGGCGCGCCGCGCCGCCGAGGAGGACGCGCAGGACGGCTCCGGGCAGGACTGGACGTACGAGGCGTTCCGGCCGGTCCCCGAGAACTGGATCCCGTTCGTCCCCGTCCGTCGCGGGGCCGCGGACTCCGCGACGGCACAGGTCTACCTGCGCCGCGCGCGGATGGCCGCCACCGACCCGTCGGTCCCGCCCGGCCGCCTGGTCCCGATGGGCCGCATCCTCGACGCCCGCCGGCCCCTGCGGATCGACGAGGAGGCGATCCCCGACGCGGGCCTGCGCATCGACCGGCGGTACCAGCGGGCCCGCGGCGCCGACGGTTCCGTCCACCTCTGGATGGGCCGCCGCGTCCGCACCGGCGCCGGACCCGCTCGCAGCGGGTTCGCCACCGACCGGCTTCTGCGCCCCGAGCCGCCGTGAGCCGCGCTCACCCCGGCGCGTCGCCCTTCGCGTCCTTCTCGCGGTAGACCACCAGACGCTCGGTCAGCCCGGCGGTGAGGGCTGCCAGGAGGGCGAGCGGGATCGGGTGCTGCTGCGGCAGGGCGAGCCCGCCCAACGCCGCGAGATACACCGTCAGGGCCGCGACCGCTCCGATGAGCGGCCGCGTCACCGTCGCGGTGAACGAGCCGAGCTGCGCCGGGATACCGCTGGTCAGCGGCTGGGTGGTGAGTCGTTGGATCGCGCTGATCACCGATCCCAGCGCACCGAGGAGCAGCATCGACCCCAGGAGCCACCGCTCGAGGAGAACGGCGCTCGGCCGCTCTCCGGGAACGGGATCGAGCTCGCGGATGTCCGTCGGCGCCACGTCCAGGAGCCAGGCCAGCAGCAGGATCCCGATGACGAGCAGCCAGAGGCGCCTGTGGGACGTGATCTCGAGGCTCGCGTACTGGTTGGAGAAGTGCCCGTTGCGGATCGCCAGTGCCTCTCTGACCAGTGCGGCGTCCTGCCGGAGCGCCTTCCGCCCGGCGCGGCCGTCGTCGACCCGGCTCCGCGGATACGGTGGTCGCCGGTCGGAGGGACTGCTCGCACCCGGGTGCTTCAGGGCCGATCCGGTCCGGGGCGGCTCGGACATCTCCTCGAGGAGCGTCCGCACGGCCGTCCTGCGCCACCCGTGGAGCTTCTCGGCCTCGATCTCCGCCAGCAGGGCGACGGAGACCGCCCGGAGCTCCGAGCGCGGGAGCCGGAGCGTCTCGACCTCCCGAGCACGGTGCAGGAGTCCCCAGCCGATGTTGAGCTGGCCCGTTCTGTAGGCACGCTCAGCCTGCTTCACGTAGTGAACGATCGACTGGCCGCTCTGGTCGAAGTCCTCCTGGCTCACGCCGTCGGGCACAGCGCGCTGGACCTGCTGCTCCGCTCGTATCGCCTGGATACCTTCCCGGAGACGGGTGGCCGGCGCGCTTCTGCCCGTGAGGGCGATCCAGAAGCGGCGCGGCTTCGATTGATGCAACGAGTGCGCTGCGCCGTTCATGGGGCTCCTCTCGCGTGCGGGACGTCGGCTGCGTCGTGCCGGCTACCCGGCGGGGGTGGCCGCGTCGGACGGAGGGGGCGGTGTCGGTGCAGCGCCCCCACGACGGACGACGTTGCGACGCAACCAGGACCGGACGGCGGTGTAGGCGCCCGCGAGCGCGATGGCGATCGCCGAGATGGTTCCCCAGCTCTCGTTCCACCAGTCGCCGGCCTGGCGCACCAGCGGCGTCCGGACCTGGATCGTCGTGACGTACTCGAGGACCTTCGTGTCGTCGTCGCCGACGGTCACGTCGCCGCCGGCCTCGACCGCGGGTCGCAGCTCGAGGCGCACGTCTCCGTCGCCGGGGTCCGTCGCCTCGACCGACCACGCCCACCGGACGGAGCCCACGGGCGTGAACTGCCTGGTCCGCCACTCGCCCTCGTCGACCTCGAGGCCGTCGCCGAGCGGGGTGAGGCGTGCCGCGATCACGCAGCGGGCCTGGATGCTCGCGGAGGTGGGTGACGGACCCGGCACGACGTCGGTCGGCGGCGCAGGCTCGTCCGTGAGGTCGAGGACAGCGACGTAGGTCTCCTCCTCGCCGAGGTCGACGACGAGCACGGCGGGGAAGTCGAGCTGGCCCTCCCGCCAGTTCTCCGCCCCCTGCTCGCAGTCGGTGAGGAAGTCGTCGAACGTCGGGGGCGGGACAGGTGGGGCGGGTTCGTCGACGGTGGGATCCGGGGGTGGCGGGGCGTCCGGGGCACCGTTCGCCCCGCCCGCCGTCGGGAACGGTTCGGCCGGGGCGCCGTCGCCGGGGAACGGTTCCGACGGAGCGGGGGCTGCGGGGAGCGGTGCGGAGCACGCGGCGACCGCTCCGGCGAGGAGACAGGTCGCCAGGGCCATGTCGGCCCAGCGCGAGGCGCGCCGTCCCGGACCCTCGTTGCGAGGCATCCTCGTCACCTCCGCGCCCACGCCGATGCGAACCTCATGAGGAACGAGTCCGGTGTCGTCGGGGTGATACCCATTACCCGGCCCCGTCCTCCTCGTCCCGAGCACCGATCCGCCACCCCTGGGACCGCAGTGCGTCGATCAGGGCGCTCTCCTGCGGGACCAGCGGCTGCTCGGGCGCCTGGCCGAGCGCGGAGTCCGGCAGGTCCTGGGCCGGCTGCTCCGCTGCGTGCTCGTCGACGGGCACCGAGCCGGCGGCCTTGACGTCGACGAGCGCGCCGCCGGAGTCGACCTCGCCCTCCCCCACGCCCGTCGGCACGCCGGCCGCGGCGCGAGGCTCCTCGCCGACGCCCGGCCCGGACCCGCCGGTGACCGCCGGTTGCCGCGGCGCCGGCACCCTGGACCCGCCGGCGGGTGGCGGCTCCTGCGTCAGCAGAGTGGCGTTGGCGACGTACTCGCTGGCGACCTCCGGTGTCGGACGGTCGAGGATCCGCAGGATCAGGGACGTCATCGTCGCCGCGTTGTCGTCGAAGCTGCCGTGGGTCCTCGCGGACGTGCGGGTGTTGGCGGGGTGCTCGTTGGGCGACCACATCAGTGCGCGTCCCGGGGCGGTCAGCTCCTCGCCCACGGTCGTCCCTCCCAGGGGTGCGTCGAGGAACAGCTGCATCCCGACCAGCGGGACCTCGGCGACGGCATGCCCGGTGCCGTCCCGCGCGGTCTCGAGCGCGCGCGAGACGAGGTAGAGCAAGGACTTGTGGTAGATCGTCAGGGAGCCCTTCGCGCACACGTCGTCGAGCTCGCGACGGTCGCTCAGCCCGAAGGCGGCGAACCGCCGGACGAAGCCGGAGTCGAGGTGCGGCAGGACTCGTGCGGCGAACTCGTCGACGCGGATGGCGGCGGCCAGCAGGCTCAGGGTCTCGACGGGCAGGTCGGCCTCGACGAGTCGCGGCAGGAGACCCGCGAGGAGGATGGACCCGGCGCTGTGGCCGACGAGGTGGACCTCGAGCCGCTCGCCGTCGGGCAGCGACCGCGAGTAGGCGGCGAGCCGGTCGACGAGCAGGGCCGCCCCGGGCAGCGGTACGTCGGTGCGCGGCACCAGGGCGTTCAGGTCGTGGGGCCACTGGACGGTCCGCCCCAGGGGCTCGCCCGCCGCGAGGGCGTTCTCCTTCATCTCGTCCCACAGCCAGCGGAACCGCGAGCGCCCGAGCTTCTCGACGAAGCGGTCCAGCTGCTCGACCAGGTCGAACCCGATCCCGCCCTCGGGCTGCCGCCCCTGCACCGCGTCGCCGAGCGCGGCGAGGAAGGTCTCCCCGGGTCCGCTCTGCCAGACGAACGACACCGGGTAGACGCCGTTGTTCAGCCACCAGTTGAGCTGTCGCTGGGCGACCTCCAGCCCTGTGCGCTCGTTGACGAGGCCTCCGTGCGCGTAGAGCACCACCCGTCTCGGCGGCATCGCCCGGCCCTCCGACCGGGCGAGGTCGCGCCAGCGCTCGTGCCACTCGCCCATCCGTCCGCAGATCCGGTGCAGCTGCGTCGGCGAGCTGGTGAACCGGCCGGTGGTCGAGAGCCGGCCCTCGTTGGCCAGGTTGACGACGTGGTACCCGAGCCGGGACACGTCGAGTCCTGGGCCCTCGGCGATGCCGCCGCTGGTGACCGTGACCACCTGGCTCCGGTCGCGCTGCGCCACGATCGAGCGCACGCCCGGCCGGGCGACCCACGCGTCGTACGCGGACGCCATCCAGTCGTCGTACGGCAGGGTCGCGAAGCCGCCGTCGCCCCACTCGGTGCCCCAGCTGTTCTGGACGAGGAAGCCGATCTCGTTGTACCCGACGATGGCGAAGGCGTGCCCGCCGAGCTGCCGCGCCGACGGCGGCCGGTTGATGAGGTGCATGACGGTGCCGTCGTGCTCGGCGACGATCGGCTCGACCCAGCCCTCGTGCACCGCGCCGGAGCCGACGATGCCGTTGAGCTCGCACACCGCGGACTGCAGGTCGTCGATGCGACGGGTGTTCACCCGGTAGAACGCACCCAATGGGCGCCGCATCGCCAGCGCCGCGAGCTCGGGGTCCGTGTCGAGCTCCGGCTCGGTGTCGGGGCTCAGCGACGGCCAGTCGTCGGTGGGCAGGACGCCGTGGTGGAACCAGCCCTTCAGCGCTCCGCGCAGCGACGACCCGGAGTCGTCCTCCCCCTCCCACTCGTCGTACCGGCGGGCCATGCGGTAGAGCATGTAGGGGCTGACCGAGACCGTGTCGCCGGTCGCGGCGAGCACCGTGTTGACCATCGCCGCGACGGCATGGCCCGTGCACGAGTTGCCCTCCTGCAGCAGGACGCGGTGACGGCCCTCGGGCCGGGGATCGACCGACGCGGGCAGCGGCACCAGCCGCGGCCGGTACTCCAGGTCCCGTCCGTCGAACACGTCGGGCAACGCGTTCGCGACGAAGGTCGTGCCTTCCGGGAGCTCGACCGTCCCCGGGGGAAGTGTCTTGGCCATGGCGGCCTCCTTCGAGCCGAGCCGTTCTACGCGCCGGTCGCACGGGCGTGACCGCACGGACCGGCTCCTGTCACCAGCTGATCACCTCTGGTGGGGGTGGGGCGTCACGGGAGAACACGCGCTCGACCACGTAGTCCTCGCGTCCGTCCTCGACCGTGAAGTCGCCGATCACCGTGACGTGCATGTTCGCGCCGGACCGCGTGAGCGTCACCGTGTGGACGGCGTACCCGTGGTCCCAGGTAGCGGTCAGGGTCCCTCCGGACATGCTCGCCGGTGCGGTACCCCAGTCGCAGTTCGTCGGAGTGCAGTCGCCGTAGTAGTGCATCGTGCCCGACGTGGAGCCGGATGCGTCGACGATGACCTGCTCGTCGCCGCCGCCGTCGCTCTGGCTCCACGACCCGGTGAAGACCCCGATCGGGTAGGAGACGTAGCTGGCGGCCGCCGCGGGATCGGCGTCGATCACCAGGTCGCACGTCCGGGACGTCCCGCCGCAGTCCCCCGCCCACCCGGTGAACTGCATGTCCTCGAACTGCCTCGCCGTCAGCGTCAGCCCGGAGCCGACCGGCAGTCGCTCCTCGCAGTCGCCGGGGCAGTCGATGCCCTCGCCGGTGATGCGCCCACCGTCCGGCTCGGCCACCTGGAGGGTCGCGAAGTCGGTGAACGTCGCCGTCACGCTCAGGCCGGGCGCGACCAGGAGCTCGCACGGCCCGGTCCCCGCGCAGGCACCGCTCCATGCGACCTCGGACGACTCGGCATCGGCCTGCCCCGTGAGCGTCACGGCGCTGCCGGCCGCGAAGTCCGCGCTGCACGGGCTGGCGGCCGCGTCACAGGACAGACCGGCGGGCTCGCTCTCCACGGAGCCCCCGCCGACGACGGTCAGCGTCACGGGCACCCGCTCGGGGGCGTCCGCGAACGCTGCGCCCACCTCGAGGTCCCCGGTGACCTCGAGCACGCACCCGTTCGCCGCCATGGCCGCGGCGCACGCCCGTGACCAGCCCAGCAGCGTCGAGGACTCGCCCGGACGTGCCGTCAGCGTGACGCTCGTGCCGGTGTCGAACGTCGCCGTGCACGTGCCGGGACAGTCGATGCCGGCGGGCGAGCTCGTCACCTGTCCGTCACCGCCCACGGTCACGTCGATGGTGGCGGTCGTGGTCGGCGGCGACGTCGGCGCGGGGGTGGTCCTCGGGTCGGGGGCGCCGGTCGGGTCGGTCCGGGTACTCGGGTCGGGTGCGTCGTCGGGGGGATCGTCGGACGGGTCGTCGGGTGCGGCCTCAGGCTCGCTGGTGGGCTCGGGCGGGGCCGACGTCGGCTCCACGGGCGGGACGGGTTGCGTCGGACCGGTCGGGGGCGGACCCGCGTCCGCGGCGCTGCCGACGACCGGACCGGAGCCGGTCGGCCCGTCCGCGGGCGGAGTGAGCACCTCCGTGATCGTGCCGTCGGACGGGTCGTACTTCGAGAGCGACTCCCCTTTGACCCACGTCGCGCCGTCGAAGCGCAGGACCCCGGCCTCGTGGCCGTCGAGGTCGTTGAAGAAGACCAGCCGGTCCTCGCCGATGAGCTCCACCCGGTTGCCCGCCGGTGCCAGGTCGAAGGTGCCGGCGACCGTGTCGTCGTCGGTGTCGATCACGACGGTCTGACCGGTCGCCTCGTTCGGGACGAAGACGAATCTGCCCGACTGCGCGAGCGGCCCGAAGGCGACCTCGGTGCCGGGGGCCACGACGGAGACGACCCGCCCGCAGTCGTCCTTGCCCACGCGCGCGATGACCAGGGTGCCCGTCTCGGCGATGGCCGCGTAGACCTCGTCGCGGTCGGTCGACCCGAGCAGCTCCACCGCGTCGTCGGCACGCACCTCGAGGCACGACCGGGCGTCGACGCCGCCCCCGTCGGTCAGCGACACGAGGGACCGCTCGGACTGGCTGACCAGCACCGGCCGGCCCTGGACCAGGACGAGGCGGTCGTCAGCGTCGGCGCGGTCGCGGGCGACGTGGTGCGTGCCGTCGTACCAGGTGAGCCCTCCGCGCTCGGCGTCGACCACCCACAGCCGACCGGCGTCGTCGACGACCGCCTGCTCCGGGCCGGGCTGCGCGTCGAGCGAGACCACCTCGTGGCGCGCCAGCGTCACCGGGTCCACGACCGTGGCGGTCCTGCGCGTCGAGTCGAGGACGTACACGTGGTCGACGCCCTGCAGCACCGACAGCGACCCGTTCGCCGCCCCGAACGCGAACGGCGGCGTGACTGTCCACGTCGCGCCGTCGACCCGCGTCACGGTGCCCGCCGCGTCGTCGACGACGAAGGCCGACGCTCCCGACTGCTCGACGTCGACCGCGGCCGCCGCGTTGACGCGGACGGTCGTGGCCACCAGGTCGGCCGGCCCGTCGATGAGGGACACGATCCCCCGCTCGGGCGAGGCGACCCACGCGCTACCGCTGGACTGTGCGAGCTCGCGGACGTCGTTGCCCTGGCCGAGGGCCGCGACGAGGACGAGAGGCAGCGCGACGACCGACGCCATCGCGGCACCGGACCATGCGCGCGGGCTCCGCACCAGCCACGCCCGGACGCGGGCCGGCGCCAGTCGCGCCATGCCGACCGGTCGTGGCTCGAACCCTCTGGACACCGTTCCCCCCGTGCACGCCCGCTCCGTCGCGGCGGTGCGCATCTGCCCTGCATCACTAGACACCCGGCGCGGCTGCCGGAGGAAGGGAGTGCGGGTCATTTCGGACAAACTTCGCCCGTCGGGGCGGTGCGGCCAGCCGTCGGGCGGCAGGTTGACCGGTCACAGTTACTTGCCAGTCAGTAAGCATCGCCGTTACTGTCGCGCAAAACGGACAGGTCGCCCCGCACGTGCGCAGCGTAGTGACACGTGTCATCGGGCGGCGCCGACCCCCGGCCCCGTCCGTTCGCCGAGGTTCCAGGAGGCAACGATGCATCCCGTACGCCCACGCCCCGCCACCCGCCGAGCACAAGGCCTCGCCGCGACACTCGGAGCCGCCGCCCTGGTCGCCGCCGGGCTCGTCGCGTCGACCTCGGCCCCCGCCGCGGCCGCGATCGGCGACGTCATCTGGTCGCAGGAGTTCAACGGCTCCGCCGGCAGCGCCCCGGACTCCTCCGTGTGGAACTACGACACCGGGGCCGGCGGCTGGGGCAACGGCGAGCTGCAGAACTACACGACGTCGCGGAACAACTCCGCGCTGGACGGCCAGGGCAACCTCGTCATCACCGCGCGCCGCGAGGGCGACGGGTCCTACACGTCCGCGCGGCTGCAGAGCAACGACAAGGTCGAGGTGAAGTACGGCCGCGTCGAGGCCCGCATGCAGATCCCGCGCGGTCAGGGCATCTGGCCGGCGTTCTGGATGCTCGGCGCCGACTTCCCCCAGAACTCGTGGCCGTCGTCGGGCGAGATCGACATCATGGAGAACATCGGCAAGGAGCCGCACCGCATCTACGGCACGGTGCACGGCCCCGGCTACTCCGGCGGCAGCGGCATCTCCGGTGTGTACCAGCACCCCCAGAACTGGTCGTTCGCCGACACCTTCCACACCTACGCGGTCGACTGGAAGCCCGGCTCGATCACCTGGTCCGTCGACGGGAACGTCTTCCACCAGGTCACGACCTCACGCGTCGGCAGCAACCCCTGGGTGTTCGACAAGGCCTACTTCCTCATCCTCAACGTCGCCGTCGGCGGCCAGTGGCCCGGCTACCCCGACGGCAGCACCCAGCTCCCGCAGCAGCTGAAGGTCGACTACGTCCGCGTCTACGACAACGGGTCGGGCTCCGGCGGCGGGGGCGGCGGGGGCGGCTCGCTGCCGACCGGCACCGGCACCCTGCGCCTCGCGAACACGCTGTGCCTCGACGTGCCCTGGGCGCAGACGCACGACGGCAACCCGATCCAGGTGGTCGGCTGCAACGGCAACGCGGCCCAGCAGTGGACCCGCGGCTCCGACGGCACCGTCCGCGCGCTCGGCAAGTGCCTCGACGCCAGCGGCGGCGGGACCACCAACGGGACCGTCGTGCAGCTGTGGACGTGCAACGGCACCGGCGCGCAGAAGTGGGCGTACGACTCCGGGACGCGCGCCCTGAAGAACCCGCAGTCCGGCCGCTGCCTCGACGGCGTCGGCGGCACGCCCGTCCACGACGGGCAGCGCGTGCACCTGTGGGACTGCCACGGCGGCGCGAACCAGCAGTGGTACCTGTGACGCGCTGACGCCGAGGCTCGCGGCGCCCGTGTGGGCGCCGCGAGCCGACGGTCAGCGGTCGGCGAGCAGCCGGTGGGCGCCGACCAGGGCCGCACCGACGGCGACGAGCGCTGCGGCGGCGATCCCGTACGCCCATCCCTCGCCGCCGGTCTGCGCCAGCCGCTCCGTCCGGTCACCGGTCGTGGTCGCCCGCCCCTGCAGCTGCCGCGCCGGTGCCGCGCCGACGCGCTGGACGGCCCCGGTCATGACGACGGCCTGCGTCTCGCCGACGGGCTGCTGACCGGCTGCGACGGTCGGCCCCACCCGCGGCTCCGAGAGCGGCCTCGTCCCGGCGACGAGCGTGGTCCACGAGACCACGGTCTCCGGTGGGACGACCGTCTCGGGCGGCGTGACGGTCTCGGGCGGGACCACGGTCCGCGGCGGGACCACCGTCTCCGGCGGCAGCGTCGTCTCCGGCGGGACCGTCGTCTCCGGCGGGACCGTCGTCTCCGGCGGGACCACGGTGTCGGGCGGGACCACCGACCTCGGCGGGACCGCCGTCTCGGGCGGGACCGCCGTCTCGGGCGGGACCGCCGTCTCGGGCGGGACCGCCGTCTCGGGCGGGACCGCCGTCTCGGGCGGGACCGTCGTCTCGGGCGGGACCGTCGTCTCGGGCGGGACCGTCGTCTCGGGCGGGACCGTCGTCGTCACGCCGGCATCGACGCCGCAGACGGGGGCGCGCCCGACGTAGCTGTCCCGCTCGGCCTCCCCGCTCAGCACCACGGACGTGATGCAGGAGTCCGTCGGCAGCCCCGGCAGGGCGGACCACGGCAGGAACGACGCGGCACCCAGGTCGTCGCCGACGTGCAGCCGGACCTCGTCGGCGGTTCCGCGGAACGTGTACGTCACGACGACGTCGGTACCTGAGCCGAGCACGTGGTCGGTGGGCAGCTGCAGACCGCGGAACGTCGCGACCGGCTCTCCGGGTGCGGCGAAGGCGGTCGCGGCACCTCCGCCCAGGAGGGCTGCGGTGAGCAGGACGACGGCGGCGGTACGGACGGTGCGCATGGGAAGGACCTCGTTCTGGTGGGGGGCGACGCGGTCAGGCGTCACGGCGGGTGAGGACGAGAGCGGCGGCCGCGAGCGCGGCCACCACCCACGCCAGGAAGGTGGCCAGGCCTGCGCCAGGCGACAGGGTGGAGCCGGCGCCGAGCGGGCTGATCGAGGTGATCGCCTGCCCTGCCGCGGACGGGAGGAGCTCGAGGAGGTGCGCCCAGGACTGCGGCAGCAGCACGGTGAGGATCTGCGGGAGGAGCAGGACCACCCCCACGACCGTGGCGACGGCGCCGGCGACGGTGCGCAGCAGCACCCCGACGGCCATCCCGATGAGGCCCACGCCGACCAGGTAGACGACGGACCCGGCGAGGGCGCGCAGGGCGAGCGGGTCGGTCAGCGCGAGCGTGGGGATGCCCGTCGAGCGGAGGTACGCGGAACCGACGACCGCGGAGAGGACGAGCCCGAGCGTGGCGGCCGGCACGAGCAGCGCCGTGAGCGCGGTCGCCTTGGCCAGCAGGACGCGGGGTCGGTCGGGGACCGCGGCGAGCGTGGTGCGGACCATGCCGGACGCGTGCTCGCGTGCGCCGACGAGAGCGCCGAGAGCGCCGACGACGAGGATCGCGAGCCCGGTGCCGCCCAGCAGGGCGGGGAACGTGTCGGCGGGACCGGCGACGTCGGCCGCGGTCACGGAGGCCGCGCCGAGGATGCCGAGCGCGGCGAGGACGAGGACGAGGGCGCCGGCGGTGACCCAGGTGGACCGCAGGGTGGTGAGCTTGAGCCACTCGGAGCGGACGGCCCGGCCGGTGGTCTGGCGCAGGTCGCGGTGGTCGAGGGCCGGCAGGGTCGTGGTCATCGGTGGGCGCTTCCTGTGCGGACGAGCGTGCCGCGGTGGGTGACCGAGGCGTGGGTGAGGTTCATGTAGGCCTCCTCGAGCGAGGCGGTGGCGGGGTGCAGGTCGTGCAGCGCGATCCCGTGCAGGGCGGCCGCCTCGCCGATGGTCGCGGCGGGGACGCCGGTGACCTCCAGGACGTGCGGGGCCTTGCGCCGGACGGTGACGTCGGGGCTGGTCAGCAGCCGGACGAGCCGGTCGGGCTCGGGCGTCGTCACGCACACCCGGTTCTCCCCCACCCCGGAGAGGAGCTCCGCCATGGGCACGTCGGCGATGATGCGGCCGTTGCCGATGACGACGAGGTGGTCGGCGGTGAGCTCCATCTCGCTCATGAGGTGCGAGGAGAGGAACACGGTCCGGCCCTGCGCGGCGAGGTCGCGCAGCAGCGTCCGGATCCACAGGATGCCGTCGGGGTCGAGGCCGTTGACCGGCTCGTCGAGCATGACGATCTGCGGGTCGGCCAGCAGGGCCGCCGCGATCCCGAGCCGCTGGCCCATGCCGAGGGAGAAGGCTCCGGCGGCGCGGTCGGCGACGTCGGCCAGGCCGACGAGCTCGAGCACCTCCTCGACGCGACGCCTGCCGATGCCGACGGTGGCACCGAGCACGCGCAGGTGGTTGCGCGCGCTGCGTCGCTTGTCGACGGCCCGCGCGTCGAGCAGCGCGCCGATCGTCGCGACGGGTGCGACGAGGTCGCCGTAGGCCCGGCCGTCGACGAGCACCCGGCCGGACGAGGGCCGGTCCAGGCCGAGGATCGCCCGCATGGTGGTGGACTTGCCGGCGCCGTTGGGTCCGAGGAAGCCGGTGACGAGCCCGGGCCGGACGGTGAAGCTCACGTCGTCGACGGCGGCCGTGTGCGCGTAGGTCTTGGTGAGGTGCTGGACCTCGATCATGTCTCGCTCCTGGGTCTGTGGTGACAGATCCAGGGTCGTCCGGGCAGGGGGTGCTCGGCGTCGTCCCAGCGCAGACACTTGCGGGTACTGCGTCCGCAGTACGGGGTCAGTGCGCGGCGAGGCCCGCCTGGTACGCGAGCACGACGAGCTGCGCCCGGTCGCGTGCGCCGACCTTCGTCATCGCACGGTTGACGTGCGTCTTGGCGGTGAGGGGCGACAGGTAGAGGCGTTCGGCGATCTCGTCGTTGCTCAGCCCGTGCGCGACGAGCTCGACCACCTCGCGCTCGCGCGGGGTGAGCGCGGCGAACGACTGCGCGTCGACGACCGGCCCGACCGGGACGTCGAGGACCTGGGCGATGAGGGCCCGGGTCGCCTTCGGTGACAGCAGCGACTCCCCCGCGGCGACCGTCCGGATGCCGTCGAGCAGAGCGGCCGGCCGGACGCCCTTGCCGAGGAACCCGCTGGCGCCCGCGCGCAGGGCGGCGAGGACGTACTCGTCCATCTCGAAGGTGGTCAGCACGATCACCTTGACCTCGGCGAGCTCCGGGTCCGCGGCGATCCGCTCGGTCGCGGCGATCCCGTCGATGCCGGGCATCCGGATGTCCATGAGCACGACGTCCGGGCGGGTCCGGCGCACCGCGTCGACCGCCTCGGCCCCGTCCCCGACCTCGCCGACGACCTCCATGTCGTCCGCGGCGCCGACCAGGGCGGCGAACCCTGCCCGGATGAGCTCCTGGTCGTCGACGACGAGCACGCGGATGGTCATCGTCGCGACCCTGCGTCCTGGTGTGCGCCGGCACCGACCGCCAGCACGGGCAGGACGGCACGCACGCGGTACCGGTCCCCGACGGGTCCGACGTCCAGGGCTCCCCCGACGGCGAGGACCCGCTCGCGCATGCCGACGAGGCCGTGCCCGCCGGGGCCCGCGGCGGCGTCGGGTCGGACGGTGTTCGACACCTCGACGGTCAGCGCGTCGGTGCTGTGCGTGAGGGTCAGCCCCGCGTGACCGACGCCGTGCTTGTGGGCGTTCGTGAGGGCCTCCTGGATCACGCGGTACGCGGTCAGGTCCACGACGGGCGCGAGCGGACGGGGCTCGCCGTGCAACCAGTAGTCGACGACGAGCCCGGTGGCGTGCACGTCGTCGAGCAGCCGGTCGAGCTCGGCCAGCCCCGGGGACGGGGTGGTCGCCGGGTCGTCGCCGGGTTCCCGGAGCACCTCCACGAGCGTCGCGAGCTCGGTCAGCACGCTCGCGCTCGCGTCCTGCACGTGCTCGAGCGCGGCGCGGGCGGCATCGGGACGCGTCAGCAGGAGCGTCTCGGCGACGCCGGCCTGCACGCCGATCACCGCGACGTGGTGGCCGAGGACGTCGTGCAGCTCGCGCGCGATCCGCAGGCGCTCCTCGGCGACCTGCCGGGCAGCCTCCGCCTCGCGGGTGCGTTCGGCACGCTCGACGCGGTCCCGCGCGTCCGCGAGGGTGGTCCGTCGTGAGCCGACGGCGAACCCGGCGGCGAGCACGACCGCCAGGAGGGCCGTGGAGAGCGCGACGTCGTCCTCCCACCAGACGCCCGAGCGGACCCTGTCGACGACGGCGACCGCCGTGACGTCGAGCGCGGCCGCGACCGTCGCGGCGAGCCGCCGGTCCCACGCCACGGCGCTGTACACCGCGATGAGCGCCGGGCCGAGCGCGCCCGCTCCGGGGCTGTCGACGGCGGTCGTCACGCCGAGCGCGAGCCCGGTCGTCGTCAGCGCGACGAGGGGTGCGGTCCGTCGCCACGCGAGCGACGCCGCCCCGAGCAGGACGAACGTGGCCACGAGCGGGTCGAGGTCCACGCCACGGCGCGCGAGCAGGCCGGCCGCGACGAGCACGAGCACCGCTGCCGCCGAGGCGTCGCGCAGGCTGACGGGGCGACTCCGCCACGCCGCCCACGCTCGTCCACCCATGCTCGGCACGATACCCAGGGGGCGACGGTCTGCACCGTCGCCCCCGACCTCGGATCAGCGCGCCTGCCTCACGAGCGTGACCACTGCATGCTGGTCGCCGTGGTGCAGGTCCTCTGCTCCAGTGCAGCGCCGGCGGCGGTCGAGCCGTTGACCACGGTCAGGCACTTGTCGCTGTTGAGGTTGACCAGCTGGGAGTAGCCGTCGCCGGTCGAGCGCCAGGTGAAGACCTGGTTGGGGTTGGTGTGGCACGTGTACTGGATGACGGCCGCCCCGTCGGCCGTGGACGCGCCGCTGACGTCGATGCACTTGCCGCTGTGCACGCTCTGCAGCCGCACGTTGCCGCTGCCGGCATCGAGGAAGCGCCACTGCTGCCAGGCCGTGCCGCTGTTCGTCCACTGCCCGATCACCGCGAGGTCGGCGAGGCTGGCCTGCTGGACGTCGACGACCTGACCGCTGGTGCGGTTGGTGATCCGGTACGCCGTCGGGGTGGTGCTGCCCCCGCCGCTGAACTGCCACCAGTTCACGTTGAACAGGTTGCCCGTGCCGCCGGCGAACCGCAGGTACAGGTCGTGCGTGCCGGTCGCCCCGGACACCGCACAGGTGGTCGTCGTCCAGGCCTGCCAGCCGCCGGTGCCTCCGACGGTGCAGGTGCCGACGACCGGGCCGCTGGTGCCGTCGAGCCGCACCTCGATCCTGCCCCCGGAGGTTGCGGAGGCTACCCGTGCGGAGAACGAGGATGCCCCGGTGCCGAACGCGACGCCCTTGACCTTGACGTAGTCCCCGTTCTCGATGAAGCCGATGTTCATGCCGCCCTCGGTGGCCGGCTCCGTCTCGATGCCGGAGCCCCAGGCGATCGTCTCGGCCTCCTGCCGGACGTACGGGTCGAGCGTGCCCACCTGAGGCGCGCCGGTGGACGTCATGGTGATGGTCGGGATGGTGCCGTCGGAGCTGTAGCTGAACTTCTCGACCGCGACGGAGCGCGTGTAGCCGCCACCTCCTGGCAGGGCCCCGTTGTGGTAGAAGAAATATGACCCGCCCTTGAAGTCGATGACGCCGGCGTGGTTGGTGAAGCTGCTGCCCTGCGTCGGCATGATCGTCCCCCGGTACGTCCACGGCCCGGTGGGGCCGGGTGACGTGGAGTAACCGAGGAACTCCGAGCAGCACTTGGCGGCGAACACGTTGTAGTAGAGCCCGCCACGCTTGTAGACCCAGGGCCCTTCCTCGTAGAGCGTCGGACGGTTGGCGACGTTGCCGGTGCGGGTCCCGAACCCGGCGGTGGTCAGCGGGATCTTCGTCGCGCTGCCGGAGTACGAGATCATGTCGGCGTTGAGCTTCACGTACCAGAGGTTGGGGTTGCCCCAGTAGAGGTACGCCTGCCCGTCGTCGTCGATGAGGACCGTCGGGTCGATCTCGTTGGTGCCCACGAGCGGACGGCCGATGGCGTCGCGGAACGGGCCGGTCGGGCTGTCCGAGACGCCGACCCCGATGACCATCTGCCCGGTCGACCTCTGCCGCACCGGGACGTACCAGTAGTACTTCCCGTTGCGGGCCACGACCTGCCCGGCCCACGCGTTCGCGTCCGCCCAGGAGAACGTGGCGAGCGACATCGGCGAGCCGTGGTCGGTCCAGTTGACCATGTCGGCCGACGAGAAGACCCGCCAATCGCGCATCGTGAAGTAGGTCGAGGCGTCCTCGTCGTGCCCCGTGTAGAGGTAGACGCGGCCGTCGACCACCAGCGGCGCCGGGTCGGCGGTGTAGAGGTGCTGGACGATCGGGTTGTCGGCCTGCGCCGGGGCGGGCAGCAGGGTGACGGCGCAGACGAGGGCGACGACCAGGGCCACGACCGAGCGTCGACGGCGCGTCATGACCGGGTCCAGCGCTGGTTGGTGCCGCCGTGGCAGGACCACAGGATCACGACCGTGCCGTTCGCGGAGCCACCGCCGTTCACGTCCAGGCACAGGGACGGGAAGCGGACGTTGCTCACCGTGCCGTTGCCGGCGAACGTCCACTGCTGGTTGGTCCCACCGTTGCAGTCCCAGACCTGCACCCGGGTGCCGTTGACAGCGTTCGGCGGGACGTCGAGGCACTTGCCGAGGACGCGCAGCGTCTGGCCGTCCTGCGTGAGCTGCTGGTTGGCGTTGGTGTGGCAGTCCCAGATCAGCGTGCCCGTGCCGTTGGTGCTGCTGCCGCGGTCGACGTCGACGCACCGCCCCGCCGACACGCTGCGCAACCGGAACGTGGTGGGGGTCGACGGGTCGGTGGTGGTGCCTCCGCTGACCCGGTACACGACCGTGCCGTGCGCCGGGACGCTCGCGGAGATGGTCCCGGTCGTGGTGGAGGTGCCGTTGGTCCACGCGTCCCGCAGCCCGAACGAGGTGCCGCTCTTCCCGATCGCCGTGGCGGTGGTGGAGACCGTCGTGGTGGAGCTGCCCTGGTTGAACAGCGCGACCGCGACGTCACCGTTGGCCAGCCGCTTGGCCAGCACCCGGCGGGTGCCGTCGTTGGACACCTGGACCGCCTGCCGGCCGAGGGTGTCCTGGTTGATCGCGATCAGGTTGGCGTTCTTGAGGATGTCCAGCGTCCCCGAGCCGGCCGAGCGCAGGTCGTTGCCCATCATGAGCGGGGCGGCCATCACGGCCCACAGCGCGAAGTGGCTGCGCATCTCGGTGTCGGTCATGCCGCCGTTGCCGACCTCGAGCATGTCCGGGTCGTTGAACCCGCCCGGCGCCGCGTACCCGGCCATCGGCACGGTGACGTTCACGATGTTCTGGATGCCCATCGGGTAGTCGTTGATCTGGCCGGTGTCCCACGCCCGGGTGATGTCCTCCGTGGTCCGCCACAGGTTGGCGACGTCGCTCCAGTTCCGCTGCGGCCCGGTCTTCTCGTGGATGCTGTTGGAGTTGATGCTGTAGACGATCGGCCGTCCGGTGGCCTTGAGCGCGTCCCGCATGATGCCGAGCCGGGAGACCTGCTCGGCGATGCTGCCGGTGGGTGAGCACCAGTCGTACTTGAGGTAGTCCACTCCCCAGGCGGCGAACTGCCGGGCGTCCTGGTACTCGTGGCCGAGGCTGCCCGTGGACCCGGGGTAGGCGTCGAAGTACTGCGCGCACGTCTGGTCCAGCGGACCCTGGTAGATGCCGAAGAGCAGCCCGCGGGCGTGCAGGTAGTCGCCGAGAGACTTCATGCCGCTCGGGAACCGCTGCGGGTCCCCCTGCAGGTTGCCCTGCGCGTCCCGGTTCGGGTTGAACCAGCAGTCGTCGACGACGACGTACTTGTACCCCAGGTCGCGCAGCCCGGTGTTCACGATCGCGTCGGCCATCTGCCGGATGAGCGTCTCGTTGATGTTGCAGCCGAACGTGTTCCAGGTGTTCCAGCCCATCGGCGGTGTCCGGGCGACGCCGTTGTCGAGCGCCACGGCTGGTCGCGGGGCGACGACCGCGTCGGTCGTCACCGTGGCGAGCGTGAGCGCCAGGACGCCGAGGACGGCGGCGAACCATCTCTTGGGTGTACGCACGTGCATCTCCTTGCTCCGGGGACGTGAGCCCTGCCGGCGCTCGCCGGCACGGCTGTCCTGCGCGGGCCGACACCCGCTGCGGCCGGTGGGTCCGACCCGTCTGACGTGGGGGGCGCCGCCTCCTGCGAGGCATGGCCCTCCTGTCGGCGGGGGCCGGGTTGCGGTCGTCGCCGTCGTCGCGCCCCGTCGTTCGGGTGATGGCGTCGTTGCCAGCGCGACGGTGATGTTATCGCTAACATTTATCGATAAAACGTTTCAGACGCGCATATTCGTCTCGATCCCGTCCGCGGCATCCCCGCCCACGACGGACAGCGCGGGGACCCGTGCGGGGGATGCGTCGCCCGCGCATCTGGCGTAGAACGGATCGCATGTTCGACGAAGGTCAGCTCTATGCCCCCGTCACCGCCGACGAGGACGGCAAGGCCACCGTGCACCTGGCCGACGACCACCCCGGCGCCGACGACGACGCGTACCGCCGCCGCCGGAACGAGATCGCCGCCCCCGCCCTCGCCTGGCAGCCCGGGAAACCCGTGCCGCAGGTGGACTACACGGAGTCGGAGAACGCGATCTGGGAGACCGTGTGCCGCGAGCTCGCGCCCAAGCACGAGCGGCTCGCCGTCCGCGGCTACCTGGAGGGCAAGGAGTCGCTCGCCCTGCCCACCGACCGCGTGCCCCAGCTCGACGAGGTCAGCGCGGGCCTCGGTCCGCTCAGCGGCTTCCGGCTACACCCGGCGGCGGGGCTCGTCCCCCTCGACGTGTTCTACGGGTCGCTCGCGGACGGGGTGTTCCACTCGACGCAGTACCTGCGCCACCCGTCGCAACCGCTCTACACGCCGGAGCCGGACATCCTCCATGAGGTCGTGGGCCACTGCAACCTGCTCGCGAACCCTGCGATCGCCGAGGTCAAGCGCCGTGCCGGGGAGGCCGCGCGCCGGTGCGAGACGCCCGAAGGCCTGCAGTACGTGGCCGACGTCTTCTGGTTCACCATCGAGTTCGGGGTCATGTACGAGGACGGTGAGCTGCGTGCCTACGGCGCGGGCCTGCTCTCCTCGTACGGGGAGATCGAGGAGTTCCGCGGGGCCGACATCCGCCCCGTCGACTTCGACCAGATGGCCACCCTGGCGTACGACATCAGCCACTACCAGCCGATCCTGTTCGCCTGCGACGGCATGGGCGAGCTCACGGACCGGGTGGCCGGGTTCTTCGCCGACTTCGACGACGAGGTGGCGGCCCGGCTCGCGCGGAGCTCCGCCTAGCCGAGCAGGTGCTGCCCGAAGAACGCGGCGAGCTCGTCCGTCGCGTCGAGCGGCAGGACCGCCGCGACGTACTGGTCGGGCCGGACGACGACGACGCACCCGCCACGGTCGACGCCGCGCAGCTCGAAGATGTCGTCCACCGGGTCCACGGCGAAGACGTTCTCGTAGTCGATCAGCTCGAACGGGCCGGTGCGCGGCAGGAAGAGCGTCGGCACGGTCGCGATGTCGACGTCGACGTGCCGCTGCTGGTGCACGACCTTGAGGTCGAGCACGTCGAGCGTGGGGGCGTCGGCTGAGCTCGCCATCCACCCCGCCCACGTCGTGAGGGCGGAGGCGTCGGCGTCCGCGAACGCGTACACGCGCCAGCGGCCGTCGGCGCGGTGCTGGTGCCCGAGGTGCAGGGGGTTCGCGTCGGCGACCCGGACGACGGGGGCGGACTTGAACCGCTTCCCGACGGGGAAGCCCGTGGCGAGCGCCTGGTGGACGGGCTCGGCGACGACCATCGACGGCGGGTACTGCGTCATGAACCCGAAGAGGAACTCGGTGGTCCGCACGTAGAACTCCGCGAGCCGCCCCGGGTCGCCCAGCTCCTCGGGCGACTTCGCCATGAGCGTCGACCACTCCTTGTCGAAGTCGATGAGGTTCTGCGCGACCACCTGGCGCTCGGCGGAGTACGTGGCGAGCAGGGTCTCCGGGCTCCGGCCGGAGAGCACGTACCCGAGCTTCCACGCCAGGTTGAACCCGTCCTGCATGGACACGTTCATGCCCTGGCCGGCCTTGGCGCTGTGCGTGTGGCAGGCGTCGCCGGCGATGAAGACCCGAGGGGTGCGCATGTCCGCCGCGTCGGTGGTCACGTCGTCGAACCGGTCCGTGAGCCGGTGCCCCACCTCGTACACGCTGTGCCACGCGACGTCGCGGACGTCGAGCGTGTACGGGTGCAGGATCTCGTTCGCGTGGTCGATGATCTGCTCGATCGTCGTGCTGCGCACCTCGTGGTGCGCGTCGGGGTCGATCTCCCCGAGGTCGACGTACATGCGGAACAGGTGGCCGCCCTCCCGTGGGATGAGCAGGATGCTGCCGCCCGCGCCCGACTGGATCGCGCACTTGAGGCGGATGTCCGGGAAGTCCGTGACCGCCAGGACGTCCATGACGCCCCAGGCGTGGAACGCCGAGTTCCCCTCCATCGTGCAGCCGATCGCGTCACGCACCCGGCTGCGGGCCCCGTCGGCACCCAGGACGTACCTGGCGCGGACCACCTTCTCCTGCCCGGCCCGCTCCCCCGCCGTCCGCACCAGCGTCACGTCGACGTGGTCGTCGGACCGCTGGAGACCGCGGAACTCGTACCCGTAGTCGGGCACCATCCGGCTGGGTGAGAACGCCATGTACTCGGCGAAGTAGTCGAGCACCCGCGCCTGGTTGACGATGAGGTGCGGGAACTCGCTGATGCCGCCGGGGTCGTCGGCCGGTCGTTCGCCGCGGACGATCCGCGACGGGTCGTGCGGGTCCGGGTGCCAGAAGCACATCTCGGTGATCCGGTAGGCCTCCTCGGCGATCCGTCCCGCGAACCCGAACGCCTGGAACGTCTCGACGCTGCGCGCCTGGATGCCGTCCGCCTGCCCGATGGGGAGACGCCCCGCGCGGCGCTCGACGATGCGCGTGCTGACCCCGGGGAACTGGGACAGCTGCGCGGCCGCGATCATCCCGGCGGGGCCGGTGCCGACGATGAGGACGTCCACCTCGTCGGGGAGCTCGTCGGGCCGGTCGAGGCCGACGCCGGCCGCGGGCTGGACGCGCGGGTCCCCGGAGACGTAGCCGTGGTGGTGGAACTGCATGGGACCGACTCCCCTGACGCCGCTGTCGGGTTCTTACACGCTGAGCAGGATCGTATATCATCCGTTCCACGCCGCAACGACGCGGTCGACCCGGTCCGGGAGGCCCATCCATGCCGACGGTGTCCGCGCACGTCGCCATCACGCTCGCCGCGCACGTCGACCACGTCTTCGGGGTCATGGGCAACGGCAACGCGTACTTCCTCGACGCCCTGACGTGCCAGACCGCCGCCCGCTTCACCCCCGTCCGGCACGAGGCCGGCGCGGTCGTCGCGGCCGACGCCTTCCACCGCGCCTCCGGCAGGCTCGCCGCGGCGACCACGACCTACGGGGCCGGGTTCACCAACACCCTCACCGCGCTCGCCGAGGCCGTGCAGGCGCACGTGCCGCTCGTCCTCGTCGTCGGCGACGAGCCGACGTCGGGGCCGCGCCCCTGGGACGTCGACCAGATCGCGATGGCGTCGGCCGTCGGCGCCCGCACCTACACCGTCGGCCACGCGGACGCCGCCGCGACGACCGTCATCGCCGTCGAGCACGCCCTCACCTACCGGGTGCCCACCGTGCTCGCGATCCCGTACGACGTCGCCACCCTGGACACCGGCCCGGTGCCCGAGATCCCGGCCCCCCGCCTGCCCGCACCGCTGGCCGTGCGCGGGGAGTTCGCCGACGGCGTCGTCCGGGAGATCGCCGCCGCCCTCTCCGCCGCGCGTCGGCCGCTGCTCCTGGCGGGACGCGGCGCGTGGGTCGCCGGCGCGGGTGCGGCGCTCGGCGCCGTCGCCGACGCCACGGGTGCGCTGACCGTGACGACCGCCCTGGGACGCGGGATCTTCCCCCGGTCCGAGTTCGATCTGGGCGTCGCCGGCGGGTTCGGGACGCAGGACGCGATGGCGCTCGTCCGCGAGGCCGACGTCGCCGTCGTCGTCGGAGCCTCGCTCAACCAGTTCACGATGCGGTTCGGCGACCTCTTCGCGCCCGGGTGCCGCGTCTTCCAGGTCGACGTCGCGCCCGCAGCGACCCACCCGCACGTCGGCGGGTACGTCCGGGGGGACGCCTGCGTCGTCGCGGAGGCGGTCCTCAAGGAGCTGGACGGAGCGACGCCCAGCGGGTGGCGCGAGTCGGTCGACCTCACGGACGCGCGACGGCACGAGCCCGGCGACGGGATCGCCGCGGACGGGCGGCTCGACCCGCGCTCGGCGGCGGCCCGCCTGGCCGAGCTGCTGCCCGAGGACCGCGTCGTCGTCTCCGACGGCGGGCACTTCCTCGGCTGGTCGAACATGTACTGGCCGGTGGCCTCGCCCGACCGGATGGTGATGGTCGGCACCGCGTTCCAGGCGATCGGGCTCGGCTTCCCCAGCGTGATGGGGGCGGCGCTCGCCCGGCCCGAGGCCACCATCGTCCTGACCACCGGGGACGGTGGCGCGCTGATGGCCCTGTCCGACCTCGAGTCCGCGGTGCGGGTCGCGGCCGGCCGTGGGATCGCCGTCGTGTGGAACGACGGGGCGTACAGCGCGGAGATGCACCTGTACGGGCGCCGCGGGCTGGCCCAGGACCCGATGCTCATCCCGGACGTCGACTTCGCCGGGGTCGCCACCGCGCTCGGTGCGCTCGGGGTGGCCGTCCGGTCCGTCGACGACCTCGACGTGCTGACGGCGTGGCGGGCCCGGCCGGCGGACGAGCGACCGTTCCTGCTGCTCGACCTGCGGGTCTCCGGCACCGTGGTCGCGCCCTTCTGGGAGGAGATCACCCGCGCGAGCGGCTGACCTGCGACCGACCACCACGGACGGAACTCATCGAGGGGCGAGATGCACATGACCGACAGCACCGGGACGGACCTCCGGTTCTCCGCGCTCCCCGGGCGACCGGGGAAGGTCGTGGCGATCCACCTGAGCTACGCCTCGCGCGCCGACCAGCGCGGCCGCCGCCCGACGCACCCGTCGTACTTCCTCAAGCCGTCGAGCTCCGTGGCGTCCTCGGGCAGCACGGTCGAACGCCCGCACGGCACCGAGCTCCTCGCCTTCGAGGGCGAGATCGCGCTCGTCATCGGCACCACCGCCCGGCGCGTCGCCCTGGCCGACGCCTGGGACCACGTCGCGTGGGTCACCGCGGCGAACGACCTCGGGCTGTACGACCTGCGCGCGAACGACAAGGGCTCCAACGTCCGGTCCAAGGGCGGCGACGGGTTCACGCCGGTCGGCCCCGGCCTGATCGACGCCCGCGGGCTCGCCCCGGACGCCCTGCGCCTGCGCACGTGGGTCAACGGCGAGCTCCGCCAGGACGACACCACCGCCGGCCTCCTGTTCACGCTCCCCCAGCTCGTCGCCGACCTCTCGCAGCACCTGACGCTCGAGCCCGGCGACGTGATCCTCACCGGCACGCCCGCCGGCTCGTCCGTCGTCGTCCCCGGGGACGTCGTCGAGGTCGAGGTCGACGCGCCGTCCGCGACCGGGGCACCGACCTCCGGTCGGCTCGTCACCACCGTCGTGCAGGGCGAGCACCGGCTCGACGGTGCGCTGGGGTCGCTGCCGGCCGTCGACGACGTCCAGCGCGCCGAGGCGTGGGGCGTGCCGCCGGCACCTGGCCTCACGGCCGAGGTGCGGGACAAGCTCCTGCGCGCACCGGTCGCGGCACTCAGTGCGCAGCTGCGCAAGCGCGGCCTCAACCAGGTGACCATCGACGGCGTGCGGCCGATGCATCCCGGCACCAAGCTCGTCGGCACCGCGCGCACCGTCCGGTTCCTGCCCGGCCGCGAGGACCTGTTCGCGAGCCACGGCGGCGGCCACAACGCCCAGAAGCGCGCGTTCGACACCGTCCGCGAGGGCGAGGTGATCGTCATCGACGCGCGCGGCGAGACCGGGTCCGGCACGCTCGGCGACATCCTCGCCCTGCGAGCCCACGCGCGCGGCGCGGCCGGCATCGTCACCGACGGCGGCGTCCGCGACCACGCCGCCGTCGCGGCCGTCGGCATCCCCGTCTACTCGGCGGGCGCGCACCCTGCCGTCCTCGGCCGCCGGCACGTGCCGTGGGACGTCGACGTCGCCGTGGCGTGCGGCGGGACCACCGTCGAGCCCGGTGACGTCGTCGTCGGGGACGGGGACGGCGTCGTCGTCATCCCGCCCGCGCTGGTCGAGGAGGTCGTCGACGCGGCGCTCGCCCAGGAGGAGGAGGACGGCTGGATCGCCACCCAGGTCGCCGCCGGGCACCCGGTCGACGGCCTGTTCCCGATGGACGCCCGCTGGAGAGCGAGGTACGACGCATGGCGCGCGAGCCGGTGAGCGAGGCGCGGAGCAAGTCGCAGCACGCGTACCACTCGCTCAAGGAGCGGATCGCGGCCGAGGAGCTCACCCCGGGGCACCGCCTCGTCCTCGCGTCCGTCGCCCACGAGCTCGGCATGAGCGTGGTGCCGGTGCGGGAGGCGATCCGCCGGCTCGAGGCCGAGGGCCTGGTGACGTTCGAGCGCAACGTCGGGGCGCGCGTGTCCATGATCGACGACTCGCAGTACCGGCACAGCATGGAGACGCTGGCCATCCTCGAGGGAGCGGCCACCGCGCTCGCGGCCCGGCACCTCACCGCCGACGACGTCCGGCAGGCGCGCGCGCTCAACCGCCGCCTCGTCGAGTCGCTCGACGACTTCGACCCGCGGCTGTTCACGTCGGTGAACCACCGGTTCCACGCCGTGCTCTTCGCCGCCTGCCCCAACCCGCACCTGCTCGCGCTGGTCGAGTCCGAGTGGGTCCGGCTGGGCCGCCTGCGGGACTCGACGTTCAGCTTCGTGCCCGGCCGCGCGCAGGAGTCGGTGCGTGAGCACGAGGCGCTCCTGGACCTGATCGAGTCCGGCGCCGCCCTGGCGGCCGTCGAGCACGCGGCCCGCTCGCACCGCTCCGCCACGCTCGCCGCCTACCTGAGCCACCAGCACCCCGACGAGACGCCGGTCGGACCCGGCGTGCCGACCGCACCGTGAGAGGCGACCCCATGCCTGCCGACCTTCCCGAGCACCTCCAGCACTACATCGGGGGTGAGCACGTCGACTCCGCGGACGGCGGGACGTTCGCCGTCCTCGACCCGGTGTCGAACGAGACGTACCTGCACGCCGCGGCGGGCAAGGCGCAGGACGTCGACCGGGCTGTCCGCGCCGCCCGACACGCGTTCGAGGAGGGGCCGTGGCCGCGGATGCTGCCGCGCGAACGGTCGCGGGTCCTGAACCGCGTCGCGGACATCGTCGAGTCGCGCGACGCCCGGCTCGCCGAGCTGGAGAGCTTCGACTCCGGCCTGCCGATCACCCAGGCGCTGGGCCAGGCACGGCGGGCCGCCGAGAACTTCCGGTTCTTCGCGGACCTCGTGGTCGCCCAGACCGACGACGCGTTCAAGGTGCCCGGTCGCCAGCTCAACTACGTCAACCGCAAGCCCATCGGCGTCGCCGGGCTGATCACGCCGTGGAACACCCCGTTCATGCTCGAGTCGTGGAAGCTCGGACCCGCGCTGGCCACCGGCAACACCGTGGTCCTCAAGCCGGCGGAGTTCACGCCGCTGTCGGCGTCCCTGTGGGCCGGGATCTTCGAGGAGGCCGGCCTGCCGGACGGGGTGTTCAACCTCGTGCACGGGATCGGCGAGGAGGCGGGCGACGCGCTGGTGAAGCACCCCGGGGTCCCGCTCATCTCCTTCACGGGCGAGAGCCGCACCGGGCAGCTCATCTTCGCGAACGCGGCGCCCCACCTGAAGGGCCTCTCGATGGAGCTGGGCGGCAAGTCCCCGGCCGTGGTCTTCGCCGACGCCGACCTCGACGAGGCGATCGACGCCACGATCTTCGGGGTGTTCTCCCTCAACGGCGAGAGGTGCACGGCGGGCAGCCGGATCCTCGTGCAGCGCGAGGTCTACGACGAGTTCGTCGAGCGCTACGCCGCGCAGGCGGAACGGGTCGTCGTCGGCCCCCCGAACGAGGCGAGCACCGAGGTCGGCGCGCTCGTGCACCCCGAGCACCACGCGAAGGTCATGCGCTACATCGAGATCGGCAAGAGCGAGGGGCGCCTCGTCGCCGGCGGTGGGCGGCCCGACGGCTTCCCGACCGGCAACTACGTCGCACCCACCGTGTTCGCGGACGTCCCGCCGGACGCCCGGATCTTCCAGGAGGAGATCTTCGGCCCGGTCGTCGCCATCACCCCGTTCGACACCGACGAGGAGGCGCTGGCGCTGGCCAACGGCGTGGCCTACGGGCTCGCGGCCTACGTGTGGACCAGCGACCTGCGGCGGGCGCACACCTTCGCCCAGGCGGTCGAGGCAGGGATGGTCTGGCTGAACAGCAACAACGTCCGGGACCTGCGCACCCCGTTCGGCGGCGTGAAGGCGTCCGGTCTCGGCCACGAGGGCGGGTACCGGTCGATCGACTTCTACACCCACCAGCAGGCCGTGCACGTCACGCTCGGCGAGATGCACCACCCGACGTTCGGAAAGGGTCGTTGACGTGACCGCGAACCCCGTCCCCACACCGTCGTCGCCGCCGCCGGACATCCTGCGGGCGGCGTCGATGGAGCTCGTCGTCACCGACCTCGCGGCCTCCCGGCACTTCTACGTCGACGTCCTCGGCCTCGTCGTGACCGAGGAGGACGAGGACACCGTCTACCTGCGCAGCTTCGAGGAGTTCATCCACCACAACCTCGTCCTGCGCGCCGGCCCGGTCGCGGCGGTCGCCGCCCTCTCGTACCGGGTCCGCTCCCCTGCGGACCTCGACAGGGCGGTCGCGTTCTACGGCGAGCTCGGGTGCCGGGTCGAGCGGCGGCCGGAGGGGTTCGTCGCCGGTGTCGGGGACTCGGTGCGCGTCCAGGACCCGCTGGGGTTCCCCTACGAGTTCTTCCACGACGTCCAGCACGTCGAGCGGCTCGCCTGGCGCTACGACCTGTACACCCCGGGCACGCTCGTGCGCCTGGACCACTTCAACCAGGTCACCCCCGACGTGCCGCGCGCCGTGGCGTACATGGAGGACCTCGGGTTCCGGGTGACCGAGGACATCCAGGACGAGGCGGGCACCACCTACGCCGCGTGGATGCGTCGCAAGCCGACGGTGCACGACACCGCGATGACCGGGGGCGACGGACCGCGCCTGCACCACGTCGCGTTCGCCACGCACGAGAAGCACAACATCCTGGCCGTCTGCGACAAGCTCGGTGCGCTGCGGCTCTCCGACCGGATCGAGCGCGGACCCGGGCGCCACGGTGTGTCCAACGCGTTCTACCTGTACCTGCGCGACCCCGACGGGCACCGCATCGAGATCTACACGCAGGACTACTACACGGGCGACCCGGACAACCCGGTGGTCACGTGGGACGTCCACGACAACCAGCGCCGGGACTGGTGGGGCAACCCGGTGGTCCCCTCCTGGTACACCGAGGCGTCCCTCGTCCTCGACCTCGACGGGGTCCCGCAGCCGGTCCTCGCGCGCACCGACTCCAGCGAGATGGAGGTGACCATCGGGGCCGACGGGTTCTCCTACACCCGCAAGGGTGACGCCCCCGACGAGCTCCCCAGCTGGAAGCAGGGCGAGTACAAGCTGGGGCACCAGCTGTGACCCGCACGCTCGGGACCGAGACCCTCACGGCGATCGCCGACGAGCTGGCCGTCGCGGAGCGGGACCGGACCACGGTGCCGCTCCTGACCGCGCGCCACCCCGGGATGACCGTCGACGACGCGTACGCGGTGCAGGGCGAGTGGCGGCGCCGAGGGGTGGCGGCCGGCCGGCGGCTCGTCGGCCGCAAGATCGGCCTGACGTCGAAGGTGATGCAGGCCGCGACGGGCATCGACGAGCCCGACTACGGCGCGATCTTCGCCGACATGGTCTACCCGAGCGGTGCCGTGATCGAGCACGGACGGTTCTCGAACGTCCGCATCGAGGTCGAGCTGGCGTTCCGGCTGGCCGAGCCCGTCGACGGTCCCGACGCGACCGTCGCCGACGTCCTGCGCGCGACGGAGCACGTGGTGCCGGCCCTCGAGATCCTCTCGTCCCGCATCGAGCTCCCCGGCCGCACCATCGTCGACACCATCAGCGACAACGCCGCGATGGGCGCGATGGTGCTCGGGGACACCCCCGTCCGGCCCGACGACGTCGACCTGCGCTGGGTGGCCGCGCTGCTGTACCGGAACGGCACCGTCGAGGAGTCCGGCGTCGCCGCGGCCGTGCTCGACCACCCCGCCCGCGGCGTCGCGTGGCTGGCGAACAAGCTGGCCCAGCACGGCGACCGCCTCGACGCCGGTGAGCTCGTGCTCGCCGGCTCCTTCACGCGGCCGATCTGGGTGCAGCCTGGTGACACCGTGCTGGCCGACTACCGCGACCTGGGGACGATCACATGCCGCTTCACCTGACGCCGACGTTCCGCGACGCCCTCGCGCGGGCCGACGCCCCCCTCGTCGGCATGTGGGTCTGCACGGGCAGCCCGCTGGTTGCGGAGATCTGCGCGGGCTCCGGGCTGGACTGGCTGCTCGTGGACATGGAGCACTCGCCGAACGGGCTGGAGTCCGTGCTCGCGCAGCTGCAGGCCGTCGCCGCCTACCCGGTCACCCCGGTGGTCCGGGTGCCGACCGGCGACGTCGTCGCGATCAAGCAGGTCCTGGACCTCGGGGCGCAGAACCTGCTCGTGCCCATGGTCTCGTCGGCCGACGCGGCGCGGGCCGTCGTCGAGGCCGTGCGCTACCCGCCCCGCGGGCGCCGCGGCGTCGGCTCGGCGCTCGCCCGCTCCGCCCGGTGGAACCGGGTCGACCGGTACCTCGAGGACGCCGACGAGCACGTGTCGCTGGTCGTGCAGGTCGAGACGGCCGAGGGCGTGGCCGCCGCCGGGGCGATCGCGTCCGTCGACGGCGTCGACGGCGTCTTCGTGGGGCCGTCCGACCTCGCCGCCTCGATGGGGCTGCTCGGCCAGCAGGGCCACCCGGACGTCGTCGCCGCGGTCCACCGCACGTTCGAGGCCGTGCGCGCGGCGGGCAAGCCCGTCGGCGTCAACGCGTTCGACCCGGCCCTCGCGCGCTCGTACGCCGCCGCCGGTGCCTCGTTCGTGCTCGTCGGCGCCGACGTGACGCTCCTCGCCCGGGGGTCGGAGTCGCTCGCCGAGCAGATCCTGTGAGCACCGGACCGCGCGTGCGGCCCGCGGTCCCGGCCGACCTGCCCGCGGTCCGCTCCGTGCTGGCCCGTGCCCTCGCGCGCGACCCGCTCATGGACTGGATCTTCGGTGACCACCCGCACCGCGAGGCCGCCGTGGCCACGTTTCTCTGGGCACCCGTCGAGACGTACACCCTGGCCGGCACCACGTGGCTGGCGCTGGACGACGAGCGTGCCGTCGGCGCCGCGGCGTGGTCGGTGCCCGGCACCGCGCCCGTCGCGGCCGACGGCGGCCCCGCGACCCCGGGTCGGTCGATGCTCGACCTCCTGCTGCCCGCCGAGCGGGTCGCGAGCATCCGCTCCGGCTTCGAGGCGATGAGCGGACAGCTCCCCGACGAGCCGCACGCGCTGCTGCACCTCCTCGGGGTCGACGCCGACCAGCGCGGGCGCGGCACGGGCGCGGCGCTCGTCAGCGCGGCGCTCGACACGCTCCCCGCAGGCCTTCCCGCGCACGTGAACACCACCGTGGACGCCAACGTGCGCTTCTACGAGGCGCGGGGGTTCGTCCGGGTGGGCTCGGTCCGGCTCGGCGAGCGGGGTCCGGTGATGCACGGGCTGCGCCACCCCGGTCGCGCGTAAGGGGTCCGCGCCCGCGTCGTGACGCGGCCGTGACGGGACTGAGGCGCCGACGGGCGGATGCTCCCCGACGGGGGCGTCCTGCCGGATCCCCCGGGGTCGCCGTAGTCGCGGCGGCCGGTCGTTGCGTGAGACCGGAGGATGCCATGGCGACGCTCGTCGTACCCGGGGTTCAGGTCGAGACGAGATTCGACGTCCTGCCACCGCTGCCGGCGTCGTCGGGCGTGGTCGGCATCGCCGCGATCGTCGACCGACCACCGACGCCCGCGGCCCTCGTGGGCCTGAGCCGTGCCGCAGAGATCCACGGCAGCCTCGGACCGGGCACGGTCGCGTCGGCTCCCGAGATCGTGCACGCGCTCGGCAACGGGGCGTCCGAGGTGCTGGTCGCACCCGTCAGCGGCGGTGGCGCCGCCTCGCTCGTGCTGCGCAACGCGGTGTCCACCGACGCGGTGCTGCTCCGCGCACGGTCCGTGGGCACGTGGGCGCACCAGGTCGCGGTCGACGTCCGGACGGTGCTCAACGCGGCCGGGGAGACCGTCCGGGTCAGCCTGCGGGTCTTCCGCGCCGGTCAGGTGGTCGAGGAGTTCGCCGACCTCGTGGTCGAGCCCGGCTCCCACCAGGACCTGTTCGACACCCTGAACACCCGCTCGCTCTACCTCGTCGCGCTCGACCCCTCGCTCGCGGACGGCCTGCCCTCGGCCGGCACGTTCGTGCTGCCCGCCGACGGGACCGGGGTGGCCGTGCAGCGCAGCGGCGCGGCGCAGACGCTGTTCACCCTGTTCCCCGAGCCCCAGGTCGACGCGGCAGGGCTGACGGTGGAGATCCTGTCGCCGTCCGCGGACAACATCCGCGTCCGGGTGTTCCGGGACGGCGCGCAGGAGGAGGAGTTCACGCGCCTGACCATGAACCCCGACTCCGCCAACTACCTGCCCGCGGTGATCCTGCGCGAGAGCGCGCTGATCCACGTGGTCCAGGCGTCGTCGCTGGCGGCGGCGGACCGGCTGCCCGTCGCGATCAGCCCGACGCTGCTGGCCGGCGGCACGTCACCGTCGGCGGCGGACTACCAGGACGCGATCAACCTCCTCGCCGAGGACCCTCGCATCAGCCTCGTGCTCGCCGCGCTGGAGCCCACCCGCACGGAGGCGTTCGTGCAGACGGTGCACCAGGCCCTCGTCGCGCACGCGGTCGCGCAGTCCGACGCGGGCGCCCCGCGCATCGCGTTCGGCTCCGTCACCGGCGTCGAGCAGCCCAGCCTGGACCGCATCCGCGACCACGCCGCGGGCGTGCGCAACCGGAGGTTCGTGCTGGTCACTCCCGCCGGTGCGGCGGGTGCGGTGCTGGGTGCGATCGCCCGCACGGGACCGTCGGTCTCGCCGACGTTCAAGAACGTGCCGCTCTTCGGCGTCACTCCCGCCAAGTACTCCGACAGCGAGCTCAACCGGCTGCTCGGCCCGACGCACAACGTCGTCGTCGTCGCGGCACGGGCCGGTCGGGGGGTGATCGTGCTGCGCGGGCTGGACACGAGCGGCGACCAGATCTCGGTCACGCGCGTCGCCGACGCGTGCGTGCGCGAGGTCAAGGCGATCGCCGAGAACTTCATCGGCCAGCTCAACACCGTCGACGCCCGCACAGCGCTCCGGCAGCAGATCGTCGCGACCTTCACGCGCATGGAACGCGCGGGCGAGCTCGTGCCGTCGACCGACGGGACCGACCCGGCCTTCCTGGTCGACGTCTACTCGACCCAGCTCGACTTCGCCCAGGGCAACGTCCGCATCGACATCGCGGTGCGGCCGGTCCGGGCCATCGACTTCGTCTACGCCACCATCCGCGTGAAGAACTGAGAGGCACGCCATGCCCACCGTGTACGCAGCCAACGAGAGCTCCGTCCTGGTCAACGGCACCGCCGTCGAGGGCGTGCGCTCCGTGGAGCACCGCTCCACGACCGTCCGCCAGGACCTCTACGCGCTCGGCTCGTCCGAGCGGATCGGCGTGGTCACCGGGCCGCGCGCCGTCGAGGGGCGCATCCGCGTCGCCTCGTCGGCGCCGGACCTGGACGGCCTGGTCGGCGACGACTTCTTCCAGATCACCGCCCCGCTGCGGCAGGGCGGCACCACCGTGACGGTGAGCTTCGACGAGTGCCTGCTCACCGAGAAGTCGTTCGCGATGAGCGCGGGCGGCCACGGCGAGACCGTGTACGCGTTCACTGCGACGCGCGTGCGCGAAGAGCGGTGAGGTCTGCCCACCATGAGCGGTCCGGTCAGGCTCCTCGCGGGTGACGGGCGCGTGCGCGTCGGCGCGGCGACGTTTCCCGGCGGGCCGCTGCCCGACGGGCGCGTCGCGCTGCTCGGGGTGACGCTGCGCCGGCTGGGGCTCGGCGAGCGGGACCGGCTGGTCGCGCTGGCGGAGGACGACGCCCGGGCGATCGCCCGGCTGGTCGGGGGCGCCGCGAGCGACGTCGCGCTCCCCGCCGACGAGCGCGCCGCCGCCGCGGTCGAGGCCGTCGCGCTCGACCTCGCGGGTGCGTCGCACGAGGGGCCGCTCGCGCGGACGCGTGTGCTCGCTGCCCGCGTCCTGGGACCGGGAGCCGACGGGCTCGCGGCCGCGGACGCCGACGACCTGGCGGCGGAGCTCGCCCGCGCCGTCGAGCAGGACGACGGGTGGACCCGGCTCCCCCTGTCGGGCCTGCCGGACGACGAGTCGGCTGAGCCCGCGCAGGTCCGCGACCGGCTCGCGCAGACCCTGCTCGACCGGGCGCGGGAGCCGCTCGACGTGACCCTCCTGCGCGCCCTGCTGCTCGACGCGGCAGCGCTGGAGCCGGGGGCGGAGAGCGGCGTCGACACCTGGGCCGACGCGCTGGTCGACGCACAGGTCGACGACGCCCCGGGCGGTCGCCCCGAGCCCGCGCACGCGAGCCTGCACGGGTGGGCGAGGGCACCCGAGGAGCCCGAGGCCGGGCGACCCACGGATCCCGTCCTCGGGCCGACCCCTGCCGCGGGTGGCACGGTCGCGACCCCCCGAGGCTCGGACACCGTCCTGCACACTGCCGGGCGACCCCGGATCGCGGCGGGTGCCACCGGTCTCGCCGGAGCACCGGGCCCCACGGGCCGAACGGGGGTGCGGACCGACTGGTCCGTCCCGGTGGTCGTCACCGGCACCGCCGACCGGCGCGCACCTGCACCGTCGCCGACCCCGCTCGCCGGTGCGTGGACCGGCACGCACCCGGAGGTCGCACCAGCGCCCGTCGCCGCTGCGTACGCGGACCGCTGGGGTGCCCCGGTACCGCCGACGCCGGTCCCGCGTCCTGCCGGCACCTCCGGTGCGCGGTCGTCGTGGAGCGGCCCGGACAGTCGTCCGCCGACGGCGCCACCGCAGCGCGCGGCATCGCCGTCGCTCGCCGTCCTCGACCCTGGAGCACGCCCGGCGACCGTCCCGTCGTCCGTGGCGCACGAGGGCTCCGCCACCCCGCGCTCCGCCGCGGCCCGCGCGTCGGTCGACGACGTCGCCCTGTCGCTGCACCGCGCGGCCGACCTACGGGGGGTGCGGCGATGAGCGAGACCGCCGCGCGACCGATGCCGGTCATCGGCGACGTCACCCTCACCGCCGCGCAGCGCGTCGACCACGCCCTCGACGCCGGCTTCGTCGACGTGCCGGTGCTGGGGCTGCAGGGCCACGCGCAGCAGCGCAGCGGCCGGCCGAGCCACCGGGTGGCGATCTCCGCGCTGCTCACCGGCCCCACCGCGCTCGACGACCTCGGTTCCCTGCAGACCCTGGCGGCCTCCGGGGAGGCGACGACGTTCACCGCCGACATCGTCACCGCGCTCGACCTGCAGCAGGTCGTCGTCACCCGGCTCGCCGCGAGCGAGGTGGCCGGCCGGCCCGGTGTCGTCGAGGTGCACCTCGACCTCGCGGAGAGCCCTCCCCTGCCCCCGCCCGCGCAGCTGGCCGGGTTCGGGGGCCTGGACGACTTCGGGCTCGGCGACCTGGGCTTCGACACGGACCTGCTCGGCGATCTCGCCGACCTCGCGTCGGACGTCGCCGGCGCGGTCGAGGGGGCGCTGGCGGCCGTGGACGCGCTGTCCGCGCTCGCCGGGCTCGCCGACCTCAACCTCGACGGCATCCTCGCCCCCGTCGAGGACGTGACGCGCTCCATCGAGAGCGCCGGCGGGCAGCTGGGGACGGCGCTCGAGGCGCTCGGCGGGGTGTTCGGCACATGACCCTGACCACCAGCGCGACGGTGACGCTCGACGACCTGCGGTACACCGTCCAGGTCCGGTCGGTCGCCGCCGAGCTCACGCTGCTCCCGGGGGTCAACCGGGTCGAGGTCGCGATCGCGGCGGGGGTCGACGTCCCGGCGGCCGCGGGCTCGCACGCGAGCGTCGAGCTCGACGGCGGGGACGGCGCGGCGGTCGTGGTCACCGGGACGGTGGACCACCTCGAACGGACCACGACCGGTGCGGTCGTCGTCGTCACGGACGCGGGTGCCGCGCTCGCCGCGGCCCGGCCCGCCGAGACGTACAACGGGCTGACCGGGGTGCAGGTGGTCGGCAAGCTCGCCGACCTCGCGTCCGCGGACACGGGCCTGATCGCGGCGCTCACCCAGACCGCTGCGTACGTGGCGGACCCGCGACGGACGGCCGCCGAGCACGTCGCCGCCATCGCCCGCCGCTCCGACGCGGTCGCGGCCGTCGACGCGGACGGGCGCCTCACCGTGATCGCCTGGCCGGTCGGACTTCCCACCGCGGCGATGCGCCTCGACCGCGAGTTCACGTCGTTCACCGTCTCGACGCACCAGCCCGGGCACGACTTCGCGCCCGTCGGGGCCGGTGGCTCCGGCGCGGCCCTCGCGCCCGACGCGTGGGTGCCCAGCACCGACGCGGTGACCGGCGCCGACGACCCCGACGCGTCCCGCACCTGGAGCCCGGACGCCGTGCTCCGCACGCGCACCGACGTCGACCTCGCGGCCCGGGGCGCGGCGAGCAGGCGCGCCGCGGCGACGACCCGGATGCGCGGCACGTGCTGGCTCCAGCCGGCGCGCCGGCCGGGTGACGTGGTGCGGATCGACGAGACGACGTCCCCGGACCAGGCCGGGCCGTGGCTGCTGGTCTCCGTCCGGCACGAGCTGGCGCCGGGCGTCGCGACGACCGTCCTGGAGGGTGTGGCCGCCGGTGCACCGGACGATCTGCTGGGCGGGCTGCTCGGCGGGGTGGGAGGGCTGCTGTGACCGACCTGCTGTACGACGCGGTCGCGCGGATCGCGCGGCACGAGGCCGACGCGCGCTCCTGGGTCACGATCGGCACGGTGACCGAGGCGCACACGAGCGTCGCCGGCAGCCACGACCACGCCGTGAGCGTCGAGCTGCGCGACAGCGGCGTCGTTGTCCCACGCCTGCCGGTGGCGGTCGGGGCGCTCGGCTTCGTCGCGATCCCCGCGGTGGGCGACCTCGTCGTGGTGGCGTTCGCCGACGGCGACCCGCACGCGGGCATCGTCGTCGGCTGCCTGTACCACCGCGACCTGCAGCCCCCGGAGCACGCCACCGGCACGCTCGTCCTACAGCTCCCACCCGGCTCCGACGACCCGGCGGTCGACCTCCAGGTGGACCCGTCCGCGCCGGTGCTGACCCTGACGGTCGGCGACACGGTCATCGAGCTGACCAAGGACAAGGCCACCCTGACGATCGGCGACTGCGAGCTCGTCGTCGACGGCGCGTCCCCCGGCACGGTGACCGCGAAGGCGTCCGACAGCGTCCTGACCCTCGGCGGCAACGGCGAGGTCAGCATCGAGGCGTCGACGAAGCTCATGCTCAAGGCGCCCGAGATCGTCATCGACGGGTCCAGCAAGGTCAAGCTCTCCGGCGCCGCCGTGGAGATGAACTGATGGGCGCCCCGGTGGTCGGCAAGAACGCCAACGTCGTCGCGGTCGACACGCACATCGTGCTGGTCCCGACGCCGGCAGGCTCGGTGCCCACTCCGCTGCCGCACCCGTTCGTCGGCGCGGTCACGAGCGCGACGGTGCCCACCGTGAAGGTCGGCGGTCAGCCGGTCGCGACGCTCGACAGCGTGGCCAAGAACAACCCGCCGCACATCGCGATGCCGCCCGGTGTCTCGTTCCAGTCGCCCCCCTCCGACGAGGGCACGGTCACGCAGGCGTCGAGCACGGTGACGATCGGCGGCAAAGGGGTAGCGCGGGTGGGCGACCAGGTGACGACCTGCAACGACCCGTCGGACCAGCCGGTGGGCGCGATCGTCGGGCCGGTCGGGACGGTGATGGCGGGATGAACGACGTCCTCGGCTCGGACCTGCGGGTGCTCCTCGGCCCGCCGGCCATGGGCGCCCACGACACCGCCCCGCTGGACCTGCGGATCGGCGCCGGCGTCGTCGACCGTGCGCTCGACGGACCGCAGCTGCTCGACGGCCGGCACAACCTGGGGCAGGCGCTCGTCCTGCGGCTGCTCACGCCCCGCGGTGCGCTCGCCGACCTCGGGCACAGCGAGTACGGCTCCCGGCTGCACGAGCTGATCGGCGAGCCCAAGAACGAGGCGAACCGCGCACGGTGCAAGGCGTTCGTCCTCGAGGCCGTCGCGGCCGAGCCGCGGGTGCTCGACACCGTCGTCGGGCTCGAGTTCGAGATCGCGTCCGAGCACCCGTCCGAGCTGCGCTTCGTGCTGACCGTGCAGCCCGTCGAGGGCGGCGACCCGCTCGCCGTCGGACTGGGGGTGGACCTGTGACCGGCCTGCCGGACGGCTTCTCGCCGCGCCCCTACCCCGAGATCGTGCGGGACACGCTGACGACGCTCACGGGCGGCACCGTGCGCGAGGTGGTCACCGTCCCGGCGGGCGACCTCGTCGTGCTCGACACGCTGGCGGACCGTCCGATCCGCCGGGTCAGCCACCTGCAGGGCGTCGTCGACGTGGTGCGGCCCCTGCGCGACGCCAACGGCGACGTCGTGCGCGACGCGCAGGGTGCTGCGGTGAGCGAGACGGTGCCGGTGCCGTACCGGTTCACGGACGCCGACTTCGAGGTGGTCGCCACCGGGCAGAACGGCACCGAGCGGGACGCCATCCGGTTCCGGCCCACCGGTCGGCGCCCACCCACCGGCTCGACGGTCGTCGTCAACTACTACCCGTCGCAGGCCCGGCCGGCGCCCATCACCGACCTCAACGTCGGCTCGGTCGCCCGGACGCTGCTCGAGTCGGTCGCGCGCGAGCTGGCGCTGGTGGAGCTGCAGCTCGACGCGGTGTACCGCTCGGCGTACCTGGAGACCGCGCAGGGCTCGTCGCTGGACAAGGTGGTCGCGCTCGTCGGGGTGAGCCGCCGTCCCGGGGGCGTGCCGACCGCCCGCGTCAGGTTCGCCCGGTCCGCCGGCTCGACGGGCCGCATCGCCGTACCCGTCGGGACGGTGGTCTCGGACGCGGAGAGCAACCGCTACGCGACGACCGTCCCGCTGCTGCTCGAGCCGGGCGAGGACTCGCGCGAGGTGCTCGCCGCCGCGGTCTCCCCCGCGACGACCCCGGTCGGGGCGGGCGCGCTGGACCGGCTCGAGGTGCTCATCGCCGGCGTCGGGACGGTGACCAACGAGTCCCCCGCCGCCGCTGCGGGCAGCCCCGAGACGGACGACGACCTGCGTCGCCGCGCCCGGGGTGCGCTGTCCGTCGCCGCGCGCGGCACGCTCGACGCGCTGCGCCTCGGCGTGAAGAACATCGAGGGCGTGCTCGACGTGACCGCGACCGAGTTCCCGCACGGGGTGCCCGGCGAGGTCGCGCTGTCCATCAGCTACGACGGCGAGCCGACGCCGGAGGTGCTCGCGCTCGTGCAGGAGCGCATCGACGACCTTCGGCCGGCGGGGATCCGCGTGAACCCCGTGTCTACGGCGAAGCAGCCCGTCCAGGTGACGGCAACGGTCGTCCTGGCCGGCTCCGGGGTCGGTGGAGCAGAGCTCGTGTCGCTGCAGGAGGCCCTCGAGGAACGCGTGTCCGCAGTGCTGCGCGACGTGCCACCGGAAGGAACCGCCCGGCAGGGGCCGTTGTCGGCCGCGGCGTTGACCGACCCCCGGATCGTGGACGCGACGTTCATCCTCTCCGTCGGTGGAGAGCCGCAGGCGAGCGTGACGGCACCTGTCGGCACCGTGCTCGCACCGGTCCGGCCGTTCACCCTTCTCGTCACCACGGAGAGCGGCACCGGACCGAGCGCCGACGTCCTGGTCGACGCCGTCGTCCCGCTGCACCTCGCCCCGGGCGTGACCGCCGCCGACGCCGAGCAGGCCCTGAGCCTCGCCGCGCGCTCCTGGGCGGGCACCCTCGGCGCCGGCACCGCCATCACCGTCGACGGGTTCATCGCCGCGGTGCGGGACGACACGCGCTTCGCGGTGGTCCGGTCGGACGTCGCGCTCACCACCGAGGCCGGGGACCGCTTCCTGCGGCTCGGCGACGGGCTCGGGGCGCACCCGGTCGGCACCGACGACCGGGTCGAGATCCGATCCGTCGCCATCGAGGTCCGGGAAGGGGGCGCGTGATGCGGACCGATGCCGTGCTCGAGCACCTTCCCACGCTCTACCGCGAGGGCGAGGTCGTCGGCGCGTTCGCCGGCACCTGGGGCGTGCAGCTCGACGGTCTCGACGAGGCGGGCGTCAGCGTCCAGCGCGCCCACTGGTTCGACTCCACCCCGGACCTGGACGAGGCCGTCGCGCTCGCGGCGCTCCTCGACATCGGGCCGGAGCCGTTCCACGCCGGGCTCGGCGAGTTCCGCGCGTGGGTGCACGCCCTGGTGCGGGCACGCCTCCAGCTCGGAGCGGTCACCCGGGAGGCGCTGCGGGTGCTGGTCGCCGACTACGCCGCAGGCTTCCAGCGCGCCGCGGGCATCGGCACCGTCGGGCCGGTCGAGGCGTGGGCGACCGACCCGTCCGGGCCGCAGCTCGTCGACAACCCCTCGCGCCTGCGCGGCGCCCGGCTGCCGGCCGCGGGTGGCTGGGAGCCCCTCGCGCACCTGGAGGTCGACAACCGTGGCATCGACCCCGCGCCCTGGGCCGTCGTGCTGCGGGGCGTCGGCGGTGCACCCGAGCACTCGCCGCTCGTCGTGAACCGGACGACCGGGCACGCCGTGCTGTTCCGGGGGTCGGTCGACCTCGGGCAGCGCCTGACGATCGCGCCGTCCGCGGCCGACCGCACGCTGCTGCACGCCGACCTCGACGGCCACGACGTCACCGACCGGCTCACGGTGTGGACCGACCTGGTGGCCGGCGCCGGCGGCCCGGGCGACCCGGCACCGGCGCTGGAGGCCGGCGCGCTCGCCCGCGGCCTCAACACGCTGTGGTTCCTGCCGCTGGCGACGTACGACTCCCCCGGCCTGGGCCGCTACCTGCTCGCGATGGCCGACGACACGCTCGCGCAGGGCCGGTTCGACACCACGTCCTTCGACCGGTCGCTGTTCGCGCAGCCGGCGGAGATGGCCGCGCGCGTGGCGTGGGTCGAGGCGCAGCCCGCGACGCTGGAGATCCGGCTGCCCGCGCACGCGCTCGTCGCCGCCCCCGGCACCACCGAGGACGGCGTGCTAGCGCGCGGCCGCCTCGAGGCCGGGCTCGACGCGGCGGTGGACCGCACCGCGGGTGCCGGCGTCGGGACCGACGTCGTGCTGCGCGGCCTGACCGACCGCCAGCCGGGCGAGGCACGGCTCGTCGGGATCTGGCCACGCACGTTCCGGTCGGCCGGGCCTACCGGCGCCGACTCCCTGCCCGACTCGGGCGCGTCGTTCGACGTGACCGACTTCGACAGCTCAGTCCTGACCTAGGAGCACACGATGAAGGCCCGACTGCACCTGCAGCTCACGGACCCCGGAGGACGGGTGGTCGACGAGCGCCGCGCGCACAACACGGTGATGGCCACCGGCGCGCAGCTCGTCGCCGACCTGTTCGCGGGGACCGGGACCCCGATCACGCACATGGGCGTGGGGACCAACGACGACACCCCCGACGACGTCGGCGTCACCGCGCTGACCAACGGCGGCGGTGACGACACCCCGCTGGTCGGCGCGACCCTCGCGGCGATCCCGACGGCGGCGTTCACCGCGACGGTCGTCGAGGAGCGGCGCGTGGTGCAGGTCCGCGTGCGGGCGACGCTGCCCGACGACGCAGCCGTCGGCCGGATCCGCGAGGCCGGCCTCGTGTCCCAGGGCGACGGCGACGCCGTGCTCTACAACCGGGTGGTCTTCGCACCCGTCGACAAGGGCGACGACCACGAGCTCACGCTGTTCTGGGAGGTCGAGTTCCCGTACGGCGACCTGCAGTGGCTGACATGAAGGGGGCCTCCTGATGGCCAGGGCAGCATTCGACATCCGCCTGCAGGGGTACACCCCGGCGAACCGCGACGCGGTGGTGAAGCTCGTCAACCAGTCGACCGGGCAGAAGGTGGAGCGCAAGCCGTTCCTCGACGGGTCGCTGCTGGTGCGCGACCTCGACCCGGGCAGCTGGGAGATGACGGTCACCCACCCGAACCTCATCAACGCGATCGACAAGCGCATCGTGCGTCTCTTCCCGCAGGACATCCCGACGCGGGTGCCCGTGATCGTGCCGCCCGACCTGTTCCGGGACACCCCGATCCGGGACATCCCCGACGCCGACCTGGCGCCGATCCAGCAGCAGGCCGGCGCGATCACGGCCGGCGTGGGGCGGCTCGCGGACAAGGCACCGGGCGAGGTCATCCGGGCGGAGGACTGGAACGTGCTGGCCGGGGCGGTCGCCGACCTGGCGCGTGCGGTCGGTGAGCTCACGCGCCTCGTCTCCCCCGTCGGGCACGACCACCCCGAGCTGGCCGAGAAGTTCGCCGAGGTCCAGGGCAACATCCTGCGGTTCAGCGAGTCGTTCGGGCGCAGCCTGATCGAGCTGCGCCGCGAGGTGGAGAGCCGCAACCTGCGTGGCCGGCTGACGTCCGTGCTGGACAAGGGCGCGGCGTCGACGGCGATCCGGGACCGCGTGCTCGGGCGGGTGGCCGAGCTCGAGCAGTCGACCCTCGTCACCACGGCCCAGTGGTCGCCGCTCATCGCCAACCACTCGAACGCCGTGATCCGCGAGGTCATGGACCTGGCGAACGAGCAGGGCGCGGGAGCGGACGACTTCCTCGCGGCACCCGAGGTCAGCGGCGCGCTCACGCTGCTGCAGAACTTCTCCGGCGCCGGTGGGCAGAGCAAGCCCGAGGACGAGCTGGAGACCTACCGACGCGGCATCGCGGCCACCGGGCCCGCGCTGTTCCGCATCCTCTGAGGAGTCGCCATGCCCACCGCTGTCGAGATCGAGCGGCTGCAAGCCCTCATCGAGCGTCTGGCCCCGCTCGCGGTCAAGGCCCGCGGCGAGCTCGTCGCGGCCGACGACTGGAACACGGTCGTGGCCGCGATCATCGAGGTCGGTCGCGCCACCGTCGCCACCGGTACGTCGGAGGTGCCCCAGCACGACCACCCCGACCAGGTGTCGATCGGCTGGCTCGACCCGCAGCTGCGCCAGATCATCACCGGCGGCGGGCTCAAGGACCCGGCGCTCGACAGTGCGCTGATCAAGCTCCGCCGCGACGTCGGCCTGCTCGACACGAAGCTCGGCCGCGTCGGTGAGGACCTCACGTCGACGCGGTCGCGGCTCGACGTGGTGGCCACCAACGACGTGACGCGCTCGGCGACGCTCGACCGCCTGAACCGCAAGGTGCTCGGCGCCGCCGAGGGCCGCGGCGACATCGCCGACCTGCGCGTCACGCTGCGCACGCTGCAGACCGAGGTGGGCCGCGCGGTCGAGGTCGGCAGCCAGCTCGAGGTCGACGGTGCACCCGTCGACGTGCCCGGTCTGGTCCAGCGGGTCGGCGCCGTCGAGCAGCTGCGCGAGCGGCTGACCCGCCCGGACGGCACGTTGCTCGACGCGTCCGGGCTCGAGGTGCGCCTCACCGAGCTGAAGTCGGCGCTCGTCACCCAGGAGCAGCTCACCGAGGCGATCGACGAGGTCCGCCAGGGCGGTGGTGGGCGCGACCTGGACCAGGTGCTCGACGCCGCGCGCGGCGCCGCACGGGTCGAGGCCGGGTCTGCGGTCGAGACGCTGGGGACCGACCTGCGCTCGCAGCTCGCGACGCGCTTCGCCCAGATCGGGCCCGTCGTGGACGACACCGTGAAGCGCGAGACCGCGGTGCTGGTCGACCAGGTGCTGGCCTCGACGCGCAACGAGCTGGCCGAGTCACTGAAGGGGCTCGACGAGAGTCTGCGGGAGAAGCTCACGGCGGACCTGGACGGCCGGCTCGCCGCGGCCGGCGAGGAGACCCGGGCCGCGCTCGCGCGCTTCACCGACTCGATCGGCGCCGAGGTGGAACGGGCCGTCGAGGGCCGCCTGGCGAACGCTCTCGGCGAGGTCGCCGGCCGGCTGTCGGCACTCGACGAGCGCCAGGGCGCGCTGGACTCCCTCCTCAAGGACAACGGCGCCCGGCTCGACGACCTCGACCAGCGCGTCGAGGTGAACCGCCGCGCCGAGCTGGACCAGCGCGAGCAGCTGCGCAAGGACCTGATCGAGCAGATCGGCCGGCTGGAGCTCAAGATCGACGACCGCGTCGGCCGGGGCATCCTCGAGGCGCGGACCGCGCTCGCGCTGGACCTCGAGGCGGACGTGGCCGCAGCCCGCCGCGAGCTGGAGACGACGCTGGGCGACGTCGCGCGCCAGGCGGCGGCCACCGAGGTGCAGGTGCTCGGGACCGGGCTGCGCGCCGACGTCAACGGCGTGGTCCGGCAGCAGGTCGCGGCCGAGACCGCGGGCGTCAAGGACACGGTCGCGGGTGAGCTCGACGGTCTGCGCCAGCAGGTCGCGGGGCTGGTGACCAACGAGGTGGCACGGCAGACGGAGAACGTCCCGCAGCTCGTCGAGAAGCAGTTCGCCACGCTGCGCCCGGAGCTGGAGCGCATGGTCGACAGCCGCATCGGGCGGGGGTGACCTGTGCTGGCCGAGCTCGAGTCGCGACTCTCGGACGTGCTGGGGGCAGCCCTGCCCGCACCGTTCGCGGGCCGGGTGCGCCGCCTGGGCGCACCCGCCCCGGTCGGACCCGGCCCGGTGGTGCGGCTCGGGGTGCGGGGCTGGACGCCGCTCGAGCCCGACGTGTTCTCCACCCGGCCCGAGACCGGCGCGGGCGCACCGACGCTGCGGCGCGTGGTGCGCCTGCGCGTCGTCATCGGGCTCGACGTCGCCACGGACCCGCCCGGCGACCGGCTCGGTGAGCTCGCGGGGGCCGACGCGCTGCTCTACGCGCTGCAGGACCCGGGCGTCCGCACGGCGAGCGCCCTCGTCGCACCCGGCGACCAAGGGTTCCGGCTGGACCGCGTCGAGCTGGCCCCCGTGGGCGACGAGGACGACGACCCGGACGTGCTGGTGCACGCCGAGGGCTGGTTCTGGCCCGTCGGCGTGCCGGGGCAGGAGGGCCGCGAGATCGCCCACGCCCTGGTCCGCGAGGTGCGCCTGCCGGTGCGGCTCCTCCTGGGCGCCGCCCTCGAGGCGGGGGGTGCGGCGGTCGCGTGCGACCTCGTGTTCGGCGCGACCGGGACGCTCGACGTGACAGCGGGCAGCACGGTGGCGGCGCCGTTCGGGGCGGTGGCGCTGCGCGTGCTCGACCAGGGCGGCGGACCCGGTGCCGGGGTGCTCGGCGCCGCCGGCTCCCCGTCCGGCTCGACGGTGGTCGCGGTCGTGGAGGGCGCGGGCACGACGTTCACCTACACGCCGCCGGCGGTGGCGGCGCGTGAGCAGCTCGTCGTCCTCGCGCACGCGCGCAACGGCGCCGACGAGCGGATCGGCATGGAGCTGGCGCGGTTCGACCTGACGGTGACGCCATGACCGCTCTCGCCGTCTCCGCCATCGAGGCCACGATCGGCAGGGTGGCGCTGCAGCCCCCCGTCGCCGTCACGCCGCAGGGCATCGCGCTCACCACCCCGTGGCGGGCCGTGGCCGGTGCCACCGGGGCGCGCGTGGGCAGCGCCGTCCTCACGGTCGACCCCGTGACGCACGGCCCCGGCCGCGACGTGGGGACGGTCGCGCCGGGCGCAGACGCGGCGCAGACGATCACGGTCCGGCCGCCGAACCCCGCGGTCCCGACGCGCGGCCTGACGATCCCGGGCCTGCAGTCCGTGCTGGCGGGCAACCCGGCCCTGCGGGTCGTCGTGCAGCAGGGTGCCCAGCCGGTCGTCGCCGTCCCGCCGCTGCCCGGGAACGGGCAGCTCCTCCCGGCGCAGCTCACCGGCGGGAGCCGGTCCGGGACGCAGCTCACCCTGCCCGACCTGCTCGGCACCCTCACCGTCAGCGTCGCGCTCGGCAGCACGCTCCAGGACCTGGTGAAGCAGCCGTTCACGCACCAGGACGTCCGTCTGCGGGTGGCCCCGATGCCCGTCGGGGTGCACGTGCTCGGGCCGGACGGCGACGAGCAGCTCGCCGTCCCCGGACCGGTGCGCTCCCCGATCACGCACGACCTCGCTCCCGCGCTGCAGCGCCACCTCGCGGCAGCGGTCACCACGGCAGCCGGGGGCACCGCGCCGATCACCGTGCGCAGCGACGTGCAGGGTGACGCCCACGTGCTGCTCCAGGTGTCCGGCGTCGTCATCGAGCGTGCGCTCGACGGGCGCCTCATCGTCGAGTGCGACGGCGCCCCGACGTCCGTCGTCCGGCCAGGACCACCCCCGGGCCGCGCGCCGACGCGCACGGTCGCCGACGTCACCGTCACGCACCACGGCGCCGCGATCCATCCGGCCTCCGACCCCGTGCCGGTGTCGGACGCGGACCTCGCCGGTGTCGCCGTGCGGGATGCGCCGGTGGTCCGCCGGGTCGCGGCCGCGACGCTCGCGGGCGAACGGGTCGCGCGCGTGGCCGTCATCGGCTGGCCGCACGGCGAGACCGATCTCGCGCTCGTGGTGGCCGGGCGGAGCCTGACGCGCACCGCGCTGCCCGCGGCCGACGGCCGCACCCCCGCGCACGTCGTGTGGTTCGACCTCGGGGAGCCGGTGGCCGTGGACGGGCCGCTGGAGCTCTCGCTGCGCGCGACGCGGGGCGCGTTCCGGTGGCACGCGGCGCCCGAGCCCTCGTGCCGGATCGCCGTGGCCACCGAGCCCGCGGGGACGCACGTCGCCGTCGGCGGCACGACCGTGACGCTCACCGGACCCGAGACGCACGTGCCGGCCGCGGTGCTCGACGGCGTCGACGGCTGGGTGGTCGCCACGGACCAGCTCTGCGCCGTCGCGCTGTCCGGCGCGGTCATGGAGTTCGCACCGTGAGGGGGCCGTCGTGACGCTGCTGGACGACCTGTCCGCGCTGGACCTCTCGTCGATCATCGACGCGAAGGTCGACATCGCCTCGGCGCTGGACGTCGAGGACCTGCAGGCACTGCTGGGCGACGGCGCCGTGGCCGGCGTGCTGGGCGACCTGGGCACCGTGGTGCAGACCGCGCGTGCCGCGGTCGACGACCCGGCCGCCCTCATCGAGCCGCTCGCCGAGGCGCTCACCGGGCTCCTGGACGCGCTCGGCACCGACCTGCCCGTCACGCAGTACGCCGCCGCGGTCGCCGACGGCGCGCGGGTCATCGCGGCGCTGATCGGGGCGCTCTCGGGCGACCCGCTCCGGCTCAGCCTGCCGGGCTCCCTCGACGCCGGCGCGGCCCTGGACAAGGTCGCCGGCGGCCTCGGCGACCACGCCACCGCCGTCTCGGGCGGCCTCGCGCGCATCCAGTCGCTCGTCACCCAGGTGGACCGCGGCCTGCCGTCCGACCCGGGTGCGCTCGTCGGGATCGCGATGCAGGTCCTGCTGCCCTTCGGCTCCTCGGTCGTCGACCCGGTCCGGTCCTGGTCGACCACCCTGGACGCGCAGCTGGCCCGCGTCCGGATCGACCCCCGCCTGGGCGAGGGACTCGTCGTCGCGCTCGGGCGGCTCCGGGTCGCGGCGGACGCGGGCGACGTCGAGGCCGTCCGCACGGCCCTGGCGGCGCTCGAGCAGGTGCGGACCGCGACGGTCGCCCAGCTGGCCTCGGCGCTGCGGACCGTCACGGGCGTGCTGTCCGTCGCTCGCGTCGGCGACCTGGCCGCACCGGTGCGTGCGCTGCGCGGGGCGCTGTCGACCGTGGAGCAGGGCGCGCTCGACGTGCTCGACGACTGGCGCGTCATGGTCGCCGACGCCCGGGGCTTCGTCGACGGCCTGGACGCGCAGCAGGCGATGGAGGCGGCGAGCGACCTCATGGACCGCGTCGAGCAGGCCGCGCGGGACATCGTCCTGGGCGCCGTCGACGGGTCGGTCGAGGTGGTCAAGGGCTGGCTGCGCGACCTGCTGCGCGAGCTGCCGCTGCGGCCGCTGCGCCAGGCGCTCTCGGACGCGATCGCGCGGCTCGCGCGCACGATCGACGACGCCGACCTGGACGCCCCCGTCGTCGCGGTGCGCGCGACGCTCGCGCAGGTCGCCCAGACGCTCGAGGCCGCTGACCCCGCCGCGCTCGTCGCCGCCGCGGTCGACAAGCTCGAGGGGGTCGTGCGCGACCTCCTCGACACGCTCGAGGGCGCGCTCGGGCAGATCACGACGAGGGTCAACGAGGTCGCGGGAGAGGCGCAGGAGGTCCTCGAGCGGGCCGTCGAGGGTCTGCGTGCCTTCTCGGAGGCGGCGACGGCGATCGCGGACGCGGTGGGGGGCACGCAGATCCCGGACGCCGCGGCGGCCGTCACGGCCCAGCTCCGCGAGCTCCGGGAGGAGGTCAGCGCGGTCGTCTCGTCGGTGGAGCTGCCCGAGCCGCTGCGCGAGGGCGTGGACCAGCTCGTCTCGCTGCTCGAGTCGATCGACCTCGACGACGCCGTCCGCCGGCCGCTCGAGGATGCCGCCGCCCAGCTCCAGGTGCCCGACGGCGTGGGCGCGACGGTGCGCGACGGGCTGCAGGCCGTCAGCGACGCCATCTCGTCCCTGGTGCCCACCGACCTGGTCGCCGACCTCGACGCGATGCTCGCCGACGCGCTCGCCGAGCTGGGCTCGCTCGACATCTCGTCCCTCACCTCGGGCGTGACGGGGGTGCTCGACGACGCCGCGTCCGCGCTCGAGCAGGTCCACGTCGCCGAGCTGGTGGCGCCGGTGAGCGAGGTGTTCGACCAGGTGGTGGGTGCGGTCGACCGGGTGCACCCGCGCATCCTGCTGGCACCCGCGATCGACCTGTACCGGCAGATCACCGGGGCGATCCCGGTGCCGAGCCCGGACGTGATCGGCTCCCGCGTCGGGGCCGTCGCGTCGCAGGCCGGGGAGGCGGCGGCACGTGCGGCCGTCGAGCCGACCCTCGGCGCGGTGGGCGTGAGCGGCTCGACCGCGTCACCCGACCGTCCGCAGCCCGCTCCCCCGACCGACCTGCGCCTCGGCGACATCGTGCGCCTCGTCGGCTACCTGCCGGCACGGCTGCGCGAGGCGCTGGCCGACCTCGGCGACGGACCGGTCGGCGAGGTCCTGGCGAGCCTGGAGCAGGCGACCGCCGGGACGGCACGGACGCTGCGGGCGACGCGCGACCGGCTGCTGGGGCTCCAGGCGGAGATCGACCGGGCGCTCGACGCCGCGCTCGCGCCGGTCGCCGCCGCCCAGCTGGACGCCCAGCTGGCCCTGCGCGGCTCGGCCGGGCTCAGTGCCGGCGGGCTGGACGTCGCCGTCTCGGTCGACCTCGTCGCCGCGGTGTCGCCCGGGGCGCTCGTCCTCGCGGTCCAGGGCGACCTCGCGCAGGTCAGCGCGGGCGCACGCGGGTTGTCCGGCGCCCTGGCCGGGACCGTGGCCGACGACCTCGACGCGGTCGCCGACCTCCTGGAGACCGCGCTGCCGTCCGCGCTGCTCGCCGACGTCGACGGCCTCCTCGCGGCCCTCGACCCCGAGCCGCTCGCGGCAGAGCTCGACGCCTTCTTCGCGTCCCTCGTGGCCGTGGTCCCCGCCTTCCTGACCGCCGCCGGCGCCACCCTGCAGGAGCTCCTCGCGCGGGTGCGCGCGCTCATCGACGAGTTCAACCCGGGCACGCTCGCGCAGCGCTACCTCGGCGTCATCGACGTGGTGCGCGAGGAGCTCGCCCTGCTCGACCCGGCGCGGCTGGCCGACGAGCTCGGCGAGGTGCACGCCGTGGTCCGCGCGACGATTGCCGCGTACGACCCCGCGGTGCTGGCCGGCGACCTCGACGGGCTGATCGCACAGGTCGCGGGTGCGATCCGGGGCCTGGACCCGGCCGGTCTCCTGCCGGACCTGTCGGGGGTCGCGGCCCAGGTCGGCCGCGTCTCCGGCCTGCTGCCGATCGCCGCGCTCGAGGGCGTCGGCACGCAGCTGGTCGCGGTGGGCGACGAGCTCCGCGAGCTCGACGTCGAGGGGATGCTCGCGACCATCAACGCGATCCCCCCGCAGGTCGCGGACGCTGCGTCGACGCTGGTCGAGTCCGTCCGCGACGAGCTGGTCGCGCTGCTGGAGTCGATCAGGTACGCGGGCGCCGGGGCTTCCGGGTCCGTCTCCGTCTCGGGCTCCCTGGGGTGACGCCATGACCATGACCGACCTCCCGACGGGCCCCACGCTCGGCACCACCACGGAGACGCTGCCGCTCCCGGGCGCGGGCGTGCTCGAGATCGAGCGCGACGGGTCGTCGGGCGTGCTGCTGGCGCTGCGCGGCGGAGGTCGCGACTACCTGACGGTGGCGAGCGACGGCGTGCGCACGTGGCACGACGTCTGCACGGTCGCGGACCGGATCGGCGAGGGCTCCCTGCTGCGGGACGTGCGACCGGTGGCGGCGGCGGCGTTCACCGAGGAGTACCGCTGGACCGGCGACGACCTCACGCTCGTCGACGGGGTCGAGATCCGGCGCGACGCGCGCGGCCGCGTGGTCGCGTGCCTGCCCGGCGGCGCCGCCGGAGCCGACCGGGCACCGTCCACCCACCACTGGTTCTACACGTACGACGACCTCGGTCTCGTGGAGGTGCGCGGCCCCGGCGTCGGGCGCCGGCTCGCGCTCGGACCGGACGGGCGCGTGCGCGCGGTGCTGACGGAGACCGGCACGACGGCACCCGCGTACGACGGGCGCGGCCACCGGGTCGCCTCCGCCCGGCCCGCACGCGACCACGTGGACGCCGACGGGCGTACGTGGGTGGTGCGCGACGAGACGGGAGCCGCCCGGGCGGTCTACCTCTGGGACGGCATGCGCTGCCTGGCCCGCATCGACGGTGCGCTGGGGTCCCCCACCGCGGCGGTGTTCAGCCTCGACCCGTCGGGCACGCCCGTGCGCGTGGTCGGCCCCCGCGGTGTGGTCCGGATCCCCCGGGACGCGTACGGCGAGGGCCTCCTGGCCCACGCGGGTGTCCCGGGCCTGTTCGGCGGGTTCGTGCACGCCGGAATGGTGCACCTGCCCCTGCGCCGGCTGGACCCCGCGACGGGCACGTTCTGCGAGCCCGACCCCCTCGACGGCGGCGACACCGACCCCCGGCGGCCCGACGGCTACGAGGGTCCGCTGCCCGTCGAGTCGGAGCCGCGGTCGGCCTACGAGGTGTGCCGCGGCGACCCGGTCGGCCGGTCGGACCCCACCGGCGGGGTGTCCGAGGGGCTCGTGCTGTCCACGCTCACGTGGTCGTTCCAGAACAACATCCTGACGTTCTTCGGCATCGACTGGTGGTTCAACCTGTTCCTCAGCCTCATCGTCGCGCCGTTCAAGGGCGTCGGCGGCGGCATCGACTACGACTTCTTCAGCTCGACCGGCCTGACGTCCACCGACCGGCTGGGCTCGTTCGGGGTGCGCCGCGACGGCTTCATGAACGTGATCACGGGCGGCCGCGCGTTCACCACGCAGCACATCGTCTGGAGCCCGGACAGCGAGTTCGCGCTGCTCGAACGCGGCGAGGTCGTCGACCCCCGGGGGCGGTTCGAGCCCACGCACTACGGCACCGTGCTCTCGCTCGCCCCCACCGGGGTGGGCACGTCGTTCCTCCAGTGCGGCGCGCCCACCGCGCCGTGGCTGCCGGGCAACCTCACGGCGTGGTCCCGGCACGGCGGTCCCGCGGAGGCCGTGGCTCCCGGCACGCTCACCCCCTGGTTCCCGTCGGGCGGGCTGCACCTCGGCGCCAGCCGCATGGACACGCGCAAGGACGTGGACTCGACGCTGACCGAGCTGCGTGCCGGCGCGGTCGCCGTCGGCGACTTCGAGGTGCGGAGCGTCCTGGCGACCGCCGCGCCGACCGGGCTGGCGGCGGGTGCCCAGGTGCTCGTCGACGACGGGACCGCCCTCGCCTTCGCGACGGTGGTCGCGGTCCTCGCCTCCGGTGCCGGTGAGCGGCTCCAGCTCGCCGAGAACCTGGCCCTGACCGGCACCACGCTGCGCGTGACCGCGCTCGCGGCCGCCCCCGCGTCGTCGGAGTCCCGGCCCGCCGGTGCGCCCGCGGACTCGCTCGACGCCCGCGGGACGACCGCCACCTACGCCGCGGGCGACCTCCTGCGCCTGACCGCCTCCGGCGGCGAGGTGCTGGTCGCGCGCGTGGCACGCCTCGAGGCGCGGCTCCCGCTCGAGCGCGCGCTGCCCGCCGGGATCGCCGCGCCGCTCGCCGTCGCGGCCGGCACCCTCGGCGCGGCCACGACCGTGACCGCGGCCGGCACGACCCTCGACTTCGGCTCCGCCACGCCACCGGGGCCGGGCGCGACCGGTGTCCTGGAGGGCGGCACCGCGACCGGCGTGCGCGTCGAGGGGCCCGCGACCGGCAGCACGGTCCCGATCGACGTCGCGGCACCCGCGGGCACCACGGCGTTCCGGACGGTCGTCCCGGGCACGGTCCTCGGCGCCCGCGAGGGTGCGGTCGAGACCGATCCGGCCCTCACCTACACACCGGTCACCGCCGGCTCCGCACCGGACGGGTCCTCCGGCGTGGTCGTCGTCCGCGTCGACGGCGGTGGCGTGTCGCACGCGCGGGTGGTTCCGGGTGCCCCCACGCACGACGTCGTCGTGGTCGACCGGCCCCTGGTCGGCACCGGGCCGTGGACCACCGAGCGCTGGACGACGACCGGTGCGGCCGCGCCCGTCACGCGCGCCGACGTGCTCGGGATCGTCGTGCCCCAGCCCGAGCGGTTCGAGGGCTCCCCGATCATGCTCACCCGCGTCGACGACCGCCCGGCGACCCGGGCGGCCCGCCTCACGGGCGTCGACGTCGCCGCCGGGGTGATCGACCTCGCGGCACCGGCGGTCGCGGACGGTCTGCGACCGGGCGCGCCCGTGCAGGTCGGCACCGAGGTCTCCGTCGTGCGCACGCTGCGTTCGCAGGTGTCCTTCACGCCCGCGCAGGACCTGGCGACCACGGGCCTGCGCCTCGTCCAGCTCGGTGCCGCGGGCTACGCCTACGACGGGACCGTGTCGGGGGCGGGCACGGTCGACGTGCAGGCCGCCGTGACCGTCGCCGGTGCCGCCGTCGCGGCGCCGTTCCTGCGGGTCGTCGCGAACGACCTGGTGCGCGTCCGGGCCGGCGGCACCAACTCGTGGCACCGCGTCCTCGGGGAGTCCGCGGGCCGGCTGACCCTGACGAACGCCGCCGCGCTGCCCGCCGTCGGCACCGCCCTGACCGTGCGCCAGGTCGACGTCACCGACCCGCTCACGGGCGGCCCGTTCCTGGGTGTCGACGGCACCCGGGACGGCACCGGCACCACGGGCACGGCGACGTTCTCGCTGTGGAGCTCCGACGACCTGCGCGCCGTCGGGACCGTCGTCGGCATCGTGGACGGCACGGTGACGCACCCCGCGACGATCACGGCCGCGGCGGCCGTCTCCCAGGTGACGCTCTCCACCCCGGTCACCGCCACGGGCGTCTCGGTGGAGACGTTCACGCACGACGGCACGGAGTTCCTCACCGCCCTGGCCCGCGACGGCGGTGTGCTGCTCGCCGAGGCCCCGCCCGGCACCGCGCTCACGCTGACGACGGCGGCGGACCGGTCGATCGTCGTCGTCGCGCTCGAGGCCGTCGGCGACGCCCGCACCGTGACGCTGGGGCCCGGCACGCTGCTGGTCCCGGACGAGGAGACCACCGAGATCGACCGCAGCCAGTCGCTGACCAACCACGAGCTCACGCACACCGTGCAGTACGCACGCTGGGGACCGCTGTGGTTCAACGCGTTCCCGATGATCGTCCTGGAGCTCCCCGCCATCCTGTCGTCCGACACCGAGCTGCCGGAGTTCTCCGCCTTCCTGGACGCGACAGTCGCCGCGGGGACGGGCGGGACGTGGTCCGTCACCATCCCGCAGCGTGCCGGGGTCGCGATCGCGGCCGGCGACACGCTGCAGGTGGTGCAGGGCGCGCGGATCGTCGAGACGACCGTCGCGTCGGTCGCGGGCGACGTGTTCCAGGTGCGGGTGCCGTCCGGGGCGCTGCCGACGGGCCGGGTCGCCACGCGCAAGAAGCAGCGCTCCGCCGGGTGGGACGTGTCCATCGCGATCCTCGACGCCCTCACGCACGGCGGCCTGGTCAACCTGGTCGCGGGCTCCACCTGGGGCGGGATCTTCTGGCTGGTCGGCAAGGCGTTCTACGGGCTCGGCCGCGCGATGGTGGGGACGGGCGACCTGTTCGCCGCCACGGTGGGCGCCGGCGGTGGGTCGGTCACGCTCACGCAGGCGACCGACGCCGAGAAGCTCCCGGCGACGGGACGCGTGACGATCCGCCACGGCGAGGACACGGTCATCCGGTCCGCGACGAAGGCCGGCACGACGCTCACGCTGACCGAGAACGTGCCGTTCACGGGCGACGTGCGCGTCGGCGGCTACGACTCGCACGAGCCCGAGAGCGCGTTCGACTGGTACTCGTACAAGGCCGGGACCGTGGACGCGGCCAACCCGTTCGTGGTCGACCTCGGCGCGGGCCACGGCCTCGACCCCGAGGACCGGGTCGTCGTGCGCTACCGCTCCAATGCCCCGCGCCGGACCGACGTGCTCGCGGTCGACGGGCCGCGCGTCCAGCTCGCCGACGCCGTCACCGTCACGGGCGACGAGCTCTCCGTGCGCATCGCGTTCGTCGGCGCGAGCGACCCGCTGGGCAACGCGGACTCGACCGCGATGGTCGAGATGGGCATGGGCTGGATGAAGTGGCTCTTCGACCCGTACGGGCAGATCGAACCCGCGGTCGCACCCGGCGACTGGACCCGCTGGCTGCTGCGCGTCATGCGCTGGCTGCTGGGCACCCAGAACTTCTCGCTCCTGCCGTTCGGCTACGTGTGGTGGAAGCGCCTGTTCGGGCTCCAGAAGGAGCACGAGGCGCCGATCGAGCAGGAGGCGTCGAGCGAGTCCGGCGACGTCTACTCGCCGCTCGGCCGGCTGACCGGGGCGGTCGTCCACGACGCCGACACGTACGCGCAGGCGAGCGCGACGGTCGGCGACGTGATGCGCTACCGGTTCACGCCGACCGACCGCTCCCGCACGTTCGTCGTCGGTGGTCGGCTCGACGCGCCCGGGGTGCACTTCGAGCGGAACCTGCGGGTCATGCCGACGCGCGCGTCGTCGGGCGCGTCCGCCGCACCCAACGGCGACACCCGCGTCGACCCGGCGACACCCGACCCCGGCACCTACGTGGCGAGCCCGCTGTCCGACCGCGCCGCGGACCCGAGCGCCCTCGCCGTGATCACCGGGACCGCCGTCGACCCGCTGGGATTCCGCGCGTCCGCGCTCGGCGAGGTGCCCGTCGGCCCCCGCGTGCAGCGCAACGAGAGCATCTACGCGTCGTTCACGCGCCCGGGCGCGCACCGGGTCACGACGGTCAACGGCATCGGCAGCGCCCAGGACGCGGTCGAGGCGGACGCGGCCGAGCTGCAGACGCTCTGGTTCGACCTCACGGTCGACGACGTCACCGTGACGGTCGCGGGCCGCGCGGTCGACAGCTCGACGCCGGGCACCAGCGACCTCGTGACGCTGATCCCCTTCCAGGTCGCCGACGTCGTCGTGACGCCGGGGATCCCCCGGACCTACCGCGTGTCGGTGCTCGACCCGGCCGGTGCGGTGACGGTCGCGGACGCGCGGATCTCCGCCGTCGCCCAGACGACCGCGCCTGTCGCCGCGGAGGTCAGCCGGCACTACGCGGTCACGGACGGCAGCTACACCGGCGGTCTCGCGTTCGCGGGGATGCACCTGTCCCGCGAGCTCGACGTCCCGGTCCGGCGGCTCTCGGTCGAGGTGCTCGCGACGTTGCCGTTGCGCGACGCACCGCGCGCCGACGCCGCCGTCGTGACCACCCTCGCCCCGGGCGCCGAGGCGTTCCTGCTGGTCCCGGCCCCCGTGGCGTCGCCGCCGTTCGTGACGAGCGTGAACGGGGTGCCGCCCGCGCCGGGCGACCCCGACCCGGTGACCCGCGTCGACGCGCCGGACGCCGCGGCGTTCCTCGGCGCCGGTGCGGCGTTCCGGGTCGCGTTCCCGGCGGGCACGCCGACGGGGCCGGTCACCATGGCGGTGACGGTCGGCGCGCTCGGCACCGCGGCGATCCTGACCGTCTCCTTCACGCTCGGCTGAGCAGCCCTGGAGCGGCCCGGACCAGGAGCCCGGCCGTCCGGGCCGACGGCTCGATCCCGAGCTCACGGCGCAGGAGCGTCCGGCAGACGTCGAACGCACGCCGCGCCTCGCCGACGTTCCCCTCGGCGAGGTGCACGGCGATGACCGTGCGGTGCGCGCTCTCGCGCATCGGGTCGGCGCGCAGCGCGGTGAGCGCCACGTCGACCGCTGCCGCGAACCGGGACTGGTCGGCGAGCCGCCGGGCGACCGACTCGAGCAGGTGCAGCCGCAGCTGCCGGACCCGCTCCCGGTCGGGCGCCACCCACTCGTCGTCCCAGTCGGGCAGCAGGTCCGCGTCCGCGAGCCGGGACACCGACGCGACGTCGTCGCTCAGGTCGTGCTCGGCCAGGGCGCGGACGGTCAGCTCACGGACGTCCACGGTGACCTCCGGGGCGACGTCGATCCAGCCCCGCTCGGTCCGCAGGACCCCGTCGGCCGCGAGCCCGACCCGCCACAGCGCGGTGCGCAGGTTGGCTCCCGCGCGCTGCTCGGTGACCTCCGGCCACAGCGTGCCCGCCGCCCGGGCCCGCGGCACGGCGCCCCGCAGGCAGATCAGCGCGACGACCCGCCGGCACGCGGTCCCCAGCTCGATCGACCGGTCCTCCACCTGGAGGCGGAAGTCACCGAGCAAGGTGATGCGCGCACGTGCGACCTCGTCCACGAGCCGACCCCCGTCCTCGCCCGACCGGGTGGCCTACGTGGTCCGCCGCCGTGACGCACCGACGTCGCCGACCCACCGGCCGGCCCGCTCGCTGCCCGACACCGTCGTCATGGCACCCTCCGCCCCGTCGTGCACCGCTGACCCCACCTGAGAGGAGGAGCCGACGCAGGCCGGGCGTGATACTCCGTCACCCGATGGATCCGGTCCGCGCCCGGCGGGCTCGCGACAGGAACGCGCGCGTCGACGGAGCCCACCGTCCGGTGCCGACCACGGTCCACCCGACGGGGCCCATATCGGGACATCTCAACCCGAACCCGGCACCAACGGGCAACCTGCGCCCGCCGACCGTCCCACGGGGCTCGGTACTGTCAGGCATGAGCGTCGTCGACCACCTCACCCCGATGCTGGGCCGCTGGCAGGGCACGAACCGCCTCCGGCTGATGCCCACCGACGAGTACCAGCCGTCGACGGCCACCGCGACGGTCGCCGTCAGCGCGGCACGCTTCGTCTCGATCGCCTACACCTGGTCCGACGGGGACGCCCCGCAGGACGGGCTCCTCCTGCTCGGCGGCGACACCGACTCGGCGTCGGGCGTCTGGGTGGACTCCTGGCACACGGGAGCGACCTGGATGACCTTCGCCGGCGACATCGGCGACGAGCTGCGGCTCCGGGGCTCCTACCCTGCGGAGTCGGGACCGGACTGGGGCTGGCACATCCACGTCCGGCCGCAGGACGCGACCATCACCATGCACAACGTCGTGCCCGGTCACGAGCCGTACCAGGTCGTCGAGCTCGCCCTGGAGCCCGCCGCGGACCGGTAGCAGGACGACATCGACATCCTTGCGGCGCGGCGCCCACGACCCGCCGCCCGGTTCGTCGCCGATTCACGAACTCGCTGGTCAGGCCAGCGGTACGCTCACCGCAGTTCCGCACGGTGCTGACCCCGTAGGCACCAGCTCCCACCGCGTCGCTGTGCCCAGGAGGCTCGATGGCTGACCCAGCGGACCGGAACCGCACGAGGCTGCACGGACTCGTCCGCGTCTGGTCGTCGGCAGCGGGCGCCCCGCGGCTGCGCCGGCCGACGGACATCCTCCTGCTCGTCGTCTCGTTCCTCGCCCTCGGGGTGCTCGCGCTGGCCGCCCCGGGACCGTCCGGCGCCGACGCCGCGCTGGCCACCCTGCTCGCCTGGCTGCAGCCGCTCTTCGGCTGGCTGTGGAGCATCGTCTACGCCGTCATGACCCTCTGGGCCGTCGGGGTCGTCGTGCTCGCTGCGGCGAGCCGGGGCCGGCGCCGGCTCCTCGTCGACCAGGCGACGGCGTCCGCCCTCGCCTTCGGCGCCGCGGTCGGGGTCGGCGCCCTCGCCGGGACCGACCCGTCCGCCATCATCGACGGGCTCGTGTCGTCAGGCCCCCCGGTCGTCTACGTCGCGAGCCGCGTCGCCATCCTCACGGCGATCATCGTCACGGCGTCCCCGCACCTCGCCCGGCCCTGGAGGTACGCGAGCCGGGTCGTCATCGGCCTGGGCGCCGTCGCCGCGATCGGCCTGAACGCGACGAACCTCATCGGGGCGAGCGCCGCGATCGCCGTCGGGATCGCGGCCGCGGCCATCACCCACCTCGTCCTCGGCTCGCCGCAGGGGCGCCTGACCGACGCACAGGTCCAGGTCGCCCTCGCCGACCTCGGGGTGCCGACCACCGGGGTCTCGGCATCACCCGACCCGACCGCCGTGGACCTGCTGCTCGCCCGCACGGAGCAGGACGCCGGGCTGCGCGTCACGGTCTACGGGCGCGACGCCTGGGACAGCCAGCTCGTCGGGTCGCTGTGGACGGCCCTGACGCGCCGCGGCGAGCGCGCGCAGATCTGGGGCACGCGCCGTTCCCGGGTCGAGCACGAGGCCCTCTTCACGCTGCTGGCGTCGGAGGCGGGGGTGCCGACGCTGGACCTCGTCGCGGTCGGCGTGGCGGACCAGGGCGACGCCCTGCTGGTCACGACGAGCGCACGCGCAGCGCTCGGCGACCTCGACGCCGAGTCCCTGGACGACGGGCTGCTCGCCGGGATGTGGCGGGCCCTCCTCACGTTGAACGGAGCCGGGATCGCGCACGGGCGGATCGACGGCAGCCGGGTCGTCGTCCGGCTCGACGGGAGCCCGGCGCTCGCCGACTTCGACGCGGCGGGACGGGCGTCCGACGACGGCGACGTGCGCACCGACCAGGTCCGCCTCCTCGTCTGCACCGCCCTGGTCGTCGGTCCCGACCGCGCGCTCGCCGCCGCGGTCGACGCGATCGGCACGGCGGGGCTCGCGGACCTCCTGCCCTACCTCCAGTCGGCCGCGCTCGGTCGCGGCACCCGTGCCGAGGTGCGCGCGGGCACCTGGACGCTCGACGAGCTGCGCACGGCTGCCGTCGCCGCCGCGGGGGTCGAGGAGCCGCCGCTGGAGCGCCTGCGGCGGGTCACCCCGAGGTCGGTCGGCACCCTGCTCCTGTCGGCGCTCATCATCTACGTCGTCGTCACGATGCTCGCCGGTGTCGACCTCGCCAGCGTCGCCGCCGCCCTCGCGTCCGCGGACTGGGTGTGGCTCGTCGCCGCGCTGCTCCTCTCCCCGTTCATCCAGACGGCGCTCGCCGGTGCGACCCTGGGCGCCGCGCTCGCCCGGCTGCGCTACGTCCCGGTCCTGATGCTGCAGTACTCCATCCAGTTCATCTCGCTCGTGCTCCCGTCCTCCGCCGCCCGCCTGGCGCTCGAGGTCCGCTTCTTCCAGAAGTTCGGGATCCCCGCCGGGTCCGCGCTGTCGTTCGGGCTCATCGACAGCGTCACGGGGTTCGTCGTGCAGGCGTCCCTCATCCTGCTCATCGTGGTGAGCGGCCTGCCGGGGTTCACCTCGAGCCTGTCCACCGGGTCCAGCTCCGACACCTCCGGCTCGTCGAGCCCGTCGCTGCTCGCGGTGCTGCTCGCCGTGCTCGTCGTCACCGCGGTCGTCACCCTGGCCGTCCCCCGGCTGCGCCACCGGGTCACCGCACGGGTCCCGAAGATCCGCGCCGCGATCGCGGAGCAGGCGCGCTCGGCGCACTCCGCGCTGGGTGTGCTGCGCAAGCCGGCGAAGGTGTCCGCGATGCTCGGTGGCAACCTCGGGGCGCAGCTGCTCCAAGCCGGGGTCCTGGCCCTGTGCCTGCAGGCGTTCGGGCAGACCGCGCACTTCTCGCAGCTCATCCTCATCAACACCGCGGTGAGCCTGTTCGCCGGCCTGATGCCCGTGCCCGGTGGCATGGGGGTCACCGAGGCGGGCTTCACGGTCGGTCTGCAGGCCATCGGCGTGCCCAGCGCGATCGCGGTGTCGACGGCCATCACCTACCGGCTCGTCACGTTCTACCTGCCCCCGATCTGGGGGGCGGCCGCGATGCGCTGGCTGCGCCGGAACGACTACGTCTAGCGGACGGCCTACTCGGGCTTGTACTTGAACGAGAGCTGGAGCCGGGTCCGGTAGAGCAGGTCCCCGGCCTCGCCGACGACGACGTCCTGCTTGGTCACCTCGGCCACCCGCAGGTCGTGCAGCGATCCCCCGGCGGTGCTGATCGCCTCGGCGGCGGCGGCCTCCCAGGACGAGGTGCTGGTCCCGATGACGTCGATCACGCGGTACACGCTCATGGTGATGGCCTCTCCTCGCTCGGAACGGACGACTCCATACTGGTCGCGGCCCGTCGACACCACCACAGGGAGCCTGCAGATGCGCCACACCCCCCGGTTCCTGCTGACCGACCCGGACGAGGTCAAGCAGCTCGTCCGGCAGCACCCGTGGGCCACGTTCGTCTCGCCGGCCTCGACGGGGCTCGTCGCCTCCCACTACCCGGTGCTGGTGGAGGAGAGCGACCGCGACGGCATCACGCTCGTCAGCCACTTCGGTCGCCCGGACGAGACCCTGCACGAGCTCGGGCAGCACGAGGTCCTCGTGATCGTCCAGGGTCCGCACGACTACGTCTCCCCCAGCTGGTACCCGCCCGGCGACCTCGTGCCCACCTGGAACCACGTCACCGCCCACCTCTACGGCACGCCCGAGCTCCTCGACGACGACGAGAACTACGCCATGCTCGCGCTGCTCACGGACCACTTCGAGCACGCCCGGCCGGGCGGTCGCAGCCTCGCCGAGGACGAGGAGGGCACTCGCCGCATCGCGCGCGGGACAGTCGGCCTGCGCCTGCGCGTCACCCGGTTCGACGCCCGGGCCAAGCTCAGCCAGAACAAGCAGCCCGACGTGGTCCGGAACGTGATCGACCACCTCGAACCGACCAACGCCGCGCTCGCGGACGAGATGCGCCGGGCTGCTGCGCTCCGGCAGGAGTCGTCCTAGCCTGGGCGGTGAGGTGATCGACGATGCACGCAGAGGTCGGGGACAAGGTCGTCATCCATGGCCGGACGGTCGGGACGGCGGATCGCGGCGGCACGGTGGTCGAGGCCCGGGGCACGGACGGCCCGTACGTCGTGCGGTTCGACGACGGGCACGAGTCGCTGGTGTACCCGGGACCGGACCTGACGGTGGTGCGGACGTCGCCCTGACCCGTGGCGTCCGTCAGGTGCGCACCGCGTCCTCGGGCGCCGTGGTGAACGAGACGACCTCGAGGCCGAGGTCGAAGAGCTGGTGCAGCACCCCCTGCACGTGGGCCTGGTCGGTCAGGGTGCCGACGAGCTCGGTGCGCCCTCCGGCCGCCGTGAGCGTCATCCCGTCCACGGCGTCGCCGAACCGGGTGTCGAGCTCACCCGCGACGACGATCGTGCAGAGGATCATCCGGACATCGTGCTCATCCCCGGGCGGACGGCGGACCACCCGCCCGGCTGCTCACCCGGGTGGTCAGTGCTGCGCGGGCGTCCCGTCCAGCTGCTGCAGCCGCTCGATCGCCGCCTCCCGGGACGTGACGCCCAGCTTGCGGTACGCGGCCTTGAGGTGAGACTTCACCGTGTTGTAGGAGATGAAGAGCTGGTCGGCGATCTCGCGCTGCTGCAGCCCGTCCGCCGCGAGCCGCAGCACGACGACCTCCCGCTCGGACAGCGCCTCGCCGAACTCCGTGGCGTGCCGGACGGGTGCGGACAGGGCGGCCCGCAGGGACGCCGCACGCACGAGCAGTGCACCCGGGTCGGGCAGCCGGTCGAGGATCTCCTGCGCCCGGTCGACGGCCTCGAGCGCGCCCTGGGCATGGCCGACGAGGCGCTCGGTCGCGGCCAGCAGCAGGAACGCGTTGGCGAGCCACGCGCTGCGCGGCATGTCCTCCAGGACGTCGATCGCGCACCGCAGCTCGACCAGCGCGCCCTGGGGGTCGCCCAGCCGGCGCGCGCGCTCCCCCCGGGCGAGCAGGAGGAGGGCGGCCGGGACCGACCGGTCGGCACCGATCGCACGGAGCACGTCGGTGAGCCGGTCCAGCAGCGGGTCCGCGTGCGACCCGGCGCCCGTCGACGACTCCACCAGAGCGAGGTTGCCGACGGCGAACGCGAGCATGATCGGGTGGGCGTCGGAGATCTCCCCCACCGCGACCCGCAGCGCCGCAGTCGCCTCGCCGTGCTGCCCGGCCAGGTACAGCGCCTGCCCCAGACAGCCGAGCGCGACGCCGTGCCAGGCGAGGCTCGGCGCCGCGACGACCGCGCGCTGCGCTGCCTCGCGGGCGTGCCCGACGTCGTTGACGCCCATGACGCTGTCCAGGAAGTCGACCCGGAACCCGAGCGGGAGCCCCGCGGCGTCCCGCGCGTCGAGATCGCCCGTCCGCGCGACGTCGAGCCACTGCGTCGCCTCGTCGAGCTGGTTGGCCAGGCTCGCCGTCACCGCCCGGACGAAGGCGAGCTCCGGGTCCCGGAGCGCCTCGGGCCACGAGAGCGCCGCCAGCCACCGCCGGACGTTCGCGCCGCGACCGCTCGCGGACATCGGCTGGACCTGACCGGCGACCAGGCGTGAGGCCAGGTGCACGTCGCGGGCCGCGACCGCGTGGTCCGTCGCGGCCTCGATGTCCCCGGCCGCCTCGAGCCACCCGGCGGCCCGTGCGTGCAGCACCGGGACCAGGGCGGGCCGCGTCCGGGTCAGCTCGACCCGCAGCGCCTCCGTGAACAGCTGGTGCGGGTGGTACCACTCCCCCTCGCTGTCCACCGAGATGAACAGGTTCGCCCGCTCGAGGTCGGCCAGCAGCGCGCCCGAGCCGGTGGTCGCGGTGACCGCGTCGCACAGGGACCCCGTGAACCGGCCGAGGATCGAGACCTGCAGCAGGAAGTCCCGGGTGGCCGGGTCGACCAGGTCGAGCACGTCCTGGGCGAGGTAGTCGACGACGTGCCGGCTCGCCCCGGAGAACTGCGCGATGAACGTGGCACGCCCGTCCTCGGGCATGAGCAGCGACGCCAGGCGCAGCGGAGCGGGCCAGCCACCCGTGCGCTCCACCAGCTGGTGCCCCTCCGTCGGTGTCAGTCCCGCGAGCCCGATCCCGTCGAAGAAGCTCGCCACCTCGGCCTCGTCGAACCGCAGCGCGTCCGCCCGGACCTCCACCAGGTCCCCGCTCGCGCGCAGCCGGGCCACCCCGAGCGCCGGGTCCGACCGGGTCGAGACGACCAGCTGCACCCGCTCGGGGCGGTAGCGCATGAACTCGGCGAGCAGCGCGCTGATCTCGGGCGTCTCCGCGCGGTGGTAGTCGTCGAGGACGAGCACCGTGTCCTCGGCTCCGTCGGCGAGCGCCTCGTACAGCAGCGGCAGACCGACGTCGCCGATCCGTTGCGGCCGTGCGCGCATCGCGGCCACGGTGGCCTCGGTGACCCCCGGCTCCACGCCGCACAGCGCTGCGGCGACGTGGGTCCAGAACCGCTCTGGCTCGCAGTCGCCCGCGTCGAGCGACACCCACGCGAACCGGCGGGCCGGCTCGGGCTCCTCGGCCTGGGCCCATTGCGCGAGCAGCGTCGTCTTGCCGAACCCGGCGGGCGCCGAGACCAGCGTGAGGCGCCGCCCGCGACCACCCTGCAGGACGTCCAGCAGCTCGCGGCGACCCACGACGCCGCGCGGCAGCCGCGGAGGTGCGAGCTTGGCCCGGATGACGCCGCTGCCCGACGTCAGCCGGACGGGACGTGCCTGCTCAGAGCCGATGTCGTACGTCACGAACTCTCCCCAGGGCCGCGTGTCTCGCACCCTAGACCCGACGAGGTCGCCGGGACACACCGGTTCATCCAGGACACGCTCACCCGGGTGATCCGCGCCGGGGGTGATCCCGAGCCCTCCCGGGTCGCCGCACGATCGCACCGGGACCCACGACCGCGGGTCTCGCGACCTCCCGGGCACCACGCTCGCACGGTCACGTCACGACGAAGGAGACCGTCATGTTTTCTGCGACGTTCGGGAGCGGCGACATCCTGCTCTGGATGCTCGAGTTCTTCCTGTTCATCATCTGGTTCTGGCTGCTCATCGCCATCTTCGGGGACCTGTTCCGTGACGACGAGACCGGGGGCGGCGCCAAGGCCCTGTGGGTCGTGCTGCTGATCCTGCTCCCGTTCCTCGGGATCCTGCTGTACCTGATCGTCCGCGGGAAGGGCATGGGTTCCCGCCAGGCCGCACAGATGCAGGCCGCGCAGTCCGCCTTCGACGACCGGATCCGGAGCGCGACCTCGTCGTCGTCACCGGCCGACCAGATAGCGCAGGCCAAGTCCCTGCTCGACTCCGGCGCGATCGACCAGGCCGAGTTCGCCAAGCTCAAGGCCGCGGCCCTCGCGTGAGGACCGGACGACAGAGGAGGACCTCATGACCGAGACCCCGCTGGACCAGCTGGGACCTGTCGACTACGTCGTCGTCGAGTTCCCCGCCGGCCAGAGCCGCTTCACGGGAGAGATGGTCGACGAGCTGATCGCGCTCGTCGACGCCGGGACCATCCGTGTGATCGACGTGCTCGTCCTCACCAAGAACGAGGACGGCTCGGTCGATGCGCTCGAGCTGTCCGACATCCCGCAGCTGGGCGAGCTGCAGAAGATCGAGGCCCAGCTGGCCGAGCTTCTGGCGGCCGACGACGTCGAGCACCTCGCGGCCGCGATGGATCCCGGCAGCACCGCCGGCGTGCTCATCTGGGAGAACCTGTGGGCTGCCGGGTTCGCCTCCGCCGCGCGCCGGTCCGGCGGTCAGCTGATCGCCGACGGCCGCATCCCCATCCAGGCGATCCTCGCCTCGATCGAGGCCGACGACGCCCTCACCGCGCAGGAGGTCTGACATGCCACTGAGACCAGCACGCATCGGGCGGGTCGGGGTGATCGGCCACCCGGTCGCCAAGACCGCCGTCGTGGCCAAGGCCGTCACACCGGGCCCGGCCCCGGTCGCCAAGACCGCGGTGGTCGCCGCCGCGGTGACGCCCGGCCGGCGGCGCCGGATCTGAGCACCGGGTCACCGGGCGGAGCCCGCCAGCTCCGCCCGGT